>CAZAME010000125.1:0-2284 GCA_964486445.1 uncultured Bacteroides sp. | reverse complement strand
AAGAATCCCGAAGCGCTCGATGGCAACGACCACTCCAATCTGTATAATGCCGAGCTTAAAGATTATCTGACAGCTCCTCTCGACGGTCTTGAAGGTGACGCCCGGTTGCTGCAACATGCCGTAAACCGCACAGTGAGCCGCGTGCATCAGGCCATGGAAGCATTTATCCACAATATGAACACCATACACTCGCGCGGAGGCAATCAGGTGGTGTTCTCGTCGATCAACTACGGCACCGACACTTCGGCCGAGGGCCGCTGCGTGATCCGCGAGCTGCTGCGCTCCACCTATCAAGGAGTAGGCAACGGCGCGACGGCTATTTTCCCTATACAGATATGGAAGAAAACACGAGGTGTCAGCTATCTGCCTGAGGATCCGAACTACGACCTCTACAGACTGGCATGCAAAGTGACCGCGCGCAGATTCTTCCCCAACTTCGTGAATCTTGACGCCACCTTCAACCAGCATGAAAAATGGAATGTGGCAGATCCCAAAAGATATCTTTATGAAGTAGCCACCATGGGCTGCCGCACACGTGTTTTTGAAAACCGCTTCGGAGAAAAGACATCTGTTGGCCGCGGCAACCTGAGCTTCACCACCATCAACATAGTGCGCCTCGCCATCGAGTGCATGAATATCCTTGACCGCGAAGAGCGCCTGTCGACATTCTTCAAGCGTCTTGACGAAACTCTCGAGGTGACAGCGCGCCAGCTTAATGATCGCTTCGACTTCCAGCGCACAGCTCTGGCAAAACAATTCCCTCTGCTGATGTCGAAGTTGTGGAACGGTAGCGGTGAGCTTAAAGCCAATGACACTATCGAGTCGGTCATTAATCAAGGCACTCTCGGCATCGGCTTCATCGGATTGGCGGAATGTCTTGTAGCCCTCATCGGCAAGCACCACGGCGAGAGCGATGAGGCTCAGAAACTGGGCCTGCGCATCGTAACCCGCATGCGAGACAAAGCCAATGAATTTTCAGTGCGCTACGGCCACAACTTCTCTGTGCTCGCTACTCCGGCCGAAGGTCTGTCGGGTAAATTCACACAGAAAGACAAGCGCACTTTCGGCATACTCCCCGGCATCACCGACCGCGCATATTACACCAACTCAAACCACGTGCCTGTCTACTATAACTGCTCGCCATCGCACAAGGCCCGCATCGAGGCTCCCTACCACGAGCTCACCCGCGGCGGTCACATCTTCTACGTGGAGATTGACGGTGATGCCACACATAATCCTGATGCTATCGCTGCTGTGGTTGACCTGATGGACAAGCACAATATCGGTTATTGCTCGGTCAACCATAATCGCAACCGCTGCATGAACTGCGGCTATGAAGATGCTTCAGACAACCTCGAGACCTGCCCGACGTGCGGCAGCAATGCTATCGACCGCCTGCAGCGCATTACCGGTTATCTTGTGGGTACCACCGACCGCTGGAACAGCGCCAAACTCGCCGAACTCAACGACCGCGTCATACACAAATGAGCCATAACGATGCCACACTGCGTGTGGTGAAAATAATAACAGGCACGTCGGTCGACGGACCAAGGTTGCGCACATCGGTCTATTTCGCCGGCTGCAAACATCATTGCCCGGGATGCCACAACAGTCATACGTGGCCCCTCGACTCAGGCTCGGCAATGTCGGTCGACGAGGTGTATGCGCAGATTCTTGATGCCGAGAGCGTGGATGTCACCTTCTCAGGGGGTGATCCTATGCTTCAGGCCGAGGCTCTTCTGCCTCTGGCAAAGCGACTAAAGGATACGGGGCATAATATATGGTGCTACACCGGTTATACCTACGAGCAAGTTGCGGCCGACTCGGCGATGAGTCAATTGCTGTCATATATCGACGTGCTTGTCGATGGGCCATATATCGAAGACCTGCGCGACACGGTGCATCTGCTATTCAGAGGCTCATCCAACCAACGTCTTGTAGATGTTGCCGCCACCCGTGCATCAGGCGCGGTGGTAGAGTGGCAACGTGAAGATGATTTTGTTTGGTAATTATATACTTGTTGGCTGAATAGTTACCAAATAATTCTTATCTTCTCGTATATTTTTCTTCCAAACGACATTGCAGGTACAACATATAATACTTTTGTAGCCTTTTTTATCTCCATTTCAAATTCCGCAACAAAAGTATGCTTTATCGGACTTTTATTTGATTACTTCAGACTTTCTTAATAACTTTGCACGAAAGTTTATTATGTCATACTATGGAGCTTAAAGATATAATGAAGCAACGTCGGGAAATACTTTCCCTCACACAACAAGATCTC
>CAZAME010000124.1:0-2308 GCA_964486445.1 uncultured Bacteroides sp. | reverse complement strand
TTCTATTTCGTTCAAATCCTCCTTTTCATTTCTTTTTTGAACACCTATATATAAAAGATAAGGAGTGGATATTTAGTGGGGAGAATGGTTTTAACATTATTTTAATATTTGAGGGACTAACGAAAGAACAATTATTGTTAGTAGATTGATATAGTGGACATTATTGTGATTTATGGAGGAATTAGGTTGTTAATGAGGTTAGAGGCATTAATCTTTATATTTATATTAATACCTACTCCTTTTCCGTCACCCTATACAAATAAGTTAATGGATAACGATAGAGGGAGATGCGGCCTTTGGTCGGGGCTACAATTCCGATCGCCTCCAAGGAGGCTCGGGCTGCTACGCAGCAACGTATAAAGACGGCTTCTAGCAAAAAGGATAGCGGTGACCACAACCTGCGTGCCGCAATGTGGCGGGGCGATAGGATGATAGGACCAATAAGACTAATACTGGTTGGTGTGGGCACAGCGTGTTCAGGGCGAGTCTTTGCAGACTCGATATTTATGGGGTGGTCTTGGCCCCCACTAACTTCGCGCGATGCGCTCAGCAAGTGGGGGTTATCTAAAAGGCAAGCCTTTCAGGCTTGTGAGTTATAGTGATGGCGCGTGGGGGCGTATTCCGAGCCTAACATTGCATTGCTCGGCAAGACAAAAGGCCCGGAGCGGTGTTCTCTTTCGGCATGTATCTCTATCTCTTTGCTGAGATATGGGGCTTTTTGTTGTTAGGGAATTAAGAATAATTTCGTAACTTTGCAGTGCGGTTCATAAAGAGCCGCTTTTTTATGATTGTAGATAAGTATTTTATCGTGTCAGCCTGTCCTCTTGTGAGGAACTGGGGATTTCTTGAAAACTGGAAAAGTACAGCCCGA
The DNA here is from genome assembly GCA_964486445.1 of uncultured Bacteroides sp. Classification (GTDB taxonomy): domain Bacteria; phylum Bacteroidota; class Bacteroidia; order Bacteroidales; family Muribaculaceae; genus CAG-873. Next base: position 1,437 of record CAZAME010000124.1, on the reverse strand, counting down.
CTGTAAACATAGATTCGTGCATGAAAACGCTGCGCGGAGAGTGCCGACGTGTGTCGCCGCTGCCGCATGACATATTTTAAATCCCTATTAAATTCATCCACATAATTACCTTGTTATGAACAATCTTCGATTGCTCGCAGGGCTGCTGTCGGCTGCCTTGCTGAGCGGTGGAGTGTGCGCTGACGCAAAGCCGATGATCTCGCTGGAAGAAATTTTCGAGATTGCCGAGAGCAATAGTGCGCAGCTCCGACCATCGGTTACGGCGGAGGAAGAGGCTGCACGTGATGTATCGGTCGCTCGTGCCTCTCGTCTCCCCGACATCAACGCCGCCCTATCTGTGAGCTATATTGGCGACGGCTTCACCACAAAGCGCAATTTCACTGATTATCAACGTGCCCCGATTCCTCACCTGGGCACAGGACTGTCGGTGAATATATCGCAGCCTCTCTACTCGGGTGGTGCTATCAGCAACTCAATAGAACTGGCGGAGCTAAAACTCACAGCCTCGAGATTTGCGACCGAACTTGAGCGCAACAATCTGCGCTTCGCCCTGACGGGATTTTATCTCGACATATATAAATACTCCAATCTGCGGACTGTCGTGAAGGGCAATATTGCGGCTGCCGACAAGGTGCTCGCCGACATGCGGGCGCGGCATGAACAGGGCACTGTGTTGCAGAACGACATCACACGCTATGAACTGCTGGTGGCAAACCTCAATCTGCAACTCACGCGCATTGACAACACACTCGACATTCTCAACAACAATCTTGTGACAATGGCGGGCATGCCTGAGGGCACAGTCATCCTGCCCGACTCAACGATTCTGGCGCGCAGTCTGCCTCAGAGAGCAGAAGCCGACTGGCTGTCGGAAGCAGAGACCTTAGCACCGGCACTGAAGCTTGCGCGCTCGGGAGTCGACATAAGCCGCAAGGCCGAATCGCTTGTCAAGTCGGAGCGCCGCCCCAAAATAGGATTGCAGGCCGGCTGGAACATAGACGGGCCTATCCTGGTGGAAGTGCCGCCTATCAACCGCAATCTAAGTTACTGGTATGTGGGTCTTGGCGTGAGCTACAATATCGGTTCGCTATACAAGACCAACAAATCGCTTGCAAAAAGCAAGGTGGCAGTGCGCCACTCAATGGAGAGCCTTGAAGCGACACGCGAAAACGTGTCGATGGCCGTGCGCGCCGATTATGTGCGCTACCTCGAGGCATACGAAGAACTGCAGACACGCGAGAAAAGCGTAGAGCTGGCCGAGCGCAACTATAAAGTGACCTCAACACGCTATTCGGCCGACATGGCACTGATAACAGACATGCTCGACGCGGCCAACGCACGCCTCGACGCCGAACAGCAACTTGTCAATTCACGCATCAATATCATTTATTATTACTATAAACTGATATATAAGTATCCAATGAAGAGACATCTTTT
>CAZAME010000123.1:0-2897 GCA_964486445.1 uncultured Bacteroides sp. | reverse complement strand
GTGATGACAAAGTCAAAGTTACCGGTATTGCCGAGTATCTTCACATTGCGCTTGGTCTCGTCGGTGATATGAGGCACAATCTGCACTGTCTTGCCCAGATAGTCGCCTCGGCGCTCTTTGTTTATGACATTCTGATAGATACGGCCCGTGGTAACATTGTTGGCCTTAGTGGTATGAATATTCGTAAATCGCTCATAATGGCCAAGGTCAAGATCTGCTTCGTGCCCGTCTACCGTCACATAGCACTCTCCGTGCTCATACGGATTGAGCGTACCGGGATCGATATTGATATACGGGTCAAACTTCTGAATTGTTACTCGATAGCCACGTGCCTTGAGCAAACAAGCGAGCGACGATGAGATGATGCCCTTGCCAAGCGATGACACCACACCTCCGGTGACAAAGATATACTTCGTATCCACTGCTACTGATATCCTGCGCGGACAGAGTGAGGTTTATTGCTTTAGCTTGAAATCTTGCAGGGTGCTCTGCCGCAATATTTTACGCCCCGCAGACTCCGGGCATAGCCCTACGCCGGTTATGAAAACGCAAAATTACACAAACTTTGCCGATTCTCCAACCCCACCGGCAACTCTTCGCTTCAAAAATTCAATAAAAAGGTAATGGAATATAGTACCACCATTACATAGGTGGGTTATAATCTGCGATCGCGCGGCTGATGTGCATACTTCAATTTTTGTGGCAATTCTTGTCGTTATCAAATTTTTAACTATCTTTGCGCTCGATGTGGCATTTTAACGATGTTTAATTAACACTTATAACAAATGATTCTCTCGCAACTTATTGCCGACTCTGTGATGCGCCTGTCGCCCTGCGTGGGTGGCAAAGGCGAGGCACAAGCCATGATGCGCGAGACAATGCTACGTCTTAAAAATTATTCGCCTGTAGATTGTGTGCTGCATGGTGGCGACGACGTAACACTATGGCTCAAAGACAGCGTCGACAAGGTCGTCGCGCGCGTGTGCGCGGGCGAACCTATACAATACGTGTTGGGAGTCGCTCACTTCATGGGCAACGACTATAAAGTCACACCGGCCACACTCATCCCTCGCCCGGAGACCGCCATGCTCGTCGACATGATCACCGACCGATGCGGCGACCGCACCGACCTGCGCGTTCTCGATATAGGCACCGGCAGCGGATGCATCGCCATCTCTCTTGCCCGCGCTCTCAAATTCGCCGACATCACAGCAATTGACATCAGCTCCGATGCCCTGACCGTAGCCCGCGAGAATGCTGCATCTCTAAAAGTAAATATAAACTTCCGACAAGACGACATATTAACCGCCAGCCCCGTAGACGATACTTTCGACATAATTGTGTCGAACCCGCCATACATTGCCGACAGCGAGGCTGCATCTATGGAAGACAGAGTATTGAAACACGAACCACACAGTGCTCTGTTCGTGCCCGATGACGCTCCCCTGCTCTTCTACAGAGCCATCGCTCAATATGCCGCCACAGCACTTGCGCCAGGCGGTCGATTATTCCTTGAAATAAATCCTCTCTTTGCCTCTGACCTGCATGACATGCTCGTCTCCGAGGGATTTATAAATGTCGAACTGCATCGCGACTTTGCCGATAAAGTGCGCTTTGCCTCAGCCACCCGCCCTGCGTTATGAAACAGAGCAAACCCATCACCGCAGAGGCAGCCCTGGCAAAAATGCAGGCTCTGTGTGCCAAAGCCGAGCACTGCACATTTGAGATCGCCACAAAACTGCGCCGCATGGTCCTCCCCTCGGCCGCCATTGCTGAAATAATTGAAGCTCTCAAGCGCGACCGTTTTATCGACGATGCGCGATTTGCCAGAGCACTCGCCCGCGACAAGGCTCGGTTTGCAGGCTGGGGACCTCGCAAAATAGCCCTCGCACTGCGCATGAAGCATATATCGCCCGAAATTGTCACCGATGCACTCGCCTCTGTGCCCGCCGACGCCTACGACACAGCAGCTATATCACTCGCCCGCACAAAAGCCCGACAATTTTCGCGACCTTTGCAATATGAGCAAAAAGCCAAGCTATACGCCTCATTATCAGCACGTGGATTTGATTCACAAACAATAAAACACGCAATTTCTGTAATAGATTTGCAACAAGACTGAACACTTTTTAAAGAAATCGTGTTATTCTTTTTACAAACGGAAAAAGCAAATAACATCCCACACAACAAAGCAAACAAAAACGTTTTAACAAGTTTATATTTACCTATTATGAAAAAGATGATTTTAATGGCTGCGATTGCCGCAGGTGCAATGTCAGCCTCAGCACAGACAGCTCTCGAATCACCCCGATTCTTTAGCAATTGGTCTATGGGCCTTGACGGTGGTGTCACCACCCCCACTACTAACCATGCATTTTTCGGTGATATGCGCGGCCTCGCCGGTCTCCACATCCAGAAGCAGGTAACCCCCGCATTTGCAGTAGGCGTTGAAGGTCTCTTCGGCGTGAACACCTCTTCTGTTTCAGGCTATGGCCCCCACAGCAACACCGTTTTCGATAACTCATACGTAGGTGCCTATGGCGCTGTCAACCTCTTCAACCTCTTCGGCGGTTATCCCGGTCATCACCGTGTATTCGACATCGAGGCTGTAGCAGGCGCAGGCTGGGGTCACGACTACGAAACCGAAGTCAACGACTATAACTACTTCGCCACAAAGGCTGGTCTTAACTTCAACTTCAACGTGTCAAAGCACGTGACAATCTCGGTTAAGCCTTCAATCGTGTGGGATATGACCGCCCGCGGTGCTGAGCAGAGCTCTGCCGCTTACGACGTCCACTACTCTAACTTCAATGTAGTAGCCGGCCTCACCTACCACTTCGGCGAAGGATTCAAGACCGTTACCCCCTACAACCAGGCTGAAATCGACGCCCTCAACG
>CAZAME010000122.1:0-3024 GCA_964486445.1 uncultured Bacteroides sp. | reverse complement strand
GAGGCGCCGTTTTTCGGCAAAAATGTGCAGTCAATGCTCAAGCTTGGGCGCGCCCAGGGTGTGGCTATGGCGGCGGCGCTCAGCCGAGATGTCCCCATCACTGAATATGAGCCGCGAAAAATAAAGATGGCAATTACCGGCAATGGTGCGGCGTCGAAGGAGCAGGTGCAGGATATGCTGCGACGCATTCTCAGTATTCCTGCCGAGAATCTGCCACGGCAACTTGATGCCACCGACGCGCTTGCAGCCGCAATGTGTCATTTCTATGAGACCGGGCGCCCGGTGAAGACACGCAGTTATTCGTCATGGAAAGATTTTGTCAGCCGCAACCCCGATAAAGTCAAAAAGTCATAATTAAAGCCCGCGGGTGTTGTGAGTCTCAAAATTTTTCGCCAATTTCGCAATCACAATAAATAACAATACTAATACCAAATAATATCTCCGTCGAAAATGGAAAATAAAATCAGACAGGAATTCAACAAGCATTTTGCCACCGAAGGCACACTCTATGCATCGGCAGGTCGTATTAACCTCATCGGCGAGCACACCGACTATAACGGCGGCTTCGTGTTCCCCGGCGCTATCGACAAGGTCATCATGGCTGAGATTGCGCCCAACGGGTCCGACAAAGTACGTCTGTTCTCTATCGACATCAACGAGTATGTGGAGTTTGGTCTTGAGGAGGCTGATGCTCCCGCTCAGCAGTGGGCGCGCTATATATTCGGTGTATGTCGTGAAATCATCAAGCGCGGCGGCACCGTCAAGGGCTTTGATGCAGTCTTTGCAGGCAATGTGCCTCTGGGTGCAGGTCTGTCGTCGTCGGCTGCTCTTGAAAGCTGCTTTGCTTTCGCTCTCAACGATATGTTCAACAACAACAGCATCGACAAATTTGAGCTTGCCAAGATCGGCCAGTCTACCGAGCATAACTACTGCGGCGTAAACTGCGGCATCATGGACCAGTTTGCATCGGTCTTCGGTAAGAAAGATCATCTGATGCGTCTTGACTGCCGCTCGATGGAGTATGAATATTTCCCCTTCAAGATCGACGGCTACAAGCTCGTGCTTGTCGATTCAAAAGTTAAGCATGCGTTGGTTGACTCGCCTTACAACAAGCGTCGTGAGTCATGCGAGCGTGTTGCTGCCAAGCTTGGCATAGCCACTCTGCGCGATGCCACAATGGAGGCTCTCAACGCCATCCGCGGCGAGATTTCGGCTGAAGACTATTTCCGCGCAAAGTTTGTCATTGAAGAAAAAGACCGCGTGCTTGCCGTGTGCGACGCTCTTGAGAAAGGCGATTGCGAGACTGTAGGCCGCAAGATGTATGAAACACACGACGGCCTGTCTAAGGATTATGAAGTTTCGTGCGAGGAACTCGACTATCTGAATGATGTAGCCAAGGAATGTGGTGTCACTGGTTCGCGCATCATGGGTGGCGGCTTTGGTGGCTGCACAATCAACCTGGTTAAAGACGAACTTTATGACAACTTCATCGACACCGTCACCAAGAAATTTGCCGAAAAATATGGTCATGAGCCCGCAATCTATCCTGTAATCATCAGCGATGGTGCTCGCAAACTTTAAATTATTGATAAAGTTATGACTATCAAAACCTCAACATATCCCTCGCCCAAGGGCGACATCACACTCTACACTCTTACTAACCGCTCGGGCGCTTCTGTGACATTGTCTACTCTCGGTGCCGGCATCGTGGGTGTGGTTGTACCCGACCGCGACGGTAAACTCGCCGACGTGGCCATGGGCTATGAAGACCCCAAGGACTACTTCTACGACGGGCCTTGCTCGGGAAAAATTCCGGGCCGCTATGCGGGTCGCATAGGCAAAGGTCAGTTCTCCATTGGCGACAAGCACTATCAGCTTGCCATCAACAATGGCCCTAATGCTTTGCATGGTGGTCCTGAGGGCTTCCAGAACCGCATCTGGACTGCTAAGCCTGTTGCCGATGGTGTGGAATTCACATACTTCAGTGCCGACGGCGAGGAGCACTATCCCGGCAACCTCACTGTGCGCGCCCTTTATACATGGAGCGAAGACAATACTCTCACTTTGCGCATGTATGCAACCACCGACGCCACCACCATCATTAACCTCACAAATCACGTCTACTATAATCTCGGCGGTCATGACAGCGGCACTTCGCTTGACCATTTACTCAAGCTCAACGCACGCACATACGTGCCCACCGACGAAACACTGGTGCCCTATGGCCGTATAGATGCAGTGGAGGGCACCCCGATGGACTTCACTTATGAGCACCCTCTGCGCACCTTTGTAGAGGAAGACTTCGCGGCGCTGAAGAATGGCAAGGGCTATGACAGCTCATGGGTAATTGAAGATCATGAGCCGGGCAAGATTTCTCTTGCAGCAGAGCTCACTGACCCTGTGTCGGGGCGCAAGCTCACTGTGAGCACCGACCAACCCATCGTGCATGTCTACAATGGCAACTGGATCAGCGGCTCTCCCAAGGGCAAAGGCGGATATGAGTATCACGACTATGACACTGTGTCTATAGAGTGCCAGGATTTTCCCGATGCACCAAATCACAGCAACTTCCCCCGTGTGCTTCTTGAGCCCGGCGAAATGTATGCCCGCACAATCGTGTTTAATTTTTCAACAGTAAAATAGTAATATGAAACCTACACTTTTCATTCTGGCAGCCGGCATGGGTAGCCGCTACGGTGGTCTCAAGCAGCTTGATCCCTTAGGCCCCAACGGCGAGACCATTATGGACTACTCTATCTATGATGCCATCAAAGCAGGCTTCGGCAAGGTGGTATTTGTTATCCGCAAGGACTTCGAGCAGGACTTCCGCGAGAAAATTCTTTCTAAATATGAAGGTCACATCCCCGTTGAGGTTGTCTTCCAGAGCATTGACAAGCTTCCTGAAGGCTATGCTTGTCCGGCTGACCGCACAAAGCCCTGGGGTACCAATCATGCAGTGCTCATGGGCCGCGATGCCATCAAAGAGCCTTTTGCTGTTATCAATGCCGACGATTTCTATGGCCG
>CAZAME010000121.1:0-3465 GCA_964486445.1 uncultured Bacteroides sp. | reverse complement strand
GGTATTAGATTTAAGGTAAGAAGATTATTCGTCGTGACGACGAGTAATTTTTTTTGTGCTTGTGCGATGCGCCGTCAATTAGTCAGCCGTTTTAGTGTCTTTCTCGAGTTTGAAATTTATGGGCAGGGTAAAGCAGCATGCCACTGGCTTTCCGTCTTCGTTTATCCCGGGATTCCACGCGGGCATAGACTTGACAATGCGCATTGCCTCGTTGTCGAGATCGGGGCTGACGCTTTTGATGACCTCGATATCACTTATTGAGCCATCGGGTTCAACAGTGAAGCCCACTACCACCCGGCCTTCTTGGTTGGCCTTGGCTGCAGCCTCGGGATACCTAAAGTTCTCAATAAGAAATTTAATCATGGCCGGCTCGCCACCGGGATACGACGGCATGACGCGAATTGCAGCCGGAGCGTCGGATACTGGATTTTTTTGCGTAACTTTGCTTGTGGGGACAGCGGTTGTTGCAGCTGCGTCCATAGCTGATACTACTGAAGGTGTCGAGCACACTGCGGCAGCTGCGACAAGGGCCGGGATTAGACCCAGAGCCCGCAGGCGACCTGCGCCTGATGGAGATTTTTTGTACATCATGGTGATACGTTTATAAATATTACTGTGATTAAGGCTATTGGCAAGCGACTGCAATCTCGTGCCGGTAGCCTTTTTTATTAATAAATTCTGATATTCTGCGGTGTCGTGGCCGGCTGATATCACGGCATGGTCTGCACTGTATTCATGCACACGTCGCAATTCTGCACGCATGAGCCACGCAGCCGGATTATACCACATCACTACGCACACGCATTGTGCCATAAGCAGATCGGCCCAATGTAGCTGACTAAGATGTGCTGCTTCATGAGCGAGTATCATGGCGGTCTCATTCTCAGGGTCTCTGCCTATGACGATGTATTTGCCGAAGCTGAAGGGTACGACGCATCTGTCGACTACAACCACTGTGTGGTTGCCATATATGTGGCTTTTTTGACCCGACCGAATAATGCGTAGCAGATTTATGTATCCGGCAATTGACCATACCGCTACTGCAATAGCCCCCGCTGCATATATGCCGGCAAGTATGGTGGGCAGGCTCACGCCCGGCTGTTCCGAGGCGCTGATGATAGTTCCGACGAACGATAGATTGCCTATCGACACGTCGGGCAGTGCGGCCGAAGTCTGCACTGCTGTGTAAAGCGTCTTTATCGGATAGGCACAAAGAGCTGCAGCGTAGATGACGAGTAGATACGTGCGATTGGCTGTGCATGCTTTCTGTCGCGACAGCAGGAGCATGTATGCCACATAGCCCGCGGCAAGAAAAATGCCGCTGATGATGCTGTATGCTAATATCTGAGTCATGGTTGCTGTTGCTTTTTGCGTTGTTCGATCATGTTTATGATGTTGCGTAATTCGTCTACCGACAGCTTTTCTTCTTCAACCAGCGCCGACACTGCTTGTGTATAGCTGTTGTTGAAGTAGCTTTTCACCACCTGTGCCAGAGAGCGCGAGCGGAAGAAAGTGGGCTCAACGGCAGCAGAATATCGGTGTGATGCCCCGATGGCCTCATGCTTCACAAACCCTTTTTCCTCGAGAATGCGCACTGTAGTGCTCACTGTGTTGAAGTGCGGTCGCGGCTCGGGGTAGTGGGGCAGCATTTCGCGCACATACATCGGGCCGTGTTGCCACAGCAGGTTCATAATCACCGATTCTTTCTCTGTAAGTTTATTTTTTGCTGATTTCATTAACTATAATTTTAGTTACGCGACAAAGGTATAACTAATATTTTAGTTATGCAATATCTGTTTCAAAAAAATTGCGTAAAAAACAAAGAAACGCCCCCTCTGCCTGTGTGTTGGCAGAGGGGGCGTCGTTGACTATGGTTTATCGTGAAGGAGTGTCCTTACTTGACAATCTTCACAACCTTAACTTGCTTACCATTGAGGAGCACCTGCACCAGATATACACCGCGCTGTGCGTTGAGGGCAACAGTTGCAGTGCTGCCGGCCTCGGCGTTGAGCGCTTCGCTCTGCAGCAGTTTGCCGTCGAGAGCAACGATGTTGATGGTGTAGTTGCCAGTCTCAGCGAAGGCGAATGACACGATGCCGTTGTATGCAGCTACCTCGAGTTCACCGTTGGCGAAGGTGTCATCAAGGCCAACAGTGCCGTTGATGGTGACCATTTCGGGCTTAACCAATGTGTGGCTACCCCAGCCGTTGGTGAGAGTCAGGCCAGCTTCGTATTTGCCGGGAGCATTGTAGACCACGGTGGCAGTCTTGCCGGCTGCGCTCTTGACGTCGGCGTCGGTGAGGTTCCATTCGGCTGTTGTCTTCACCTCGAGTGTGCCTTCAATGCCGGGGTTACCGAGCAAGCTGTTGTCGGCTTCCTGCTGCACATACTGTGCGCCTGAAGTGCTTTCGCCGCCTGAACCCTGAGAAATAACCATCTTGGCGGTTTTGTCAGCGCCACCCTTGCCGAGGTTGGGGAAGGTGCCGTCGGCATTCATGGTCTCGAAGGTGTAGTAGCCCTGCAGCCCGTCGGGGATATTGTCGGCTGAATAGCCGTTCATTGCCTCGAGGACTTCTGCTGCGGTGAGGGTTTTGTTCCATACCTGCACTTCGTCGACTGCGCCGTTGAAGGCTGCTTTGTATACACCCGAGCCACCGATGTGGATGTCGGCCACAAGACCTGAATCGAAGCGACGCGAAGACCATGATGCGTTGCCCGAGGCAGCGAGTTTACCGTTGAAGTAGATGCACTGGTTGTTGCTTGCATCGTGAGTTACAACGATGTGGTTCCAGCTGCCGGGCTCGATGCTGTAGCCTTTGGTGAGCAGCGGGCCGTAAGCCTGCTGGTGAGCTGTCCAGCCGTAGGTGTTGAACGATACTTCGTTGGCGCCGCACTTGCCTGCTGTGCCGGCGTCGTCACCCTGGCGGTCAGAGTAGCCCTGACCCTCGGGGCGGATCTGTACCCACAGGTCACCCCAGTTGTTGTGGGGCCAGCTTGTGGCGGTAGTGTTCTTGCTGATGAGGTTTGTGCCGTTGCTCAGGTGTGCGAATGCATCGGCCTTGATCCACAATGCATAAGAGTAAACCTTGCCCTGCTGCAGTTCGCCGGGAATCTTGAGCATCTGCGGGTCGGAAACCTGGATGGCACGCGAAACCTTGCCTTCGCCTTCGCGGGCGGTGTAGGTGAAGGTGACGTTGTCGCCAACCTCTGCGGAGGTCTTGTCAACAGAGATAGATGTGATTTCGGGCACAGCACCGGTAGCCTCGCTTGTCACCTGTATCTTGGCACGCATGAGCTTGGGATTGCCGTCTTTGTCGGTGAGACGCAGGTCATATACGCCGATCTTTGCCAATGATGTTGAGATTGATGTGGCATTGTTCTGGGTTGCTACGACTTCGCCGGTGGCAGCACTGAGTATTTCCCACTTCTGAGCAGCGGGAGCCATGTCGTCGATATATCTCACGG
>CAZAME010000120.1:0-3662 GCA_964486445.1 uncultured Bacteroides sp. | reverse complement strand
AGTTCTACAAGAAGTAATCACTACAGAATCCCCCGGGATCACCGGTCACAAAAAAGACCGGTGATCTCTCTCCACTAAAAAAAACAGGCCGCGCGCTCGTGGATATCCCCGACCGCGCGACCTGTCTTTTTTATATATATGAATATGTTTAACCGAGCAATTTGTCGATAGCAGGAATTGCGTAAGCCGCAGTTTGGTCAATTGTTGCCGGCACAACCGATACATACTGCTGCCCGAGCCAATATTCGTCGGTGTCAGTGGCTTCAGGTTCGTCATTGCAGAATCTACCGGTGAGCCAGTAGAACGGCTTCCCGTTAGGGTCAAGATAGCGCTCATATTCTTCGGACCAATGTCCTCTCGCAGCCCGGCATACTTTTATGCCTTTGGGCTCTACCATGGCCGGAATATTGACATTAAGGCACACTCCGGCGGGCAACCCGTGCTCAAGCACGCGCCTGCTAATTTCGGTCACAAAAGGTGTGCACCAATGGAAGTCGGCCTTAAGGGAATGATGTAGCAGGGAGAAGCCTACAGCCGGAATCCCAACAGTGCATGCCTCAATGGCAGCTCCCATAGTGCCGGAATATGTGATTGCATTGCCCGAGTTGCTGCCGTGATTGATGCCCGACAGCATAAGGTCGGGTTTTCGTGGCACGATAGTGTGCAGCGCAAGTTTAACACAATCAACGGGTGTGCCGGAGACAGAATATACTTCGGCTCCGTCATAGCTTTCTATGCGGTCAATGCGCAAGGGCTTGTTTACTGATAATGATGAAGACTGCCCTGACTGAGGTGTCGCAGGAGCCGCTACAATGACGTCGCCCAGCGGCTTCACGCACTCAATTAGGTGATGTAGTCCCTTGGCGTTGATGCTATCGTCGTTTGAGATAAGGATTAATGGTCGTTGTTGTTGCATGTGGAGATTATGTTATGCTATTTTCTTTGTTGTCAGAATTTACTAATAATGACTTTGTCATCGTCGGCACCTTTCACGATAACGGGCGCGGCATTAGACGTCAAGGCGCGCAGAGAGGCACTCGTCACTTTATAGTCTTTCCATTCGATGTCGACCTCATATCCGCCACGGGCGCGTACGCCGCTAATTCTGCCGCTCGGCCATGCCTGGGGTAAGGCGGGTAACAGATATATGGTGGCAGTGTCGCCGGGCAAGCCGCTGTAGCTGCTCTGTACAAGCATTTCAGCTATCCCGGCGGTGCCTCCGAAGTTGCCGTCGATTTGGAAGGGTGAGTGAGCGTCGAGCAAGTTGGGGTATGTGCCGCCACCGCGTCTTGCATCCGGTCCGTCGTAGCCGTCGGCAGAAATATAATTAAGCAGTCGGCGCAACATGGTATACGCCTTTTCGTTTTCGCGGGCTCTTGCGCGAAGGTTTATTCGCCAGCCTGTGCTCCATCCGGTGGTACGCTCGCCGCGCAGATCAAGTGTTCGCGATGCTGCTGCCACGAGCTCAGGAGTGGAGTCGCATGTGATGTGTCGGCCGGGATACAGCCCATAGAGGTGCGACTGATGTCGATGCTCGGGTTCGGCGTCGGCGTAATCTTCGGGCCATTCGAGCAGTTGCCCGAGACTGCCGATGCGGTAGGGGGCCAATCGGGGTAGGGTGGCTTTGATTTCGTTGCACAGAGCTGTGTCGATATCGAGTACTGTGGCTGCAGCGAGAGCATCTTCAAGACACTGCCGGGCCATAGCCAGGTCGGCAGTCATGCCGGCTGCAGTTGCTGCGGTGCCCCCGTCGGGAGTTATAAATCGGTTCTCAGGAGAAGTGCCCGGCGATGTTATGAGTTTGCCATCGCGTTCGATAAGCCAGTCGAGGCAAAATTCGGCGGCGCCTTTCAAGGCGGGATAGTAGTGGCGCAGCTCTTCGGTGTCAAGATTGTAGAGATAGTGCTCCCAGATGTGTGAGGCGAGCCATGCTCCGCCCATGGTCCAGTTGGCCCACATAGGGTCGCCGCTGCGTTCACCCACCGGCGCCGCGGTAGTCCAGATGTCGCTGTTTTGTCCGAGACACCAACCACGCTTTACGCCGTAGTAGTCGGCAGCGGCACGGCGCCCCGAGCCTTCGCTCATTGTCAGTATAAAGTCAAGGAGCGGTTTGTGTAGCTCGCTGAGATTGGTGCTCTCCGCGGGCCAGTAATTCTCTTCAAGATTAATGTTAGTAGTGTAGTTGCTGCTCCATGGTGGTAGAATCTGTTCGTTCCAAAGGCCCTGCAGGTTGGCCGGTACTCCGGAGGTGCGGGAGCACGATGCAAGCAGGTAGCGGCCCATGTTATAATAAAGAGCTTCAAGTTCGGGATCGGGAGTGCCGTTTATTGTGTAAGCCAGCAGTCGGTCGGCAGAAGGCAGTGCTTTTAGTTCTCCGGCGGTGTCTCCCAGCCATAAGGATGAGCGATCCATATATTCTCCAAAATCGGCGCAATGGCGGGCGAGCAGAGCCTGGTAGGGTAGGGCCTTGGCATTATTGATGATGCGCACGGCGCGTGTCGTGTAGCTGCGGTCGGCTGCCGGGTCTATGGTCGCGCCGGCAAAGCTGGTGGCGTTGGTGAGAAGAATGACTACTTCCGGTGCATTCTCCACATGCAGGTCGGTGCTATTATATTTAATGTTTCCACCGGCGGGGCATGTTACGTCGATGAGAGTGAGAAAATGTATGCCGCGATTAGGATCGTGGCGGAATGATCCTTCGCCTCCGGCGTACACCGGTCGGGAGTCATAGGCAGCATAACCTGATATCGAGGTTGCCGTTTGTTGCGTCACTGCGAGGCTTTCGCCGGCGGAGAGGCTTATATTTATTGAAGTGCGCGCCGGGTTGGTTATACATACTGCGATTAGTGAGTCGGGTGCAGAGCAAAATGTCTGCATCATGCGTGTGTTGCCGTCGGGCAGCAGTGTCACGGCGGTGGCAACACCTCGGCGTATATCGAGCTGGCGGTATAATTCAGTGGCATTATCGCCATCGTAGCTTATTTTCAGCTTGCCAAGGGGCTGATAGTTCTGTGAATATTTGCCTTGGACATGGCGTTGCAGTGAGTCGGCCGCTTTAAAATCCTTGCGGTCGAGGGCTTCACGTATTTTGGGAATCCACAAGTAGGCATCGGGTGAGAATGTGTTGGTCACAAAGCTTGGTTCGCCTGTCCAAAGCGTGATGTCGTTGATCGACATTGAGTCGGCATTTATACCATTATATATAGCTGCCCCGATTTTGCCATTTCCTGTGACAAAACTTTCTTCGAACCAGTGAGCGGGCGATGCCGACCAGATAATATTTGCGTAGTCTGCTGTTTTCGGTTCGTTTGCCACAGCAATAGTAGGAACAAAAAACAGTGTGTAGAGTATATTTTTATATTTCATACCCCAAAATTAAGCAAATGCAGGCAACACTCAGCTATATATTGTGCGGAATTTTGATTAAAATTTGTTTCATGAGTTCGGTCGTGTAGAGTGTAACGTATGCATAATTATTGTGCTTCAATGATTTTTTATGAAAAATATTTCTGTGCGTAAACTCGTGAAAATCAATATTCCGGCGAAATCTCAGTAATTTTCTCAAAAAAATAGTTGTAAAAATATTTGGTGGAGAATGGAAAAGTGTCTACCTTTGCACTCGCTTTTGAGAAACAAACCTCAGCGGAGGTTTAGAGGGGCAA
>CAZAME010000119.1:0-3863 GCA_964486445.1 uncultured Bacteroides sp. | reverse complement strand
AGCCCAGATACACGGGTTTCTCGCTCAGCGAGTCCATATAGTGCTTGTAGGCCTGATTGTAGATGGAGTCGGTGCCGTTAGGACCGGAGATTTTCGTGGCATAGTTCTCAGCTGCTGTCTCATGCTTGCTTGACACAAACGTAAATGACAGATAGAAAAGACACACTACTACCAAGAAAATAGCGATAACACCGGCAACGATGCTTCCTAAATTTCCTTTGCTTTGCATGTGATTAGGTTGTGATATTAATTGTGTTATTAATTGATTATACAGCGATTCAGCTTGCAAAAATACTATTTTTCACCATAAAAGCCAATTATGAGGCCCTAATTTTTGCTTTTTGCGCTAATTTTAACGACTGCGCCCCTATCAGATGGTGGCAAATTTGTAGGTGAAGCCAAAGGAAAGTATCTCTTTCAGCTGCAATTTGTGCCAGTCGGGGTTGCGGTAGGCACCCGACGAATCATAACGGGCGTGTATGTATATCTGGGTTGAGAGAAAGCGGTTTATGTCAAACGAGAAGGTATTTTCCCAGTCGCCCTGAGCATAGTCATAGTCGGTGAATACAAAGAAGCGCGACTGCCAGACTATGTTATATGCCAGCTTCCAATGGAGTTTCAGCTCGGCAGTGCTACCATACTGACTCACGGTGTGGCGATCGGCATCTATGCCAAACTGGCTGTGGGCAAGCTTTGAGTTGTTCTTCATGCACATCTTCATGTTGTAAGACAACGGTGCGAGCGATGCGTCAAACTGCAGGGTCTTGGCTGGATTGACGTAGCTGTACGTCATACCGAGACCGACTGTCATTTCAGCAGGAGACAGGAAGGCCGAGCGCAAATTATATGTATTGACCGTATAAGAATTAAGCAGCTGCGTCTTAAACTGGAATGTAAGCGAGTAGAACCACCTGCGGGCAGCTTTTATACCGAAAGTAGAGTTAACCTGAAACAGATCCTCTGATATCGAGTAGCTACGCAAAGAATCGTTGGGTGCACTATTCATGCCAAGCTTATACTGCACGGTGCTCTCGAAAAGCAGATTGGGGTGATAAGCCTGATTAAGTTTCACATTCCACACGGCCTGGGCTATCATATTGAGGTTATTGTTGCCGCCCTGATACCAGTTGGGCGACACGAAGGCCTGCGAGAACTGCACATTACCGGTGAAAGCATGTATCCAGTTTTTGCGTTCAAACTCCGGTGTCACAATTTTCTCGCCGGCATTGGGGTCTACTTTCACCTCCTGTATAGTTATCTGCTGAGTCGAGGGATCTATCACTGCCTCAAACTTCTTTGGCGGCTCGGGCATCCACGCCAGATTGTATGTCACAGTCTCAGGCGAAGCTATCATATAGTTCTGACGCACGCGATCCATCATGTCATAAACTTCATTCGTGCGATCGAGCCACTCGGCGCCGGGAATGCTCTCATTCCACACCGACAAAGTGTCCGGGTCAAGCATACGATAATAGTCGAAGATAACCGGCATCAGATAATATCGCGGTATGGGAGCAACCTCCACAATGCCTGTGCGCGACACAGCCGCACTGTCGGTAAGCAGTGAATCCACAATATTCACAAAGGCTTCTTCATTATAGTCAGGTACCAGAGTCTCGGCATTTTTCACTGTTTCGGCAGCAATTTGTTCTACTGCTTCCGACTTATGACGTGTCTGCATCGAAGCTATACGCGCTATTGATGCCGGAACACGGGCTACCATCGGTGTGGCGGCGGCACACAGCACTGCGAGCGCCACGGCTATCTTCATTCTCTTTCTCTGTTGCATTGCGTAGTTTAGTAGAAACGTGTGTCTATTTATATTATAATAATGTGTATGTAGAAGTATTCTCAACGAGGCTTACGCGCTGTGTAGAGTGTGCAAGCGCCAAACGTGTATGCCTTGAATACCGCGTCGGTGAAACCCACCGAGCGCATTATGCCAAGCATCGCATCGCCCTGAGCCACGGCTGCTATACTCTCAGGTAGATAAGTATAGGCCCTGCTATCACCAGACACAAGCCTGCCGACGGCCGGTATAAGGCAACGTGTATATAGTCTGTAAAGAGGTTTTGCCACAGCTCCGCGCGGAGTCGATAATTCAAGCACGGCAAGCAGTCCGCCGGGGCGCAATACCCTTAGCATTTCGGCATACCCTTCGGCAAGGCGCTCGAAGTTACGTACACCGTATGCCACTGTTACACAATCGAAACTATTGTCGGCCATCGGCAGAGCCAGACAATCGGCCACACCAAGACTGACGCGCTCACAAAGTCCGGCTTTCTTAACCTTATCGCGACCAAGTGTCACCATACCTTCCGAAAGGTCAACACCGGTGACACGGCATCCGTTAATTGCACGGGCCAAGGCAATAGCCACGTCACCTGTGCCGGTGGCAACATCGAGTATGTCAATAGGATTCTCAGCCTTTATGCAAGCCACAGCCCGGCGACGCCACAATCGGTCTATGCCAAGAGTCATGGCTCTATTCATAAAGTCGTAGGCCGGCGCGATTGAGTCAAACATTTCGCGCACCTGCTCGGTCTTGGCCCGGTCGTGGTCATAGGGAGTGATATTTTCGGCTCCTGAAGGCATTATTGTCAGCTTAACGGATAAGATTGGCATAGGCCGCGACACAAACCGGTGTCTGTGTCACGGCCTTGTTTTTATGACTGGCGAGAGAGTAGTAAAATCAAAGCAGCGTGTTGAGACAATCGAGCACGTTGGTGGCAATGCGGTCTGCCAGATGCTCCTCGGGAGCTTTCTCAAACTTGCGGCCGGTTACATGCTCATACAACTCGATATAGCGGTCGGTGACACTCTGCACAAACTCAGGAGTCATTTCGGGCACGGTCTGGCCGGCTTGACCCATAAAGCCGTGATCAATCAGCCAACGACGCACAAACTCCTTTGAAAGCTGACGCTGGGGTTCACCCTTGGCAAGGCGCTCCTCATAGCCCTCAGCATAAAAATAGCGCGACGAGTCGGGGGTATGGATTTCGTCGATCAAATACACCTTGCCGTTATTCTTGCCAAACTCATATTTGGTGTCAACAAGAATCAGCCCCTTCTCAGCAGCCATGCGGGTGCCTATTGCAAACAATCGGCGGGTATAGTCTTCCATCACGGCATAGTCTTCAGCCGAGACAATGCCCTGAGCAATGATTTCCTCGCGCGATATATTCATGTCATGGCCTTCATCGGCCTTGGTAGTAGGCGTAATGATGGGTTCGGGAAGTTTCTCATTCTCGCGCAAGCCCTCGGGGAGCTTAACACCACAGATTTCGCGTGCACCGGCAGCATATTCGCGCCATGCACTACCGGCCAGGTAGCCACGGATAATCATTTCTACCTTGAAGCCTTCGCACTTGAGGCCGACAGTGACCATAGGGTCAGGTGTGGCGATCTTCCAGTTGGGCACCTCATCGGCAGTAGCATCAAGGAAGTAGGCTGCAATCTGATTGAGCACCTGTCCCTTGTAGGGAATACCCTCGGGGAGCACTACGTCGAAAGCCGAGATACGGTCTGTGGCGACCATAACCATATATTCGTCGGCGATGTTATAGACGTCGCGCACCTTGCCGTGATATACACTCAATTGGCTGGGGAAGTGGAAGTCGGTATTTGTAAGTGTGGTAGACATGATTGGTTGGTTATCTTAATGTTTATCTTGTTTTATATAGTTTTTATTCAGCGTCGATGTTGTTCGGCACAGGCGACGGATGTTTCTGCTCCTCGGCATCAAATTTCTCATACGCCTCTACGATACGCTGCACAAGCTTGTGGCGCACAATATCTTTCTTGCCAAACTCCACCTTACCTATGCCCGGCACTCCACGAAGCACACGCAAAGCCTGCACAAG
>CAZAME010000118.1:0-3935 GCA_964486445.1 uncultured Bacteroides sp. | reverse complement strand
GAGCGTCTGCCTTACAAGCAGAGGGTCGGGGGTTCGAATCCCTCAGCGCCCACTTCATCAGACAAATTCACGCAGACGAAGTTCATTATGAATTTCGTCTGTTTTGTTTTTGATACCGCCTATACTTAACCCATATTTATAATATAAGCAGCCCAACCTCTCACCTCTGTGCCATGCATCACTTTGAGTCAAAAATTGCCAACGCCATTGCCAACCACAGCCTCATAAGCCCCAATGAGCGAATCATTATTGTTGCCGTCAGCGGCGGAGCCGACTCGGTTGCTCTTCTGGCTGCACTCACTGCGCTCGGCTATAACTGCGTGGCAGCACACTGCAACTTTCATCTCCGAGGCGAAGAAAGCAATCGCGACACACGCCATGTGGCCAATATCTGCGACCAACTTGGTGTAGACCTGTCTATCCATCATTGCGATGTCGACAAACGCAGGCGTCAAACAGGCGAGTCGATTGAAATGGCATGTCGCGCGCTGCGCTATGAGTGGTTCGGACATCTGGCCGACTCGCTCGGCTGCTGCTCAGTGGCCGTAGCACATCACCGCAGCGACAACATAGAGACCGCCATGCTGAATCTTGTGCGCGGAACCGGCCTTGCAGGCCTATCTGGCATGAAGCCCCGCAACGGCCTCATAATTCGCCCGATGCTCAACTGCACCCGCAAAGAGATTGAAGAATACCTCCACAGCCGAGAACTCACATGGGTCACAGACTCGACAAATGCCGAAAACGACTATATGCGCAACCGAATGCGCAACATTATTCTTCCGCAGCTTGAGCGCTCTTTCCCTCACGCGAGCGAAGGTATAGCCTCATCAATGGCGCATATCGCCGAGGCCGAGGAATTCTACCGCAGCTGCGTGGCCGAAAAGAAAGCGAAATACACTTCCGGCGACAGAATAGAGCTGGCCCGACTGGTCGCCGATGAACCTTCGGCGCGACTTCTGTTGTTTGAATGGCTGCACCCAATGGGGTTCACAGCCACACAGGTGACAGACATGCTTGCCCGTAACCGCAGTGGTGCAACATTTGTTGCCGGCGACAAGCGCATCACCATCAGCCGAGGCATAGCCGAAATCACTTCGCGAAGCCATGAATCCGACAAACCAACCACACACATTGTCGACATCTCGCGCTCAATCCTCACCCCTGCTTTTATCGCTGTCAGCCACCACAATGTATCAGAGTTTAGTGTAGAGCGCGACGCCCGCGTACTATGCCTCGACACAAGAGTGCTTGAGGGTGATCCAGTCTTTGAACTGCGCCATTGGCGACAAGGCGACACGCTCGCTCCCTTCGGCATGCAGGGCACGCGCAAAGTAAGCGACATATTCACCGACGCAAAACTCTCCACAAATGCAAAAAAACGTGTATGGCTCCTCACTCGCAACGGCCAGATATTATGGATCGCCGGCCTACGCACATCCCGACATTTTGCCATCACACCAGAGACACGTCGCTATCTGCGGCTGCAACTGCGCACCGAATAGAAAAAAATAATGCCCGTCAACGCGTCGCCAGTCTGATTTTTTTGTAATTTTACGGTCACACACGCCAAATAACAAGAATAACAACATACACAACAGCTATGAACAGATTCAGCAAATTCGTCATGTCGGCCGCTCTCGCAGCCGGTTTATGCGCCGGACAGGCCTCGGCCCAGGACATTTTTGACTCAGGTGACATGCGCCCCTACTTCGGTGCACGGCTCTCAGTAGACGTAACCGGTGCCGCAGGCAACATCGACAATTACTTTGAAGAAAACGGCATCCCCAACCTCACCAACAACGGCTGGGGCTTCACTCTGTCGGGTGTCTACAATATCCCCCTTTATAAGAACCTATATTTCGAGCCCGGCCTTGGTATCTTCTACAACACCATCGGCATCAACGGCGACCATTACAACATCAATCCCAACCCCTCGCAACCCTCCGACCCAGAGTGGGTTGCCGACTATGCTGTCGACGGCTCTGTGCGCAACTTCGGCTTCCGCATCCCGCTGCTCTGTGGATATCACTTCGACTTCACCGACAACATGCGCGTGAGCGTCTTCACCGGCCCCCAGCTAAATGTCGGCCTCTACATGAAGCAAGTATATGACGTGCACTATATAGGCGCCGGCGGTGCTGCCAAAGACGACCACGTATCTGCTTCGTGCTACGGCCACGGCTTCCGTCGCTTCGACGCACAGTGGGTTTTCGGTGCTGCATATCATTATAACCGCTACTTTGTGGCACTATCAGGTGGAATCGGCATGACCAACCTTGTCGACGGACAGTTCTCAGGCTTCAAAGCCCGCCGAAACACCTTCTCCATCACCATAGGCTACGACTTCTGATCGCAGCACCACTACACAGCCTTAAAGACATCGACGGATAACCTAATGCAGATATACTGCGCGCGGGTTATCCGTCTTTTTTAGTTAAAGGTGGTTAAAAACCACCCCAACCACTCCATCACTTGCGCATACAGTCACCGCACTTTGTGAGGAAATTTCTATATTTGCGTTAACTTAGACAAATTGTATTGAGCAAAAGCAACGACATAGCACATACAAGCAGCAACCGCTCACCATGGGTGGCGTGGCTGCTCAAATATATAGTGCCCGTGATAATCAGCGCGGGCCTGTGCTGGTTGTTATTCAACGGCATTGACTTTAGCGAAATGGTCGACATCATTCGCCATGAATGCGACGTCACCATAATAGTCATCGTGCTGGGTTTAAGCATATTGTCACACGTTTTTAGAGCCATGCGATGGGGTCTGCAGCTGCGGGCGCTCGATGTGCCTACTCCGTTCTTCCCCTTGCTGCTGAGCATCTTCGGCACCTATGCCGTAAACCTCGTTTTCCCGCGCCTTGGCGAAGTGTGGCGCACAGGATATATAGCCCAGCGCCAGCACGCACAGTTCACCACAGTCTTCGGCTCAATGGTGGCCGATCGCCTGGCCGACATCATCACCGTGCTCCTTATAACACTTGCCACCTTCATACTCGCCGCCGGCCCTCTCACAGCCTATCTGTCGGGCAACCGCGAGAGCTACAACAAACTCATCGACATCATAGCCTCTCCCTGGCTGTGGGGCACTGCAGCAGTGATATTGGGCCTCTTTGTGTGGCTATTCACCACAGGCACAAGCAATGTGATTATCGTGAAGATCCGCGAAGCCATCCGTGGCCTGTGGCAAGGGTTTACAGCCATATTCACCATGCCCCATAGGGGGTTATGGCTTATGCTCACAGTGTGCTTGTGGGGCTGCTACTTTGTGCAGATGTGGGTAGCTTTCTATGCCTTCCCCTTCACTGCCGAAGTTGCCGACACACATGGTGTGATTGCCGTGCTCGTCACATTTGTCATGTCGAGCATCATGACCGGCGTGCCCTCTAACGGCGGCATCGGCCCCTGGCAATGGGCAGTAGTGTTTGCCTTGAGCCTCTATGGCATGGGGCGCACAGAGTCGGGAGCATTTGCCAATGTAGTGCTCGGCTCCCAGACCCTGCTGGTGATCGTGCTCGGCATCTTCACCTTTGTGGCAATCTTCCTCGACAAGCGCAAGACTGCAAGAAACAACAATTGCGAACGTAATATAATCAAAGAATGAACAAGGTAATAATCATCGGCTGCGGCGGTGTAGGCACTGTCGTGGCCCACAAGTGTGCGCAGAATCACGACGTGTTTGACGAAATCGTCATCGCATCGCGCACACAAAGCAAGTGCGACGCAGTAGCCAAGGCAATCAACAAGCCATTTGTGACCACTGACCGCGTTGACGCCGACAATGTCGACGATCTGGTGGCTCTTCTGCGCAAGCACAAGCCCAACCTGGTCATCAACGTGGCGCTCCCTTATCAGGACCTCACCATCATGGATGCCTGCCTCGAATGTGGAGTTAACTACCTCGACACCGCCAACTACGAGCCC
>CAZAME010000117.1:0-4008 GCA_964486445.1 uncultured Bacteroides sp. | reverse complement strand
AGAGCCTGCCATTGATAAGGCTTGCGAACTTCTCCTTGCTGCCGGCGCAAAGCGTGCCCTCAAACTCAAGGTAGGCGGTGCCTTCCACTCACCCTGCATGGAGCCTGCTCGCGCCGAACTCGCCGAGGCCATCGACCACACCGAGTTCTCAGTACCGGCTTGCCCCGTATATCAGAACGTAGACGCTATGCCTCACACCGATCCCGCAGAGATCAAGGCAAATCTTATTGCTCAGCTCACAGCTCCCGTGCGTTGGACTCAGACTGTGAAGAATATGATTGCCGATGGCGCTACTGAGTTCGTTGAACTCGGCCCGGGTAAAGTGCTTCAGGGGCTTGTTAGCAAGATTTCTCGCGACGTCACCGTCAGCGGCTATCAGGCTCTCAGCTAATATAAGCATTAACGAACCACAATACAGGCGGCTTCCCGATCACCGGGAAGCCGTTTGTGTTATTCTCAAGATGGTGTTTTTATCGGTTTTATTTGTATGATGGCTGTTTGTTTAGTATCTTTGCCACATAAACGGCGCCGTGGTGCTGTTGAATCTTAAGTATATCAAATTCAAAAATATGCAGACCGAAAATCTTCCCATTCTCAAGTTTGCCCCCATCTTCAAGAGTGTCATCTGGGGCGGCACACGCATTGCAGAGTTTAAAAACATTGAGTCGCAAGGCGACCACGTCGGCGAAAGCTGGGAGCTATCACCCATGAAAGGCAACGAATCGGTGGTTTCTGAGGGTCCTTTTAAGGGACAGAGCCTTCCCGAGTTAATGGCTACCCGCGGCCGCGAGATTATGGGCGAGCGTCTGTTTGCCAAATATGGCGAGCATTTCCCCTTACTTATCAAATTTATTGACTCTACCGACGATCTGTCTATACAGGTTCATCCCGATGACGAGCTTGCCGCCAAGCGCCACAACTCTTTGGGCAAGACTGAAATGTGGTATAGTGTCATGCCTGCTGAGGGGGCATATCTCTATGCCGGCTTCACAACACAGATAACTCCCGATGAGTTCCGTAAGAAGGTTGCAGACAACACTATCGTTGATGTTCTTGGTAAATATTATCCCAAGCAGGGCGATATGTTCTTCCTGCCCGCAGGTCGTGTGCACAGCATCGGCCGCGGCAATTTCGTACTTGAGATTCAGGAAGCATCCGACATCACATATCGCATCTACGATTACGACCGCCGGGATGCACAGGGCAATCCCCGCCAGCTGCACATCGAGGAGAGCGTAGACTCCATCAATTATGCCGACACTGCTATGGAGGTGAAAAACTTTGCACCCGAGGCCAATGTTGAGACTGTTATGGAGAAGTGCCCGTTCTTCACCACTACTGTCATTGAGGTTAAGGGTGAGGTTACTATCGACACCAAGGCCCGCGACTCGTTCAGCGTCATCATCGCCACACGCGGCAATGTAACTCTCATGGATCAGGACTGCCGCATCACCGAACTCAAGCAGGGCGAGACAGTGTTGGTGCCTGCTACAGTTGAGAAGGTGACCGTCACTGCTGAAGATGCCGAGATCGTCACCACGTATATCTGATAAACAATACCCTAATATCAATACCAATCCCCAAAAGCAAGAACTATGTATAAGTTTGACAACCGTATAGTGCTCACGCTCGACGCTGGTGGCACAAACCTTGTATTCAGCGCCATGCGTGGCTATGAGAATATCGTAGAGCCCGTGACTCTGCCCTCAAATGCTCAGGATCTTGATCTGTGCCTGCAGACTATGGTCGATGGCTTCAACCGCATCATCAGTCAGCTCACTGAGAAGCCTGTGGCTATAAGCTTTGCTTTCCCCGGCCCGGCAGATTACGCGGCCGGCATCATCGGAGGATTCCTACCTAACTTCCCCTCCTTCCGCGATGGCGTAGCTCTCGGTCCGTTCCTCCACAACAAGTTTGAGTTGCCGGTGTTTATCAACAACGATGGCGACCTCTATGCCTACGGCGAGGCTATTGGCGGCAAGCTCCCCGAGATCAATGACCGCCTGAAAAAACTTGGTTCTCACAAGACTTATAAGAATCTTCTCGGATTTACTTTCGGTACCGGCCTTGGCATTGGTGAAGTTATTAACGGTCAACTCAACCTCGGTAACAACTCATGTGTGGAGACTTTCTGTCTGCGTCATAAGCATCTGTCGGATATTATCGTAGAAGAGGGTGCCTCAATCCGTGCAATTGTGCGCGAATATCGCAAGCTCGCTCCTGATGCTCCTGAACAACTTACTCCTTACGATATTTTCCAGATAGCAGAAGGCGACAAGGAAGGTAATCCTGAGGCTGCCAAGACCGCGTTTGCCATGTTTGGTGAGGTTGCCGGCGACGCTATAGCGACTGCTGTTACTCTCACCGATTCATTGGTGGTGATCGGTGGCGGCATCACAGGGGCGGCTAAGTATATAATGCCCGCACTGCTCAAGGAAATGCGCTCGACCATTCATACTCTCGGTGGCGACGAATTGCAGCGTGTGCAGATGCGTGTCTTTGATCTTGACGATGAACTTGAGTTTGCCAAGTTTGCTGTCGGCGACTCTCGCGAGCTCAAGGTCTACGGCTCAGAAGAAACCGTAATCTATGATCCGATGAAGCGCACCGGTGTTGCCATCACCTCAGTTGGTGCATCGAAGGCTATAATGATAGGTGCATACTCCTATGCTCTGACCCAGATTGATGCAGCGCATTAATTAAGCTCGCACATATCATTGAATATCAGCGCTCCGAGTTGTCGCTCGGAGCGCTTTAACTATATACAAGCCAAAATTATTGCTCGGGGGCAAAAAAAATAGTAAATTTGCACTTATAAAACCAAAGCCTCATATCATAGAAAACCGCAGATGAAAATTCTTGTTACAGGCAGTAAAGGCCAGTTAGGCCGCGAACTCGCTGACGTATTCCGCGAGCACGGCATGGAGAACGTGGTGTATGTCGACCGCGAAGAGCTCGACCTCACCAATGCCATGGCTGTGTCAGCTTTCCTTGAAGCGGGTGAGTTTACTCATGTGGTGAATTGTGCCGCATATACTGCCGTGGATCTCGCTGAAGATGAAAAAAGCGCATGCAAGGCTGCTAATATCGACGCCGTGCGTAATATTGCAATAAATGCCGAGCGCCTCGGCCTGAAAATCATACATATCTCCACCGACTATGTGTATGACGGCACTGCCCACACCCCTTATTCCGAAGCATCGAAGACATCACCTCTTTCGCAGTATGGCGACAGCAAGCGCAAGGGCGAGACGGCTCTGCTTGGCCTGGCTCCTGACGCATTGATTATTCGCACACAATGGCTTTATTCGCCTTACTCTGAGCGTAACTTTGTGTGCGCGATACTCAACAAGGCTCGCCGAGATGGTAAACTCAAGGTCGTAGCCGACCAGATTGGCACACCGACCTATGCCCGAGACCTGGCCGAAATGATATATAAGGTGCTCATGGCTTCGCAGTGGGTGAGTGGCATTTTCCATTACTCAAATGAGGGTGTGGCTTCGTGGTTTGATTTCGCGCATGAGATTGTGCGTCTCGCAGGTCTCGACAGCGTGGTGGTTCGCCCAATAAAGACAAGTGATTATCAGGCAGTCGCTACCCGACCGATGTATGCGTTGCTCGACAAGAGTTTGATAAAGGCTACATTCAATGTTGAAATTCCATATTGGCGCGATAGTCTGGCGAAGGCTATCGCCCGCATGTCGCATAAATAAAGTGGCGACACTGTAAATAAGATCATCAAAAGTAGAACCCGCATAATACAGATCAACAGCAAGTGGCTACACTCAACGAAGAAATAGCGCGCAGACGCACATTTGCAATTATTTCGCACCCCGACGCCGGTAAAACCACCCTCACCGAGAAGCTGCTGCTTTTCGGTGGCGCAATTCATGTCGCCGGTGCTGTGAAGTCTAATAAGATAAAGAAAACTGCGACCTCAGACTGGATGGAAATCGAGAAGCAGCGCGGTATATCTGTGGCTACGTCTGTGATGGGCTTTAATTATGG
>CAZAME010000116.1:0-4142 GCA_964486445.1 uncultured Bacteroides sp. | reverse complement strand
GCCATATCAGTTAGGCTGATATAATCTTCCTCCTTATACTGTATGACGGTAATATTGGTATTCTGTACGATAATCTTTGCCATAGATTTTGAAGTCGTTCGTTTTCAAATGCAAATGTAGGAATTTTTTATAGGACTTCGTATTAGTGTCTTTTTTGCTCCATTATTAAAGTCTTAAAACAAATACCCACCCCTGCTGTGATGGGATGCTCACGGCGGGGGTGGGGTGATATGGTGTCTCTGATGTGTGGATTAGAGATACTTAGAGAAGTCGGCGTTGCGCATGTCGCCGGTTTCGTTGAAGGCGGCGTGGAATGCGAAGGCTGCGGTGAGGCTGTGGGGTGTCTGACCGCCTTTGCCGATCTTGAGGTATTCGCGCAGCAGAGGGCGATAATCGGGGTGCGCGCAGTTGTCGATGATGGCGTGTGCCTTCTGCACGGGGTCTTTAGCGCGGAGGTCGGCAACACCCTGGTCGGTGATGAGAATGTCGACAGAGTGCTCGCTGTGGTCGGCGTGTGCGACCATGGGCACGATGTTGGAGATAAGACCTCCCTTGGTGACAGAGGGGCAGGAGAAGATGGAGATGTAGCCGTTGCGGGTGAAGTCGCCCGAACCACCGATGCCGTTCATCATTCTTGTGCCGAGCACGTGTGTAGAGTTTACAGCGCCGAAGATGTCTGCTTCAAGAGCAGTGTTCATGGCGATTACGCCAAGGCGACGGATAACTTCGGGGTTGTTTGAGATTTCCGAGGGGCGGATGACAAATTTGTCGTGGAAGAACTGCATGTTTGAGAAGACTTCGCGCATCATGTCGTCACTGATTGTGAGCGAGCATGTAGATGCGAAGCGGCACTTGCCCATCTTGATGAGGTCGATGACAGAGTTCTGCACAACCTCGGTGTACATTTCAAATGTGGGAACTTCGGTGGCCTCGCCCAGATAGTTGAGCACGGCGTTGGCAACGTTGCCCACACCCGACTGCAGGGGCAGGAAGCCCTTGGGGATGCGTCCGCTCTTGAGTTCGTGGATGAGGAAGTTTACGACATTTGCGCCGATCTGCTTTGACACCTCGTCGGGCTCGGTGAAAGGCTTGACGCCGTCGAGGGCGTTGGAGCGCACTACGCCGACAACCTTGCGGGGGTCGATACGGAGCACGGGCGAGCCGATGCGGTCGCTGGGTGAATAGATGGGTATTTCACGGCGGTAGGGGGGATCGGCGGGCATATAGAGGTCGTGCATGCCGCGGAGCTCTTTGGGGAGGGCCTCGTTGAGCTCGATGAAGATCTTGTCGGCGAGCATGGCCCAGGTGGGTGTGTTGCCGGCGCCTGTGCCGAGCACGATTTCGCCATCTTCGTTGATGTCTGAAGCCTCGATAATGGCGTAGTCAAATTTGCCATAGAATCCCAGACGAGCCTCCTGGGCCATTTCGCTCAGGTGACGGTCGAAGTAGTGGGTGTCGTGAGAGTTGATGCGCAGGCGCAGGTCGGGAGTGTTCTGATAGGGGGCACGCATGTTGATAGCGTTGGCGCGGGCCAATGCGCCATCAAGGTGCTGGTTTGTGGAGGCGCCCGAGAAGATGTTTACCTTGTATTCGCGGCCAGCCTCATGCTCTTTTACAGCTTTGGCGGCAATGGCCTCGGTGATTACTTTTGGCGATCCGGGGGCAGTGAAGCCCGAGGTGCCGATCGTGTCAAGATGGCCGATTTGTTCGGCGGCTTCTTCGGGAGTGATGAAGTTGAATGCCATTGTTGTTAATGATATATGATATTGTGATTTGGTTTTAAGATTTTTCGGTGTGTTATCAGAACTTGCGGGAGAGGATTTCGCCCCATATAATGCGTTGGCGCAGGTCGTCGGCTTCTCGGTCGGAGATGCGCCCGCTGTCGGTGGTGTCAGGTATTGACGGTTGTTCATCAATATCAATAGTGACGCGTGTGCCTTCTTCAAACATAGCCGGCGGGGGCACTACCGGCGGAGCAGGCTTGGGTTGCCGGTTTTTTTCGACCATGCGCTTTGCTGCAACAGGGGCAGGGGCCTGAGGGGCTGGTGGAGTAGTGGGCAAAGGCTCAAAATTGGCAACCTCGCGGGCCTCGCTGCGCTTGCGCGAGCGCTTCTTTATCTCTGATGCAATGCCGATGATAAAGATGAGTATGCCGATTATGAATTTTACAGTGTCCACTTTTTTTAGTAGTTTTGCACAAAAATAGTAAATATTGTGCACAAGCACAAATTTTTATTTTCTAACAGACTTTTACGATGTCAGAAACTCAGGAAAACCCCGATGTGGCGATGCCCTCGCGACGTCTTTATATAGAAACCTACGGTTGCCAGATGAATGTGGCAGACAGCGAGGTTGTTGCCTCGGTGATGAAAATGCAGGGCTATGAGCCGGCCGAGTCGATTGATGACGCTGATGCTGTGCTGCTTAATACGTGCTCGATACGCGACAATGCCGAGCAGAAGATTCACTCGCGCCTGCAGGCTATAGATGCTATCCGTCGGCGGCGCAAGGATCGCCCGTTTATCGTGGGTGTAATAGGTTGCATGGCTGAGCGCACGGGTGAAGATCTCGTGAAGAATCATGGTGTTGATCTGTGTGCTGGACCGGACTCGTATCTCGACTTGCCGGCGCTTTTCGCTCAGGCCGAGCAAGGTGTGCCGGCGCTTGCTCTTGAATTGTCTACAACGGAGACTTATAAAGATATCATGCCCTCGCGCATTCATGCCGGTGGTGTGAGCGGGTTTGTGTCGATCATGCGCGGGTGTAATAATTTCTGCTCCTACTGCATCGTGCCTTATACTCGAGGTCGCGAGCGGTCGCGACCCGTGGAGAGTATTCTGGCAGAGGTGGCTGACCTGCATGCCAAAGGTTATAAGGAAGTTACTCTGCTTGGACAGAACGTCAACTCGTATAACTGCGACGGTGTGGACTTCCCGGCGCTTCTTGAGCGCGTGGCCCGCTCGGTGCCCGACATGCGTGTGCGTTATACTACTTCTCATCCCAAGGATATGACAGACGAGACTATAGCCGTAATGGCGCGCAATGCCAATATCTGCCGCCATGTGCATCTGCCGGTGCAGAGCGGCAGCAACAGTGTGCTCAAGGCTATGAATCGCAAATATACCCGTGAGTGGTATATGGATCGCATCAGGGCTATCCGCGCGGTGATGCCCGACTGCGGTATATCGACCGACATGTTCACTGGCTTTCACAACGAGAGTGAGGAGGATTTTCAGCAGACGCTGTCGCTGATGGAAGAGGCTGCCTTTGACTCGTCGTTTATGTTTAAATACTCTGAGCGCCCTGGCACTCTCGCTGCCCGCACTATGCCTGACAATGTGCCGGAGGATGTGAAGATAGAGCGCCTAAACCGCATGATCGCTCTGCAGAACCGTCTGTCGGCTGAGAGCAATGCCCGCGATGTTGGCAAGGTGTTTGAAGTGCTTGTAGAGGGTGTGTCGAAGCGTAGCAAGGAGCAGTGGATGGGTCGCACGCAGCAAAACAAGACATGTGTGTTCCCGCGTGGCAACTACCGCAAAGGCGACTATGTGAAGGTGAAAGTTGTTGATTCGACCTCGGCCACTCTTATCTGCGAGCTTGCTGAATCGTAAAAAAGCATAAAACGGCCGAAATTTAAGGTTGTTCGATAAAAAAGTGGTATCTTTGCAGACTCACACATCAGCGATGCGTCGCTATGCAATCAATCGGGGATGACCGGTTTTGACAGCGTGTAGAAGCGGTGTGTAAGCGTGCGGAGCAATGATGGCTCGCTCCATAATCTCGACATCAAAAAATTTAATTGGCGAAAACAACTACGCTCTCGCTGCCTAATCGAAGTACAGTAGATTAGCTTTATCTCCGCAACAGTTGCGGAGACGAGACATCGCCCGATTGCCCCTTTCCTGAGGCGTATCGATATGGCGGTGCTGGAATATCGGGAATAGGAAACCAAATGCCTCGCTCGGTTTCCGAAGTTTTAGAGGATAAGGCACCGGTTGGGGGTTCCATGCCGGCCGGCGCTCGAAAACCAACTTGGAAATACGCACGTAGAAAGCACATTGATTCCGCGTTTGGACGAGGGTTCGAATCCCTCCATCTCCACTATGAGGGTCGGACAGATTCCGGACCACGAAACACAAAAA
>CAZAME010000115.1:0-4206 GCA_964486445.1 uncultured Bacteroides sp. | reverse complement strand
TATTATTTTGTTCCATGATAAGACCGATATACAGAGGCCAAGCAGCCTCATTAGGGGCGCATACTGGGACAAGGATAATGCTGAGGCCCAGCGCACTTTTGCCGCATCGCCCCACAAGTTTGTAGACCGCTGGGACACCCCCATCATGATAAGTCACGGTGAGCTCGACTACCGCATCCTTGCCTCGCAGGGCATGATGGCCTTCAACGCGGCCAAGTTGCGCAACATTCCGGCTGAGATGGTTATCTTCCCCGACGAAAACCACTGGATTCTCAAGCCTCAGAATGCCATACTGTGGCAACGCCTTTTCTTCCGCTGGTTTGACCGCTGGCTCAAGCCTCAGGAATAAATAAACTGAGTTTCACACGAGACCACAAATACTGCGGGTGCGATTATTGTCAAGAGAAAGGCAACATAATCGCACCCGCCTCGTTGTAATACTACTATGTCACGCACCGCACTGAAAAAAGAACTCCGCAACCTCAACGCCGAGCAGCTCAGAGAACTGCTTGAGGATATGTATGACTTCAGGCTGACACCGAAAGAGTACTTCAGCTTTTACCTGAATCCCGACGCCGAAGCACTGCTCGAAAGACACCGCAAAGCCATAGACACAGAGTTGCGGCGGCGCTCATATCGCGGCTCAAAGGCCCGCATATCTGTCATCAACAACATTGT
This sequence comes from uncultured Bacteroides sp., assembly GCA_964486445.1. Taxonomy (GTDB): domain Bacteria; phylum Bacteroidota; class Bacteroidia; order Bacteroidales; family Muribaculaceae; genus CAG-873. The sequence continues at coordinate 3,528 of CAZAME010000115.1, read as the reverse complement.
CAAGAACTTCGACTCATACAAAGCCGGCCTTGACTATAATCAGGAGCTAAAATTCTACACTCTGCGCAGGCTGATGCAGCTCGAGCGTTATACACATGTGCCGGCGCCTGTTGCTCCGGGAATCTGCAGGCTTGTTGCTGCTATCATCAAGGAAGCAGACCTCAACCTCAGTGCCGACAAGGCCATGGCCACAATCAATGCCCTGCTATCAGGGCCCGAATACGGCACGCCTGCCCTCAAAGAACAGATAGCCGACACGCTGCGCGCAATGCGCTGACGCGAGTGCATAAAAAAAGTGTCCCGCACAATTGGTGTGGAACACTTCTGGAGTGACTCCTACAGGATTCAAACCTGTAACCTTCTGATCCGTAGTCAGATGCTCTATTCAGTTGAGCTAAGGAGCCATCATTGGGCCATCACTCTCTCGTGATTGCGAGTGCAAAGTTATAACATCTTTTTCAATCCGCAAAACATTTTTGAAAAATTTTTCGAGAGTGAAAAAACGGCATAAAAAAACCGGGAAACAGAAGCGCGTAAATATTCGCAAAAAATACTTATATATTGGTAATAATCGCCGCAGAAACATCGTAGTTTTGGCCTAATTGGAGCAAAAATACTACTTTTGCACCTAATATTTCGCATACATCACAAGTCAAACACATATCACATATACGCAACTTTGAAACGCTTTTATTACTTCTTATTCTCCGCGGCAACATGCGTGGCAGCCAGTGCTCAAGCACCGATAAGCACTTCAACCGACTCGTTGAAGGTTGATCTGAACGCTTGCCTTGAGATAGCAATGTCAAATAATCCAACCGTGAAGGTTGCCGACAAAGAAATTGAGCGCGTAGACTACTCGCGCAAGGAAACATTAGGATCACTCCTGCCTACGGTGGCTTTCGGAGCCACATACAACCGCATGCTTGCCAAGCAGGTTGCATACATGAATATGGACGGATTCGGCCTCGGCGGCGGTGCGGCCGACGATGAAACAGAAGCAAAGCCCAAATCAAATAAACGTCAGGGCATAAAAATGGGCCTTGACAACTCTTATTCGGTGGGCTTTCAGGCAGCTGTGCCGCTTATAGCGCCTCAGCTGTGGGCGTCGCTAAAGCTCTCCGACAGTCAGATACTGCAAGCCGTGGAGCAGGCGCGCGCATCACGACTCTCACTGATATATGAGGTAAAGAATGCCTACTACACCCTCCTGCTTGCCCGCGCATCACAGCTTGTGATACAACAGAGTTACGACATGGCTGCTCTGACACATGAGATCTATACACGCCAGCATCAGGCCGGTGCAGCATCGGACTATGATGTGCTGCGCACTTCGGTGGCAATGAAAAATGTGGAGCCGGAATTGTTGCAGAGCCAAATCGCCATAAAGCAGGCATCGCTGCAACTGGCGATATTGCTGGGGCTGTCGACTGACATAGCGCTGCAGCCCGCCGACTCGCTGGCCGGATATCACGCCGACATGTATAACCGCGCCATGTCGCTGCCTCAGGATATATCGGGCAACACTGAGCTGCGCCAGAGCGAACTCCAGATAAAGACTCTCTCGCAAGCTCTCAAGGTGCAGAAGATGGCATGGTACCCCACTCTGTCGGCCTCGGTGAACTACAACTGGACATCATCGAGCAACGGCTCGCCTTTCCGCAATTTTCTATGGAGTCCATACTCGGTTTTCGGCCTGACGCTCAATGTGCCTCTATTCGAAGGAGGTGCGCGCTACAACCGCCAGAAGCAGGCGAGAATACAGGTGGAACAGGCTATGCTAAACCATGACAACGTGCTACGGTCGGTGTCATCGCAGGCCGATCTTGCGCGCGACAACATCAACCTCAACCTGCGCCAGATAGCATCGAGTTCGGAGAGTGTCAACCAAGCCGACCGCGCGCACGACATCATGCAGAAAAGTTTCAATATCGGCGCCGCCTCATACCTCGACCTGAGAGACTCAGAGCTCGCGCTGACCCGCGCACAGCTTGCCTACTACCAGTCAATATATAATTACCTGGTGGCTACCGCCGCTCTCGAGCAACTTGTCGGCGATGAATCATCGCTATCACCGGCAGGCAACTGACCTGTATACAAAACTCACAGTACACAACTATTTTACCTGACAAAAAATAAAAAAACAAATATACAACACCGAGCAATGAAACACCTCATCGTCAACCTAAGCCTGCTGTGCGCACTTGCATGCGCCACATCGGCCTGCTCCAAACCAGCCGACGACAAAAAGGGTAACACAGACCCCAATGCCGAACTTCCGCGAGTGGAAGTGCAGACAGTGTCGGCCAAAGACGTAGACCAGATAAAAGTCTACACATCAAATGTAGAGGCCGACAACACAAACAACATCAGTCCGTCGACGATGAACCGCATCAAGCAGATAAATGTGGAGGTCGGCGACCGTGTGCGCCGCGGCCAGGTGCTTGTCACACTTGACCGCGCCAATATCGACCAGCTGAAAGTGCGCCTCGACAACGCTGAACGCGAATATAACCGCGCAGTGCAGCTGCTGGAGATCGGCGCCGGCACACAGCAGAGTGTCGACCAACTGCGCACCGAGCTCGATGCCGCCCGGTCGCAGTATAACAACCTGCTTGAAAACACAGTGCTCACATCGCCCATTAACGGCGTAGTCACAGCCCGCAATTATGACCCGGGGGACATGACCGGTGCATCGCCCATCCTCACCGTGGGCCAGCTCTCTCCAATAGTAAAGGCTATGATAAATGTCACGGAAAATGATCTGTCGCTGCTCAAGACCGGCACACCCGTGACTGTGACATTCGACGCGTGGCCGGCCGACACTTTCCCCGCCCGCGTGAGCCGCATCTATCCTACTGTAGATGTCAACACCCGCACCTTCCAGGCCGAAGTCGACATACCCAACGCCAAAGAGAAGATATTGCCCGGCATGTTTGGCCGCGTGGAGATCAATCTGGGAACGCGCAACAACGTGGTTGTCCCCGACCGCGCTGTCGTAAAGCAGACGGGCTCGGGTAACAGGTATGTATATGTCTACTCCAATGGCCACGTAAGCTACAACAAAGTAGAACTCGGTCGGCGCATCGGCGACAGCTATGAAGTGCTGTCGGGCGTAGCCGACGGTGACTCAGTAGTCATTTCGGGTCAGACCCGCCTTGCCGACGGTGTCGCCGTGGCGCTTATAGACAAATAATAAACCAAGCAACACACTCACGAAATATGAGCATATACTCCGGCGCCGTCAAGCGCCCAATCATGACCACACTGTGCTTTGTGGCGGTCGCCATCATGGGTCTGTTCTCCCTGAAGATGCTGCCTATAGACCTGTACCCTGACATCGACACCAACACTATAATGGTGATGACGACATATCAGGGTGCATCGGCCCAGGATATCGAGCAAAACGTGACCCGCCCGCTCGAAAACACCCTCAACGCGGTGGAGAACCTCAAGCACATCACATCGAAGTCGCGCGAAAACATATCCATCATCACGCTCGAGTTTGAATATGGCAACGACATCGAC
>CAZAME010000114.1:0-4233 GCA_964486445.1 uncultured Bacteroides sp. | reverse complement strand
CATACTGATTTCATATTCTGCACAATTGGCGAAGAAGAGGGTTTCATCGGCTCTACAGCCGTCATGGCATTGTTTGTGTGCCTCATCCTACGTGTCCTCCACATTGCCGAGCGTCAGCCGTCGACATTCTCGCGAGTGTATGCCTACTGCGTGGCGTCGTATTTCATCTTCCACTTCGCCATAAATATCGGCATGGTCATAGGCCTATGTCCTGTCATAGGCATCCCATTGCCTTTCTTCAGCTACGGCGGCTCATCGCTGTGGGGTTTCACTCTGCTGCTGTTTATTCTTCTGAGGCTTGACGCAGCCCGAAAGAACGTTCTTTCCTATTGATTATGAGCGTTTCAGGCACACCACTTGGCAGCGACATGCAGCTTGATCTCGACAATGAGGAATTCCGCACTCTCTGGCAACTCATCAACTACACGCGCCAATCGGTTTTCCTCACAGGCAAGGCTGGCACCGGCAAATCCACATTCCTGCGCTATATATGCTCCAAGACACGCAAGAAGCATGTAGTGCTGGCTCCCACCGGCATTGCAGCTGTGAATGCAGGCGGCGTCACCATACACTCTTTCTTCAAGCTGCCCCTGAAACCACTGCTACCCGACGATCCTGATTTCTCATCGCCCCGCCGCCTGCGCGATCGACTGAAATACTCGCGGCGCATGACCAAGTTGTTGCGCGAACTCGAGCTCATCATCATCGACGAGATATCAATGGTGCGCGCCGACGTAATTGATTTCATCGACAAGATACTGCGCACCTACTGCCGCAACACACGCGAGCCCTTCGCAGGGAAGCAGCTGCTGCTTGTGGGCGATATATTCCAGCTTGAACCGGTCGTCACCTCTGATGCACGCGAAGTTCTGCGGCATCACTACCGTAATTTTTTCTTCTTCAATGCAATGGCCTTCCAGCAGAGTGCCATTGTGCCCATCGAACTGAAAAAAGTCTATCGCCAGGACGATGCTGACTTCATCGCCATGCTCGACCGCATCAGAGCAGGGCGCCCGACAATGACCGACCTCACGACTCTAAACTCCAGGGTAGATACCGCGGCTGGCGATGCTGAATCAGCAGCCACCGACGACTTCACAATGACCCTTGCCACTCGCCGAGACATTGTCGATTACATCAATGATAAACATCTGGCACAACTGCGCTCACCCGAGAGCATATATGAAGGAGTCCTATCAGGCGACTTTCCACTCAACAGTCTGCCCACACCTCAACTGCTTACAGTGAAACCCGACGCTCAGGTCGTTTTCATAAAAAACAACCCTGAGGGATTATGGGTCAACGGCACTCTCGGCAAGGTCACGGCCTGCTACGACGAAGGAGTGGAAGTGCAGCTCGAGAACGGTTCGCGTCATCTTGTTGAACCTGAGTTGTGGAAAAACATCAGATATGAATATGACGAGGAAAACAAGCGTGTAAAGGAGATTGAACTCGGGTCATACTCCCAACTCCCGCTACGTCTTGCGTGGGCTCTGACTATACATAAGAGTCAGGGGCTCACATTCTCACGCGCAATAATCGACATGGGACAGGGAGCTTTTACTGCCGGCCAGACATACGTGGCCCTGAGCCGCTGTCGCTCGCTAGACGGTCTTGTGCTCAAAGCCACAATATCGCCACGCGATATGACCGTAAATCCGGTAGTGCTCGACTTCAGCCGCAACTACAACAGCCCCGTGCTTGTGCAGATGGCTCTCGACGCAGCTCATGCCGACGACTGCTTCGCCCGCGCCGCAGGGGCAGCCGACAGCGGCAACTATGCATTGGCCTTCGACCTGTTTACCGAGGGGCTGCGCTCGAGGCCCACAGAGATGGCACATACTTGCACCATGCGCCTTGCCCGCAAAAAATTGGCAACCTTCACCACACTTAGAGCGGAGAACGAAGCCCTTCGCAGCCAACTCGCTGAAGCCCGCAAACAACTTAGCCGCCTTGCAACCGAGTATGTGGCTTTGGGTGAAGATTGTCGCGAAGGTGGAGCCCCAGAGGCAGCCCTTGCAAATTATGACAAAGCCATTTCATTGGCCCCCGATTGCACACAGGCATGGCTTGCCAAAGGCATTGCCTTGGCTGAAATGCAATACGTCGATGAAGCTGTCGAAGCACTCACTCAGGCTGCAACTCTCGATTCCTCGCTTTATATGGCGCCGCTCGAACTCGGCACACTATATCTGTCGCTCGGCGACTACCACAACGCCCTCGACCGGCTTATGGTGGCCGAAAGTCTCAATCCACGCAGTTCAAGGGTACACTCAGCGCTCGCCGACGTCTGCGATGTCATTGGCGACGAAGAAGGAGCCGAAAAGCACCGACAACTGGCCGAGCGTTATCGCCGCCGCGGGAAATAATCCGATTTTTATTATCTTTGTATTTTATGAGCAACAACGATTATACTCCACGCAAAGTCTGCATCGTCACCGGCACACGCGCCGACTGGGGTCTGCTGTCGCCACTGGCACGCAGACTGCAGCAGATGCCCGACAAAGTGCAGCTGCAGGTCATAGCCACAAATATGCACCTCGACCCGGCCTATGGTATGACTGTAGGCGAAATAGAGGCCGACGGCATCACCGTGACGGAGCGCGTAGACATGGGTGTCGACACAGGCACCGACAACGCTGCTGCCAGAGTGCGCGCCATGGCTCTGTGCCTGCAAGGCATGGCTGACGCTTTTGAGCGCCTGCAGCCCGACATGCTTGTCATTCTCGGCGACCGCTACGAAATGCTTGCCGTGGCATCTGCCGCAGCAGTGATGCGCATACCTATTGTTCACATTAGCGGTGGAGAGATATCAGAGGGAGCGATTGACGACTCCATCCGTCATGCCATTACCAAACTATCGGCCCTGCACCTCACGGCAACCGAGCCTTATCGCAACCGAGTGATTCAACTTGGCGAAAACCCACAACGTGTCTTCAACACCGGCGCAATAGGTGTATACAACATCATGCACGAGCCTCTGATGTCAAAAGACGAGCTTGAGCAGTCAATTGGGCTCACAATCACCGATAATACACTGCTTGTCACATATCACCCCGCAACACTCGACGACGAAAATTCAACCGCTGATCGGTGCAGAGCGTTGCTCGCTGCACTCGACCGCTTCCCCGACTCTCCACTGATCATCACCTACCCCAACAACGACACCGGCTCACGGGCCATTATCGATCTAATCACAGATTATGCAGCCAAACGCCCCGGGCGTGTGTGTCTGGTGCAGTCGCTTGGTAAAAAGCGCTATCTATCGGCTCTGCGACATGTGGCCGCCGTAGTGGGCAACTCATCAAGCGGCATAGTGGAAGTGCCGTCAATGGGTATTCCCACAGTAGACATAGGCATCCGTCAGAAAGGCCGGATATGCGCCAAAAGCATTATTCACTGCGGAGACTCTGCCGATGAGATATACCGTGCAATTGCATACGCTCTGTCGCCATCGGGCCGCGCATTAGCTGCATCAGCATCTAATCCATATCACCGTTCCGACACTCTCGAGCGCATGGTGACTGCCATCGCAGACACTCCTTTGGAAAAACTGCGGACAAAGACCTTCTACGATCTCGACCCGGCATGATAAAAAACCTTCTCCTGCGCCCGAGCGTTGTTTTATAACAATGTAATTCAAAATAATCATTACACGCATCAACTATGGCTGACTCTAATTTCATAGACTATGTAAAGATACTTTGCCGCTCAGGTAAGGGCGGTGCAGGCTCACGCCACTTTTATCGTGCAAAATACGTGCCCAAAGGCGGCCCCGACGGTGGCGACGGTGGCCGAGGTGGACACATCATATTGCGCGGCAACAAAAACATGTGGACTCTGCTCCCACTGAAATATCGTCGCCACATATATGCCGGCAACGGCCAAAGCGGCACAGGCGGCCGCTCATTCGGCAAAGACGGCGACGATGTAATAATAGACGTACCTTGCGGCACGGTGGTTTTCGACGCTGAGACAGGCGATTTCCTCGCACAAGTCACCGAAGACGGAGAGGAAATCAAGCTGCTCAAGGGTGGCCGCGGTGGTCTTGGCAACTGGCACTTCAAGTCGGCCACCAACCGCACACCGCGCTATGCACAGCCTGGCGAACCGGCCATAGAGAAATCCATTATCCTCGAGCTTAAGCTTCTGGCCGACGTGGGCCTTGTGGGCTTCCCCAACGCAGGTAAGTCTACCCTGCTGTCGGCACTTTCATCGGCACGACCTAAAATC
>CAZAME010000113.1:0-4239 GCA_964486445.1 uncultured Bacteroides sp. | reverse complement strand
CTCGAACTCCACCCCACCAAGTATGCTGAAGAGCTCGTTAAGCGCATGGAGCAGAGCGGCGCTAAGGCTTATCTCGTGAACACCGGTTGGAACGGCACAGGCAAGCGTATCTCTATCCGCGATACCCGCGGCATCATTGACGCTATCCTCGACGGTGCTATCCTCAAAGCTCCCACCAAGGTAATTCCTATCTTCGACTTCACCGTGCCCACCGAGCTCCCCGGTGTTGATCCCAAGATCCTCGATCCCCGCGACACCTACGCTAACCCCGAGGTTTGGAAAGAGAAGGCTACCGACCTGGCTGAGCGCTTCATCAAGAACTTCAAGAAGTATGAGAACAACGCTGCCGGCAAGGCTCTCGTGGCTGCCGGTCCCCAGCTCTAATCTTCTCATAGCTTAGACAATCAATAAACCCAGACCCGCTTGCACCATCACGGTCAAGTGGGTCTGTGTATTTTTGCAGTCATAGGAACAGATAATACAACACAAGCATGATAATAGACATTCTGCTGCTCATCGCCGGCCTGATTCTCATACTCGGCGGTGCAAACTATCTCACCGAGGGCGCTTCAGCTGTAGCAAAAAAATGGGGCGTCAGCGAGCTCGTCATCGGTCTCACCATAGTTGCATTCGGCACTTCAGCACCTGAACTTGTCATTAGTCTCATGTCGGCAGTGCGCCACAGCGCCGGTCTTGCCATAGGCAACGTTGTAGGTAGCAATATTTTCAATATTCTCGTCATTATCGGTGTAGTAGCCATGGTGCGCCCCATCAAAGTCGAGCGCTCTATCCTATCTACGGAGATACCGCTTGTCATACTGTCTTCACTTGCTATACTGATTTGTGGGAACTCTCATATAATCAACGGCTCCGGAGATAATGTACTGTCGCGCACCGACGGTCTGCTGTTGTTATTATTCTTTGCCGTCTTCATGCGCTACACCTTCTCTATAGCTAAAGACGGCTCTGAAAACACGCAACAGGAATCACAAGTAAAAAGCCGCCCGCTATGGTTGTCGACGATAATGATTCTTGGTGGCCTTGGCGCCTTAGTAGGTGGTGGAGAAATATTTGTAAATGGCGCCACGGGGGTTGCCAAAGCACTTAATGTGAGCGAAGCAGTCATAGGTGTCACAATTGTTGCAGCAGGCACTTCGTTGCCCGAACTGGCGACATCTATAGTAGCAGCAATGAAGAACAGCCCCGGGCTCGCTGTGGGAAATGTCGTTGGCAGCTGTCTGTTTAATGTCTTCTTTGTGCTCGGAGCTTCAGCAACAGTGTCGCCATTGCCTCTCGACGGCATCACAAACCTCGATCTTCTCACACTCACCGGCGCCTCCGTGCTCTTCTGGTTATTCGGCAGCTATATCCGCCGGCGCACCTTCACACGCGCCGAAGGCGCTCTGATGTTCGCCTGCTACGTGGCCTACACCATTGCTCTCATCGCCAAGGCTTAAGCTATTGCTATTACGACGTATAAATAAATGCGCGGCCCGGAAATGCCCGGTATAGAAAATTTGTCTATCTTTGTCAATCTAAGACACTAACCTAACAAGTCCCAGACATGAAGCGCCAGCCGTTCTTTCTTTTACTGTTTATACTACTCTGCGCGTCAAACTTGCCGGCTCGAGCCGACTCTATTTCTACTGCTGGTTCTACTGCCGGCAAAGCATTGTCGCCTATTGAACGCTATAGGCAGGACTCCATACGACTGCAAGAGCTCAGCCTTGAGCTTCAGGAGATGAAACTCAACGAAATCATGCTTCGCACTGAGCTTGACAACGCTCTAAACAGCAATCTCATTGCAGACTCGCTCAAACTTGCCGAGCAGAGGCGGTGCATAGACTCTCTGCGCGCCCATACAAAAGGGGTGCCCGTGGTTGTTGGCAACGACACTTTGTTCACCATCTACGCAGCAAGGGGCGGATACTCAGCCTTCGACAGAGCAGATATGATTGCCGATGCGCTGCAAAAAATCGGAGAAAGTCACTCGTTGAAGCACGACACCATCCACACTCTCGACAATGACGGCTACACCGATATCATGTATGGCGACAAGGTTATAGTAAGCATCACCGATCAGGATGCTCTTTGGCAAGGTACTACGCGCATGCATCTGGCAAATAAATACGTGCCTGTCCTCGATGCAAAAATCAAGGAGCTACGCGAAGATCACAACATCTGGCAGATAGTGAAGAGTGCTCTATTATTCATATTGGTTATAGTAGCTCAATATCTGCTCATTAAATTCACCAACTATCTTTTCAGAAAGCTTCGTCGGCAAATAATCAGATTTAAGCAACAGCGACTGAAGCCATTAATCATCCGCGAATACGAACTGCTCAACACACGTCGTCTCGGCCGAATACTCATCTTTTTCAGTAATGTGCTGCGATATGTAGTCCTGCTGATTCAGTTCACATTCACCGTGCCGGTGTTGTTTGCAATCTTCCCTCCCACCGAGCGCCTGGCAATGACCATACTGCACTATATTCTTGGCCCCATAAAAATGGTTCTTGGCGCAGTAGTCAACTACATCCCCAATCTCTTTATCATTCTGGTGATATGGTTCTGCATCAAATATATAGTAAAATTCATCCACTATATTGCCACAGAGATACAGAACGAAAAGCTGAAAATCAACGGCTTCTATCCCGACTGGGCGAAACCGACTTTCAACATAGTGCGCTTTCTGCTCTACGCCTTCATGATAGCAATGATATATCCATATCTTCCTGGGTCTGACTCCGGCGTATTCCAGGGCATATCGGTTTTCGTGGGTCTTATAATTTCACTTGGCTCAAGCACTGTCATCGGCAACATCATTGCCGGCTTAGTCATCACATACATGCGACCCTTCAAGCTCGGCGACCGCATAAAACTCAATGACACCACCGGAAACGTGATTGAGAAAACTCCGTTTGTCACTCGCCTCCGCACTCCGAAAAACGAAGTGGTAACCATCCCGAACTCATTCATTATGTCATCGCACACAGTGAACTACAGCGCGTCGGCACGCCAGTTCGGACTGATCATCCACACGACTGTCACCATAGGCTACGATGCCCCTTGGCGTCAGGTTCACCAGCTGCTCATCAACGCGGCACGCATAACTCCGGGTGTGCTCGAGCATCCAAAGCCCTTTGTTCTTGAAACAGAGTTGCAGGACTATTATCCTTGCTATCAGATAAACGCTTACATTAAAGATGCAGATAATCTGGGACAAATCACATCCGACTTGCACCAGAATATCCAGGACATCTTCAATGAAGCCGGAGTGGAGATCATGTCGCCTCACTACTTCGCAAGCCGCGACGGCAGCGCCTCCACCATTCCTGAAGACTATCTCATGAAGGATTGATTATCTCCGGGGAGCAACAGTTTTATTAACACAACATCACCAATTTGTTAAAATAGGCAGTGGTCGACGACTCTTTTACGGTATTATTGTTGTATATTTGTACTGTATTGCATTATGGTACTCAGATATGCAAATACTAAAAACTTATATATATGACATTTGACGAATTAGGCGTACGCGACGATCTGCTGCGCGCCGTGACAGATATGGGGTTTGAGAACCCTATGCCGATACAAGAGAAAGTAATCCCCGTGCTGCTTGGCAGTGAGAACAAAGATGTTGTGGCTCTTGCACAGACCGGCACAGGCAAAACTGCTGCTTTTGGTCTGCCAGTTATTCAGCGCATCAACACAGCCGAGCGTCGCCCTCAGGCTCTCATCATCGCTCCTACGAGAGAATTGTGTCTGCAGATTGCCGGCGACCTTGCCGACTTCTCTAAATACACCGATAACCTGTCGGTTCTGCCGGTATATGGCGGATCAAGCATCGACAGCCAGATTCGCGCACTACGCAGCGGCGTGCAGATTATCGTGGCTACTCCCGGTCGACTCATCGACCTCATAAACCGAGGTGTTGTCAAACTCGACGACGTACACACTGTGGTACTCGACGAAGCCGACGAGATGCTCAATATGGGCTTCATCGACGACATCAACGAGATTCTGAGCCATGTGCCCGACAAACGACGCATGCTCATGTTCTCGGCAACAATGCCTCCTGAGGTTGCCAAGATTGCAAAGAGGTTTATGAAAGATCCAGAGGAGGTCGTTGTAGGCACTCGCAACGAGGGCGCCGAAAATGTGCGCCACATATACTACATGGTAAATGCCCGCGACAAATACCTCGCGCTTAAACGTGTGGTTGATAATTCGCCTAAT
>CAZAME010000112.1:0-4502 GCA_964486445.1 uncultured Bacteroides sp. | reverse complement strand
CCACAACATCGTCACCTGCATCCCCTCGCCGACAACCGTAGTACTCACCTCCACAACACCCGTCGACACCCTCCCCCGAGTCATCACCCACGCCACAGCCGAGATCTATGACACAACAACCCCCTCGCAGGGCCAACCCCACAAAGTAGGGCTTCAACAAGTAGCAGCCGACTACCCCACATTAGATTACCCTACAGAAGCCTCGCCAACCAATATTAGTCCTATTAGCCCTATCGGTCCTATTAGTCCTATCACCCCCACACAGCAGCCGCATCGCAGCCCGAGCCTCCTTGGAGGCGCCCATATCTGTAGCCACATCCAAGTGCCGCGTGGCGGCACGCAGGTTGTGGAACCAGCCCCACATAAAAACAGGAGCGCCTTTAGGTGCGATCACCTCCCGACTGGCCCCCGCCCACCAACCGAGGGCCGAAGGTCCTCGCCCTTCATATAACCGGGTCTTACCGAGCACAGCGAGGTTAGGCCCGGAGAACGCCACCCCATCGGTCCGAGTCTGCAAAGACTCGCCCTGAACCACATAGGCGACTTTCCATATTCACAAGGTATTGAAAATAAAAAAGCCCCGGCTCCTTTCAACAAGGGGCAGAGGACATAAGCCAAAAGGCATTCGTTCGCCACATCTGTCACTTCACTCGAAGTTTGAGAAATGGGTTTATCATACTTACATTTAATGTATGCACCTGTGTTTCACCTTGCCGTGAGCCGTCGCGGATGCGGATCGGGATACCTTGCCTTATGCTTAGTCCTTTTATGGATTTTTAGTAGTGTAAAATAAGAATCAGCTAAGTATAAGATCAAAAGAGAGGTGCTTTCTTACCATGCCGCTGTTGTAGCGGCCTTTTCTTAACCGCTACAAAATTAGTGCTATTCATCCAATTGCGCAAAAAATCGGAGAAAAATCGGCTGAAATGTTGCACGATTGCAACAAACGCCGCTTACCACCCAAGCACAGCACGCATGGCGACCACGATGATCAGGGCATACACCCCGGCGAGCACATCGTCGAGCATCACGCCCCAGCCTCCGCCGAAGCGCTCCATCTTGCGGCAACCAAGCGGCTTGAAGATATCAATGACTCTGAACAAGGCAAAACCTGCGACAGACAGCCACAGCGTGTGCATCTTGTCGGGGGTGATGCAAACAAGACAAGGTATCCACACTCCGATGAACTCATCAATGACGACGGTGCGCGGATCCTCGCCCCAATATCGCTCCATGACATTTGAGGTCCATACGCCTACTGCCATATTGAGAACAATCAGGGCAACTGTGATCCACAGCAATGCAGTGGCGCTCACGGTCAGATAGAACACATACCATATCACCAACGCCAGGAAGGCGGCGTATGTGCCGGGGGCTCCGGGAATAAAGCCGGTGCCGAAGCCGGTGGAGATTATAACATGAAACCAAGGCGCATCGCCCAACGGATGATTGTTATTGTCGCTCATAGGAAACAGTAGCTTAGAGAATTCGTTCTATATGTCATGCACGGCGCACAGCAGTGTTTCGCCGCAGTAGTGGAATCGGCAGTCGAAGCGCTCCCCTCTAACAGAAGCCTCGCAATTGGCGCCCGTGGGGTCAGGCAGCTTTATGTCGGAGGCGAAGTCAAGGCCTTTGATACCGGCGGCTTTGTAGAGAGCCTCCTTCAGGGTCCATGCTCTGAGTAGTCCGTCGGGCAATCGGGAATACATAGCCAGTTCGCTATTGCTTAGCACTCGGGGCGCAACCCGGGCAAGCTGAGGGCGCATTTCTTCGGCATCTATGCCTATGCGGCTGTGTGGTTGAGACCCAACGGCAAGTGCCGCCAGCAGTCGGGAGTGCGACACCGACACCGGCTTGTCGCATCCCGGCACGAATGGTGCACCATCAGCATTGTGCTCTATGCTTACGCCAGCCCCGAGGGCCGCGGTTGCCAGACGAGCCACTGCACAAACTTCGCGCTGTCGCCGCGGTTGCTCGTTGCACTCTATCGGGGTATAATATACCGTGACTTTGCCGTCGAAAAAGTCAATTGTGCTGTGCATGGGCCAAGGTGTTGAGAGTGTGCACCATATCGCGGCGGAGAGCACTGAGCATGGGGGCCACGGAGTCAGCCGATGCTGGCAGATGCCCGTCGGTGTATGTGGCCGATGCTGTAATCAGCCACGCATCGCCGTCGGTGCTTATAAACTGCAGAGGGAAAGGATTGAGACCTCGCGGGCGCAGTATATAGTTGTAGAATCCGTTGGGCGACTCGGCCTCACTTCGGTCGGCTGAAGCACCGCCTATGTTGTCGGTGAGACGGCTTAGCGAGCGTTGCAGGGCTTCTGAGATGGAGTGTCTGTCGCCGGGCAGCAGAGTGTAGAAGACCGTGATGCTGTAGGAAGGATAGTGTTGCGACAGCCACACTACGCCGTCGGGCCGATGCTCGATCTCCACGGTGGAGGCCGAGTTGAGCTCTATGTGCAGCGGTAAACCCGGCTGTGCCGCATAAATGGTGTCATACAATTGTAGTCGTGGATATGCCTCGCGACGTGGCACGGCAGCAGCACTATCCTGCTCCGCATCACTCCGGCAGCTGCTTATTATAGTAGCCGCAAGAAGCCACATCAGCATATACGTCAGTCGCATATTTACACTTTTGGTGGATTTTCGGCTGAAGTTTCGGGCATCACGCGCACACGCACGCTTGTGATGCGGTGATCCGTGACATCAAGCACCAGAAATCGGCAGCGGCCGTAGACAAGCGGTTCCTTATCTTTGGGGAAATCTCCCTTGATGGCGAGCAGCATGCCGGCCAGAGTCTCGGCGTCTTCAGTAATTTCATCGAAGTCGGCACTGTCAAGACCGGTGATGCGGAAGAAGTCGTTGAGCAGTGTGCGGCCTTCGAATATATAAGTGTCGTTGGGGAGCCGCTGGAAGGTTACCTCTTCTTCGTCATACTCGTCGTTAATGTCACCGACTATTTCTTCGAGCACGTCTTCAAGAGTTACTACACCCTGAGTGCCGCCATATTCGTCGACAACGATTGCCATGTGGATGCGGCGTCGGCGGAAGTCTTCGAGCAGATCATCAATCATGCGCGACTCAGGCACATAGTAAGCCTCGCGGATGAGTGACTGCCAGCTGAAATTCTCCGGGAGCTCGGCGCCGATATACGGCAGCAGGTCGCGACTATATAAGATGCCTTTTATAGAGTCTTCCGTGTCTTCATAGACCGGTAGTCGTGCATAGCCGCTTTGCACAACCGTGTCGAGAACTTCCTCAAATGTGGCGGTATAATCAATGTCTGTGAGGTCTACTCGCGGGGTCATTATCTGTGAGGCCGTTGTGTTGCCGAAGTTGAGAATACCTTCAAGCATCTCCTTGTCGTCGGCTCCTTTGACGTCGGTTATCTCCAGTGCCTGCGACAAGTCGTCGGTCGATATATTGTGATCCTCGCGGGTGACGAATCGGTTGACAATGGTGGTGCTTCGCACGAGCATGCCCGACAACGGGCGGCATAATGCGACTAGGAAGCTAACACCCGGATATGCCATGCGCGCCCAGCTCATGGGGTTGTGGTTGGCATAGAGTTTGGGGAGGATTTCGCCGAACAGCAAGATGAGGAAGGTGAGCAGCACCGTCTGCAGTATGAAACTCAGCACGGCGCTCATGCCTGAAAATATGGGGCCGAGAGCAAAGTTGAGCAACACCACAATGGTGACGTTGACCAGGTTGTTGGCTATAAGTATGGTGGCGAGCAAACGCTCGGGTTGCGAAAGCAACTTGAGGATTGAGCGACCGCGGTTGTCTTCTTCAAGCTCCTCACACTGCTGCGGAGTGAGCGAGAAATAGGCTATCTCGCTGCCCGACACAAAGCCCGACACACACAGAAAAACGATGGAGAGAACAATGGCAATGATATTGCCTAATCCGAAGTTGATGTGATTGATGCCCACTGCGAGCAGGAGCGTGTTGATAGCCTCTAAGGCCGGCAAAGGTTCTGTTTCCAAAACTAAGGGGTATAGGTGAAACTAATCAAGGTTCTGCCACCCGACACTCGATGCGGCAGAACCTTGCAAATATAGCAATTATTTTTGTGATAGCAGTATTTCGGCAAGTTTTGCAATGCCCTCCGACGCACCCATAGGCAGCACGGTCACAAAGTCGGGCACAGGGGCCGGGTGAGGATCGATGTAGTACACCGGGATGCCTTGGCGCACATAATGAAGCAGATTGGCAGCGGGGTAAACGGCCAGAGAAGTCCCCACGATGACAAAGACATCGGCTTCGGCGGCGAGTTCTACCGCCGGCTCCATATTAGGCACAGCCTCCTGGAAGAAGACGATATGAGGTCTGACGTGCTCACCCTCGATGAGCGTGTCGGGGGTGGTGTCGAGGTTGTCGGCCGTGAGCGTGTACACACGGTTTTCATCTTTGACGGAGCACACTTTCAACAGTTCGCCATGCAGATGCAGCGCGTGGCTGCTGCCGGCGCGCTCGTGCAGGTCATAGACATTCTG
>CAZAME010000111.1:0-4546 GCA_964486445.1 uncultured Bacteroides sp. | reverse complement strand
ATCTATCCAGCTGGCGTAGGCGGCTTCAACTCTATGCACGCCCTCTCGACACGCAACGACAGCCCCGAGACCGCATCGCGCCCATTCAGCAAAAGCCGCGACGGCTTTGTAATTGGCGAAGGCTCTGTTGTGCTCATCCTTGAGGAACTCGAGCATGCTAAGGCTCGCGGTGCGAAGATCTATGCTGAGGTAGCCGGCGGCGGCATGTCGGCCGACGCATACCACATCACAGCTACTCATCCCGAAGGCCTCGGCGCTATCATCGCCATGCGTTCAGCTCTCGAAGATGCCAATATGACCACCTCCGACATCGACTACATCAACGTGCATGGCACATCAACCCCCGTAGGCGATATCTCTGAAGTCAAGGCCATCATCAAGCTCTTCGGTGAAGATGCATATAAGCTCAACATCAGCTCCACCAAGTCTATGACCGGCCACCTGCTCGGTGCCACCGGCGCTCTCGAGGCTATGTTCAGTGTCCTGTCGGTGCAGAACGACATCATTCCTCCCACCATCAACCACGACCCTGAGGACCTCGACGAAGAAATCGACTACAACCTCAACTTCACCTTCGACCGTGCTCAGGAGCGCCCCGTGCGTGCTGCACTGTCAAACTCCTTCGGTTTCGGCGGCCACAACGCCACCGTCATCGTCAAGAAGTACGAAGAATAAAATCAACAAGACCGCAAGGTCTTCATCACCCATAATCAGCGCGGCTGTATCTGCATACGATACAGCCGCGCTGATCGCATAAAATAGCAACCCCTGCCGAGCACTCCGAAGTTAGTCTCGGAACACATCACACTCGGTCAGTCATAACCCACAAGCCTGAAAGGCTGCCCATTATATAACCCCCACTTGCTTAGCGAACACGTACCCTTGCCGAGATATGTGTCCTAAAAATATAGAGCAAAAAAAACACCGCCACGGGAGTGAAATATTTTGCTAAATGCCAAATATTTAGTAACTTTGCACTGCAAAAATGCTGACAAGGCTCCGAAAAAGCAGCTATTGGCTCGCCTTGCGGTAAGTTAACTGTATTTATATCAAATAATTAAATGTACGTTATCGTAGAAATCCAGGGACAGCAGTTCAAGGCCGAAGCAGGCAAGTTTCTGTATGTTCACTATCTCGGCGAAGCAGTAAAAGAAGGTGACACCGTAGAATTCGACCGTGTACTCCTCGCTGAAACCGACGATGCAGTTAAGGTAGGCGCACCTACCGTAGAAGGCGCCAAAGTAGTTTGCGAGGTAAAGCGTCCCCTCGTGAAAGGTGAGAAAGTGATCGTCTTCAAGAAGAAGCGTCGCAAAGGCTATCGCCGCAAAAACGGCCATCGCCAGTTCTTCACTCAGGTCGTGATTAAAGACGTAATTGCTTAACCCTTAAAAATTCTCAGAAAATGGCACATAAGAAAGGTGTAGGTAGTTCTAAGAACGGTCGTGAATCAGAAAGCAAACGACTTGGTGTTAAGATTTTCGGCGGACAGTACGCTAAAGCTGGCAACATCCTCAAGCGTCAGCGCGGCACTGTGCATCACCCCGGTCTTAACGTGGGTATGGGCAAGGACCACACCCTCTACGCGCTCATCGACGGCACAGTGCTCTTCACTGAAGGCCGCAATGGCCGCAAGTTCATCAACGTGACTCCCGCTGAAGCTTAAGGAATCACCTCGGGAACTGACCGACAAACAAAAAAGCTTAACCGGCCTCCGGATGCAGTATGCAACCCGGAGGCCGGTTATCATTTCTATTATTGCCAAATCATTCATTACCGTGGCTCATACGCCAGTCGGGCGACCACAAGCGGTGTCGCAGGAGCCGTGATGTAGGCAATCGTGCTGCACCCCGAGGCGTCGGTGAAGATTGAGAGCGTATCGCCATATAGAGCCTCGTGACGGAAAGATATCTCAAGCGACACCAGGCGGTTGGCATCGTGAAACGCGAGATCGCGGGTATTTACCAACATCTCTATATAGCGTGTAGTATTCACATGACGGTTAAAGTCTATGTCAGTCGGCGTAATGACATGCCTGTACTCACTCACTGAATCTTCCGGAGACACCACCGGCAGCCGGCTCAGTTGCGGCACTGGGCATGGCAAATGGGGGCACAAGGGCACACCGGCCGTAAACTGCGACAGATCAGCCAGCCGGCGTTCGCGTATATCAATGGCAGTCCACACACTGCGCGCATAACCAAGCACCTCGCCGGTGTCGGCAATGCTGATTCTGAAGTTGCGGTTGCTGAAACTGCGGTTAAAACTTTCAATCCACGTGTCAATAGTGTAAGTCTCATGCATTTCCGGAAAGCGATGCATATAAAACGCCAGCCGGCCAAGCACCCAGGCATATCCCTCAGGAATGAGCGCTTCATAGCCTATGCCGAGCGCATTTGCATGCTCGGTGGCAATATCTATTAGATCGCCGGTGAGTGCCGGCGCCGACAGACTGTTTTGCGCATTGCAGTGTGGCGCAAGCAAGAATGTCGTGCGGGAAAACACTCCCGCTTCACAGCATGGTTTTGAATTATCTGATATCTGAGTCATAACTACAGCAAAGTTATACATTATTTACATAGAACACTCCACCTATAGCTCCCGGTTTATAATATTTTGCCTAATTTTGTATAAGCATAAGACCAATGGAAACCGGACCAAAAACACCCATAGGCCGATTTGCGCCCTCACCGTCAGGGCGCATGCACCTCGGCAACATATATGCAGCCTTGATGTCATGGCTGTCGGCAAAATCGGCCGGCGGCAGATGGATTCTGCGCATCGAGGATCTCGATCCGCAACGCTCGAAGCCTCAACATACAGCAGCTATCGAAGACGATCTGCTCACACTCGGCCTTGAATGGGATGAAGGCGGAGCACACGGCATCGGCAAAAACGGCCCTTATTGCCAAAGCCTGAGGCATAACTTTTATGAAGAAGCCCTGCAGAAACTGCATGCCACAGGACTGACTTATCCCTGCACTTGCACACGCGCCGACATCATGGCGGCGAGTGCACCGCACCAGAGCGACGGCCGCATCATCTACGGTGGCCGATGCCGACCTGCCAATATACCTCACAACAACAAGTATGACCTATCGGCAAGAGCAGCCGTGAGGCTATACGTGCCTGATAGCAATATCACCTTTACCGATGCTATCTGTGGAAAACAGAGTGTGAATCTCGCCCGGGAATGTGGCGACTTTATTTTGCGCAGGGCCGACGGCGCATGGGCCTATCAGCTCGCCGTGGTGGTGGATGATGCCGCCATGGGAGTGACTGAGGTCGTGCGCGGCAACGACTTGTTGCTTTCTGCCGCCCAACAGATATATCTCTACCACCTGCTTGGAGTAACGCCCCCTAAATTTGCACACTTGCCACTGCTCTGCAACCGGCAAGGACAACGTCTGTCGAAGCGCGACAGCTCGCTGAGCATGGAGTATATGCTCGCCCACCACGCCCCGGCGGAAATCATCGGCATCGTGGCACATCTGGCAGGCCTGAGAAGCACACCACGACCCTGCCGTCCCTCCGAGCTGCTCGAAGACTTCAACCTCAACACATTCGCCGGCAAGAACATCATCACCTCCCCCGACATCCAGTAATTAGATTAACCCGCTACCGAGTATTAGCTGAACATAGATTCCCTGATACGGAATACTCCACGCTAACGTTATGCCTTAAACATATTTTCGATATTTGCCACAACACCGAGTATGTCCGCAAACGAGGGCACATTATCTTCGTATATCATATTTACAACCATCTTATCATAGTCGTTTTTCCATTCCTCTACGAAGCTTTCAGGGGGAGTGAGAGTAATCCTTTTGCGAATGTCCGGCGTATAGTCAACATCGCGTATTGAAGTGAACACTTCCCTATGATGTCGAATAATTTCCCATAGTTCATCATCAGAAATAGCATTGTGAGCAATTCCCGTCTCATACAGCTTATATATGTCATACAAATGTCGAGATTTGCGATTGGCATTACAGCAACCATCAGTTGAGAATAACTCATGAAGCAGAAAAGCCTTTTCAAGGAATGTTTTTTCTGCAACAGCCGCCACAATCTGAATTTCATTATCATTTGATGTAAGATGCGGAAAGACTCTTGTCACAAAGGATTCAACCCCTGCTTTTGCAGTCGGCTCAAACAGAGAACGGGCACCAACTTCCAGCAGCACCTCATCACGGAGATATGGATTAGTCCCAAAGGGCAAAACCGATTTATAGATTATATGAATCTGCCGAGGCTCAGGATAAGTCGCATCGCCTTCTCCATCAGGATCAGGCTTTACTGTCACAAATCCGCTCAATCCTGCTTGTTCTACCGCCAATGTCAAGTCATTGGCAAGAGTATCACGCACAAACACCGAGGATGCCTTTCGCAACTTCTTTAATTGTTTCTTAGTCACATCACCATATATCCCGAATATACTGCGATCTATGGCTATATCAATATCTTCTGAGAATCGCCGGATAACACCCCAAACTTTGCTGAGTGATGTGCCGCCCTTAAACACCATCTTATCTGCGTATGGCAGTGA
>CAZAME010000110.1:0-4987 GCA_964486445.1 uncultured Bacteroides sp. | reverse complement strand
GGTCCTGAAACCCGCAAGGCTTTTGCCGATGTTATCCGCAATGCAAAGACTATCCTTTGGAATGGTCCTGCCGGCGTATTTGAGTTTGACAAGTTCACCGATGGCAGCCGCGCTATTGCCGACGCTATTGTAGAAGCTACTAACAACGGTGCATTCTCGCTCGTTGGTGGCGGTGACTCTGTAGCATGCGTCAACAAGTTTGGTCTTGCTGATCAGGTATCATACGTTTCTACCGGTGGTGGCGCTCTGCTCGAGGCCATCGAGGGCAAAGTACTCCCCGGTGTAGCAGCTGTTAAGGCATAAACACCATAGAGAATAACACCATAAACCGCCCCGGTGCAGCACATCGCTCGCCCGGGGCGGTTTACGTCTCTTATCAAAAGTCATCAAAAAACCTCAATATGCTTAGCTCTCAGGATATTCAATGGATTAACGAGCATTTGTCGGAAGACCCATCTCGTCTCCGTCTTAAGTATGCTTCGCAGCCACAAATCTCTCACCTGATTACCCAAATAGAATGTCGTAAGAAGGCTGTGAAGAAACTTGCTGATACCCTGCAGTGTGAAGCCTTTGAGTTCCCCAACACACTTGCCCAAGAACAAGCGACTTCTGATCGTTTGGCTGCATTTCATGCATCGCTTGTAGAACTCGGGACAAGTTGTATTGATCTCACTGCCGGTTTGGGCATAGATGCTTTACATCTTGCACAGCGATGCTCTCGAGTAATTGCTGTAGAGCGTAATCCAGAAGTAGCACAAACACTGCGCGACAATGCTTCGGCGCTCCACATCAATAATCTCGAAGTTATAACCGGTGACTGCCGCGATGTTATAACCTCGTTTTCGCATGCCGATACGGTATTTATAGATCCGGCACGACGAGGCGCTATGGGCGAACGGATATTTGCCTTATCAGACTGCGAGCCCGATGTGATTGCAATGCTTCCCCACATATCCCGAATCGCAGACAATCTGATTATCAAAATGTCGCCTATGCTTGATGTCAGCGCCGTGCTCAAACAGTTGCAAGGTATATGCACACGCATCATTGCCACAGGTGATCGCCGCGAATGCAAAGAGCTTGTGGCTGTTTGCGCGTTAGGGAGTACTTCCTGTGCGACTCCTGTTATTGAAGCGCTCACACTGCTACCGGATAATTCACAGAACAGTGTAGAGTTTACACGATACGAGGAAGACGAAGCCTCAATAATATATGAGCAGCCTCAACAGGGCCTGTATCTTATTGATCCCTACCCGACAATCATGAAAACTGCTCCATGGCGACTGCTTTGCACCCGATATGCAATCGGCGCTATTGCAGACAATACACATTTATATATAGCCAAATCGCCGGTTGATTCTATCGGAGAGAACTTCATTATTGACGAAATTATCCCCTACCGCTCGAGCGAAATCAAGAGACTTGCCCGCAGATATCCGGCACTGTCTGTCGCTACCCGCAACTTTGGACTACGCGCCGATCAACTCCGCAGTAAATTAAAAGTACGCGATGCCGACTCGCCACGACTTTATGGTGTAACGGATCATTCTGGCAATCAACTGATGCTTATATGCCATAAAGCATAAGGCCAAAAATCAGTCAAACCAGTCAGGCTCCGTTGCAACAGCTGTCTGTCCAGGCGTCACAGGCTCTTCGACTGGTCCAGTTTTTTGCTTGACTGCTTGCGGTTTCGCCGAATTAGTCTCCGCGACTTGCTTCGCTTTTTTCTGTTTCACATATCTTTGTCCGGAGGACTCATGCTTGCGTACTTTCTTTTCAAAAGCCTCCACACGACCACTCGCGGCATAGTGATTATGCCAATAATCTTCATCAAGACTGCTTATTATCACCCCCCGGCTCGAAGTTGCATGTATAATCTTACCCTCGCCAACATAGAGCCCGACATGGCCTATACGCCCAGTGCGTAAATTATTGGCAAAAAAGACAAGATCACCCGGTTTAAGATGTTTACGATCTATACTTAAACAAGCTTCCATCTGCTCACGTGAATTTCTGGGAAGTGCTATGCCGGCCGATGACTTGAACACCTCCATCACCATTCCTGAACAGTCAGTGCCACCGCGAGAATGACCGCCATATTCATATTTAGTACCGAGCCAACCAGAAGCCTCCTGCAAAAGCGCAAACACAGGATGAGATGCGTCATCAGGCATGGGCACCGAATTCTTTGATGGCTGATTTCCTACCCTTGAATCAGATTTTTTATGCCGTGAATCAATGCCCGCAGTAGAATATTCCTGTTTATTCCCCTCTGACACCGCACGATGACTTCCGCAGGCACTAAACAGCACCCCGACAATCACAATCAAAACATAAATCTTCAAGCGCGACGTCATAATAAAAGGTTTATCATCCCCAAAATTACAACACACCTCCCCAAACTTCCAAATTTTTCCGTACCCCACAACAATAAATATCCCAAATACGTCGAACATAAATTTATGGAAGTATCGAACGGCGGATGGAGTAAAAAGCGCGGAGTATTGAGTTGTCTTTGCAAAAAAATCTGTAACTTTGTCTTTTATGAGCATTGTTTAAGAATATAAAGTTGCTTAAAGACAAGACTTGATAATGAATACTTCTCCTATTGACGACACTCACATGCTTAAAGCTCTGGCACATCTTATTGCTGACCATGCCCTGCAACTCGATGCGGTGGCGATGCCAGGGTTCGGCAAATTTCAGGGCATAAAAAATGATGAAACTATTGTCACTGACCATGCAACAGGCAAACGCCTGTTGTTGCCACCTGAAATAACCTTAAACTTCACCAGCAGTGGCTCACTGCGTAATCGTCTAACGAAATGAACAACACTATCAATCTTCAACTTCTTGCCTCTGAACTTGCCTCCGCTACCGGCTCATCACCGGAACTATGTGAAGTATACTTAAAAAATCTGATTTCAGAGATAAGCAATCGTCTGATTAATGAAGGTCAGTGCACAGTACCGCATATAGGTACATTCACGGCTGACTGTGACGCCGGAGATGTTGTATTTATTCCAAATGAAGTTCTCGCAGCTGCTGTAAATGAGCCATTTTCGTTTTTTGAACCGGTTGAACTGGCCGTTGAGGAATCTCAGCTCTTATCTGATGAAGCATCCGAATCCATCAGTCATGAGGAAGAACCGCAAGAAGAATCTTTGCCCCATGAAAAAGAGGTTGAGGATGCTGTAAGCGAGTCGACAGCTCCATCTCCGGAAGAAGCAGCTACAGAAGAAATGGTGCAACTTGAGCAAATAACAACACCGCAGGCAGAGACGGAGATTAGCGAAGAGTATAATGAAGAGCCTGTAAGTGTCGATGAACCTGACGAACCGGAAGTCACTGAAGAGCCTGAGGTGGAAGTTGTCGTGGAGACCCGTGCATGGCCTGTAATTGTTGGCGTTCTCGCGGGACTTGTGACAGGCATCATCATAGGCATGCTTCTATACAGCCATGTATTCAGTAATTATAGAGAAGGAAACGCTGCTCAGAAAACCACGTCGACTCCTGCTGACACTGTTGCAGTATATATAATAGATAATCCAAAAGTCAGCGACACTGTGGGACAAAAAGCAGAAAAGCCGGAGGTCATGAATACGTCAACTGTTGTGCGCGACACGGTGACAACACATAACTTCCTGGCTACAATGGCACGCAAATACTACGGAGTCATGGAATACTGGGTTTTTATTTACGAAGAAAACCGAGACATTCTACCGGCCAATCCCAATCGCATCAAACCAGGCACGATCGTTGTTATTCCTGACATAGAAAAGTATGTAAACCCGGCTGACAAAGCAGAGGCAAAGGCCGAAGCACAGCGCAGAATATCACGTCTGGAGCAATCTATGCATTGAAAAATCATAAATCAAGTTAACTGTTAAGGCTGATAAGCAATTGATAGACAAATTTAACATACTGATTTTACATTTTAGGCGTTATAATTCTAATTTTGTATTGCTAAAAAATACAGCACAAAACAGTAAAAAGAAATAAACAATAAATAAAAATAATCTATACACCTAACACCCACCCCATTATGAGCGAAACGATAAATATCCGCCAGTTGAACGACCTTGTCGCAAGCAAAAGTGATTTTATCAATCTCATTACCCGCGGTATGGACCAGACCATCGTCGGACAGAAGCATCTTGTAGAATCGCTGCTGATCGCCCTGCTCTCCAACGGTCACGTGCTGCTCGAAGGCGTGCCCGGTCTTGCAAAGACCCTCGCCATCAAGACTCTTGCCCAACTCATTGATGCTAAATACAGCCGCATACAGTTTACTCCCGACCTTCTGCCTGCTGACGTCATAGGCACAATGGTCTATAGTATGCAGAAAGAGCAGTTTCAAGTTAAGAAGGGCCCAATTTTCGCCAACTTCGTTCTTGCCGACGAAATCAACCGCGCCCCTGCCAAAGTGCAGAGTGCGCTGCTCGAGGCAATGCAGGAGCGACAGGTGACAATCGGTGATCGCACCTTCGGCCTTGACGAACCATTCCTGGTAATGGCTACTCAGAACCCTATTGAACAGGAAGGTACCTACCCGCTTCCCGAAGCACAGGTCGACCGTTTCCTGATGAAAGTCATCATCGGCTATCCCACCAAAGACGAGGAACGCGTGATTATACGACAGAACATCGCCCGTGAGAAGAAAGACATCGTGCCTTTGCTCAAGCCTGAGGAAATCATCGAAGCACAGAAAGTTGTGGAACAGATCTATGTCGACGAAAAAATCGAGCGCTATATCGTGGACATAGTATTTGCCACCCGCTATCCGGCAGACTATGGCCTCAATGATTTGAGTGGCATTATATCATTCGGTGCATCGCCACGTGCATCAATCAGCCTGGCACGCGCTGCACGCGCATACGCCTTCCTGCATCAGCGCGGCTATGTGATACCTGAAGACGTGCTTGCTGTAAGCCACGATGTGCTCCGCCACCGTATCGGTGTGACATACGAAGCCGAGGCCAACAAC
>CAZAME010000109.1:0-5002 GCA_964486445.1 uncultured Bacteroides sp. | reverse complement strand
CGTTTTTCATCATGAGTTTCCACATGGGCACACGCGGGTTGGTGGTGGTGCTTTTGAGCATCTTCACGTATAGCGACTGGTCGGTGGTGGTTATGTCGCCCGAAAATTCGCCCACTTGATAAACCTGACCCTGGTAGGTGTATTCGTATGCCACGGCGAGCACTTCGTCGGCGTTGAGCTGACTCTTGATCGATATGTAGCCTAAGGCCGAGTTGAGCGTATATTCATTGGGCGACAGCAGGCGGGCACTCTCCACTTTCTCATAATCCATGCCGCCCTCGATGCCGTAGGCCTCAAGTGGCTGTAGAGCCTGTGTCACCTGGTTGATGTTGCGGGCGTCGGGATATTGGGTCTTGATGACCGACAGAAGGTTATTGGAACTGTTCGACGGAACCGGCACGGCCATATTTGGCTGCCAGTAATCAGAAGCGAGCACACTGTTTTCACCCAGGTCCATGAATGACACCAGGTTGCGTGATTCGTTGTATTTTCCGCTTTTGTTTGTCACCCACACCTCGATGCGTGTGATGTTTATGCCCGAAGCTACCAGAGGCAGGCGCGAGCAGAAGCGGTCATAGTTGTCGCGGAAATATTGTGCAAGAAAGAAGTGGCGGTTTTGGTCGTATTCGTCGGCATTTACCGAGAAAGGTGTTGTCTGCACACCGCCGCGGGTACTCACACTGCGGCTCTCGGAGTTTTGCTGCGACACAAGCAGGGTGGTGGTGAGTTTGCCGAACTGCAGCACACCCTTGATGCCAAATAGGGCCGACGAACCTCGCACGAGCGATGAGCCTGTGGTCATTGACACGTTACCGGCTTCGATGCTCTGCACTATGTCGTCTTCACCGCCGGCGTATGCGAGTTTCAGGTTCTTAGTATCGAAGTCAAAAGTTGCGTCGGTGTTGTATGTGAGGTTAAATTTCAGGCGGTCGCCAACCGAGGCGGCTACCGTTGCCTGTATCTTTTGGTCGAAGTCAAAATATGTCTTGCGGCGCGCGTTCAGCGGCAGGGTAGGGTTGTCGGTTTTGTTGCTCTTGATGCCCATGGATATCTGCACTGACCCTTGTGTGCGTAGCTGCACGCCGCCCGGACCGAAAATTTTTTCGAGAGGCCCGAGAGCAAAGTTCATGTCGAAGACGTTGAAAGGCTCTTTTTCACGGCCTTCCAAGAGTTCGAGGTTGCGCTGCCGGTAATACTCCTGCATGTTACGGCGCACCTGCAGGTCGTTGTATTGCTGCTCTGAAATGATGAATGGTGATGCTACATCAAAATCGCCCACGCGCGTGCGCACGATATAGCATCCGGTTTCAGGGTCATATTCGGTGACTGTGCGTACATTCGATGGCGTCTTTAGGTCATACGACAACTCATCGGCCAGCAGATCTTCGTAGCTCGCAGGGATAGGTGGCCTCGACCCCATGGGCATCTGCTGAAGTGAGTCGGTGGCGGCCGGCGAGGTCACATAACCCGACGGCGCCGGGCGATGAACCTGTGTATTGAAGTAGGGCCCGGTGGTAAGTGCCGACGCAATAAAGCCACCGGCAGCCAGAGCGGCTGTCAGCAGCATTAGCATCTTCATGATGCGATATGTAGGGCTACTATTGCGTGTGGCCTTTGCCATTGCTTGTTATCGACGGTTTATTATTATAGCAGCAGTCCGCCATGCAAGGAGGCTTTTTACATCATCGAGAAAGCTTTCTTTATGGCTTGCTCTGTTGTGGCTGCCGGATTTTCCTTGAATATCGCGCGCAGGGCTTTTTGAGCTGCGGCTCGCGGGAATTCCAGTGCTATCAGAGCAGCCAAAGCTTCCTCGTATGCGGCACTCTCAGGCGCTGCGGCGGGCTGCAATAATGATAACGTATCGTCTGCCGGTTTTATTTTATCCTTGAGGTCTACAATTATGCGTTGTGCTGTCTTGGCTCCGATGCCTTTGACGGCTTTGAGCCTGCGATCGTCACCCGAAGCAATGACAATCTCAAGCTCGCCGGGCGGCACTGACGAAAGTATTATTCGGGCTGTGGATGCTCCAACCCCCGACACTCCAAGGAGTTGCACAAACAGCTGGCGCTCGCCTTCTGTAAAGAAGCCGTAGAGTATGTGGGCATCTTCGCGAATCACCTCATGCACAAGCAGCCGGGCTTCGGTCTTACCCTGTAGTGCGGTGTATGTGGTGAGTGATATGTTGAGCATATATCCTATGCCACCGTTGTCTATAACGGCAAAGGCCGGGGTGAGCCTGTCGATACTTCCTTTTATATAATCTATCATGTCGTGTGATGCCGCCGTTGACTTCGGCGGTAGTGCAAAGTTACTAAATTATGGTTGTGTATTTGCCGATTTATTGCTAAATTTGCCAATATATAATATTGAAAATAATATTTTAACAGCTGATATGAAAAAGTTTGCAATATTGCTTGCATCGGCCGGTGTGACAGCCGCAGCATTTGCTGCCGATCCTGCCGCCGACACGGTTGCTCCTGCTGAAGAGAAGTTTGTGTTTACCGACGTCAAGGTTTTCCCCACCACCTCTGTCAAAGATCAGAACAAGAGCGGCACTTGCTGGTGCTTTGCCTCGACAAGTTTTCTTGAAGATGAGATTCTGCGCAAGGGCGGTGATTCGCTTGATTTGAGCGAGATGTTCACGGTGCGTCAGTGCTACCGCGACAAGGCCGAGCGCTTTGTGCGCCTCTATGGCGAGACAAACTTCGCCGCAGGTGGATCGGGCCTTGATGTGCCATACGTCTTCGAGCGCTACGGCGCAATGCCCGAGGAGGCTTACCCCGGGCTCAACTATGGTGAAGATAAACATGTGCATGCCGAACTCGATGCTGCACTCAGCGGTTATCTCAAGACTGTTGTGCGCCGATCAAACAATCGCAAACTCAGCACCTCTTGGCGCCAGGGCGTTGAGGCTTTGCTCGATGCATATTTAGGCGAGGTTCCCGAGACATTTACATACAATGGCAAGACATATACACCCAAAAGCTTTGCCGAGAGCCTGCCCGTGAATGTCAATGATTATGTGGCTGTTACATCGTTCACCCACCATCCTTTCTACAAGACATTCGCAATTGAGGTGCCCGACAACTGGCTCTGGGCGCAGTATCATAATGTGCCTATGGACGAAATGAAAGAAATCGTTGATAATGCTCTCGACAAGGGCTACACCGTGGTTTGGGCTGCCGATGTGAGTGAGCCCGGATTCCACTGGACCGACGGTTTTGCCAATCTCCCCAAGGTGAAAAAAGAAGCCGACATGGATGGCACCGAGCTAAGCCGCTGGGTAAAACTCAGCGATGCCGACAAGGCCAATGATGCATATAAGTCAAAGGGTCCTGTCGAGGAAGTGACTGTGACTCAGCAGATGCGCCAGGATATGTTTGATCGTCAGGAGACTACCGACGACCATGGCATGGAGATTGTGGGCTATGCTACAGATCAGCATGGCAACCGCTTCTATAAGGTGAAGAACTCGTGGGACACCAATCAGGTCTACGACGGATTCTTCTATGTGTCAGAGCCATATTTCCTTGCTAAGACCATAGATATCTATGTGCACAAAGATGCAGTGCCTGCCAGGATCGCCAAGAAAATGGGTATAAAATAAACAGCAGTAATTGTATCACACCTTATAAAATTTAATCAGTATGAAAAAACTTGGTCTTTTGTTGCTTCTGTCGGTAATAGTGCTGGCTTTGGCACCCGCGTGCTCAAAAAGCGACTCGAAACTTATGCAGGTCGTGGCAGAGATGAATGAATTGTGTCTGCAGAAAGTGCCCATGGTCGGTGAAGTTACAGAGTTTACCGTAGACGACAACAACCTCACCATCGTGTGCAGTGTTACTAACAAAGATATAACCTACGATTTGATGTCAAAGTCTGTCGACCAGGTAAGAGAGCAGTTAAAGCAGACTATTGCCAATCTATCCAGCAACAAGTTGATCGACATTTTGCGCGAAGGTGACACCGGCATCTGTTACCGCTATTTGTGGCCCGATGATCAGAAACTCGACATCGTTTATCCCTTTGCCGAAGTTGAGGCATTGGCGTCAGGCGTCAGCGAGTGATACACACGCGCACATAGTCAGCGTAATATATAAGCGTAAAAGCAGCCATGGATATATAGAATGGCTGCTTTTACGCTTTTATATGGTATAAATGAGTTTTTTACCAGCTGAGTGCAACAGCGGCATGCTGCATCTGAGCCCGCAGAGGCGGTGTGAGTTTGCGCACTTCTATATTGCCTCCGCTGATAGCGGGGTAGGCTTGCATAAGTGCCTCTCTGATGCGACCCGCAACGTGCTCAAGCAGACGCGAGCGCTTGCTCATGCACAACGTCACTATTTCTACGATATCGGCATAGCTCAGTGTGTCGGCTACGTCGTCGGTCTCCACTGCTTTGTCTATAGGGTAAGACAGTGTCACGTCTACTTCAAAGACATTGCCTACGCGTTGCTCCTGCTCGCCCACTCCATGGTAAGCACGCAAGCGTAATCCCTTGATTTTTATTTCTCCTTTCATCATGATTATCGCTATTAACGGCGGAAACCTGTGCGGCCATGACGACGTTTGTGCCCGGGGCGCAAGGCTTCAGCCACGCTCACAACCTCGCCCATCGCATCTTCTTTTTTAGCCATCGGGCGCCCTTTATCGTCGAGGATGGCAAAGTCAAGCATGCGGCGTTCAACATCGGCGCGAGTCACCTGCACCTTCACGATGTCGCCCAGACGATATCGGTTGTTGTGGCGTCGCCCGACAAGACAGTAATTCTTCTCATCGAAGTCATAATAGTCGTCGGCGAGATCGCGCATGGGCACAAGGCCTTCGCAGTGGTTATCATCGAGTTCTACATAAAGACCCCACTCTGTGACACCGGATATGACACCTTGGTAGACTTCGCCTATGCGGTCGGCCATATATTCTACCTGCTTATATTTTATTGACGAGCGCTCAGCCTGTGCGGCAAGTTGCTCCATTTCCGATGAGTGCTTGCACTGGTCTT
>CAZAME010000108.1:0-5251 GCA_964486445.1 uncultured Bacteroides sp. | reverse complement strand
GACATATACATCAAAATCATCCTCCAGACGAGCTATGGCAAGATGTCCGGCATTGGGTTGAGCCTTAAGCAAGTCATGCCGGCGTGCGTTGTAAAACCGGTGCACCAGTGCCGGATTGCGCACATAGCCGTCATGGCTGGCTACTTCCATCACGGGGTACTGCTCCCAGAGGCCACCGGCGTCGCGGAAGGTGGATATGCCGCTCTCGGCGCTCATGCCGGCGCCGGTCGAAAAGACAAGTTTCTTCTTCATCGCTTATGTTTACTTACCGGCAGGAAGTGATAGCCCCACGGTGCAGAGAATCTTCTGCGGTATTGCAGTGTTGTCCTGGCCGTTGGCGAAGAGTTCGGCCCAGGGGCCTACAGCAAAGACAGGCACAGGATTGCCCGAGTGACCGCCTGTGGTGAAGCCGAAGCCGGCTACATTGTTGAAGACCTTAAACACCTCGGTTGAGAAGGCGTCGAAGTTGGCATACAGGCTCTTGGTGTCGGCCGAGTTGCGAAGTTCGAAGGTCGAATCAAACTTCTCGCGCAGCGAAGCTTCCTGCTTCTCGCTTACCGGCAGATGCGACCAAAGGCCAAGATTTTCCGACAGGTATTCCTTCATGTCTTCCCAGGTGAATATGCGGCGCGATTTCAGCAGGCCGTGGCAGAAGTCGGCAAACCCTTCCTTCGATACTTTCTGATAGTCGACGTAGGCGGGGATGGCGTTGTAACCGATGTATGCGCAGCCTGTGCTCATGCCGCCGGTCTCATGGTCGGCAGTGACAACAATGAGAGTCTCGTCGGGATGCTCGAGATAGAAATTATAAGCTATCTCAAGAGTCTTGTCGAAGTTTATGACTTCCTTTATGACAGCGCCGCCGTCATTGGCGTGGCAGGCGTGGTCGATGTTGCCACCCTCTACCATCATGAAGAATTTGTCGGGCGACACTTTCAGCAGGTGGTCGAGGCATGCCTGGGTGTAGCTTTGCAGGTTCATTGCGCCTTCGATGGAGTCGATGGTGTAGCCGATGTTATTAGGCTTGAGCGAGTCGGGGCTCAGAAGGAGTATCTTGCGCGAGTCGGTCTCTTTGAGGCCGTCGGTGCCGTAGACGATTGCCACATTGTTCTGCTCAAACACAGCCTTGATGTCGGTGGGCTTGCCGTCTTTGTCCTTGAGACCGCGCAACCCGGCACCGGCGATAAATTCATAGTCGCTGCCCGCAGCCTGTTTCTCGATTTCGTAGAACATGCCGCGGTATGGCACATGTGCATAAAATGCTGCGGGTGTGGCGTCGTCAGGTGCTACAGAGGTTACAAGACCTATGCCGTAGCCGTGATCTTTGAGAATAGCAGCCATTGAGGGCACGGGCACAGAGTCGGCATCCATGCCGAGCATACCGTTTTTGGTCTTGTGACCGCAGGCCAAGGCAGTGCCGGCGGCAGCAGAGTCGGTCACAGGCGACGAAGCGCTGTAGGTGTAGGCCATCGAAGTCACAGGCATCTTGCTCATCATGAGCAGGCTGCTGTTGTCGCGCACCATGCGCTGATAGGTCTGGGCAGCCATTACCTGGCCGGTGCCCATGCCGTCGCCGATGAAATAGAAGATATATCGGGGCGCCTTATCAGCGGCCGATACGGCCAGAGCTACTGCGAGCGTCAGGGCCGAGAGGAGCAGATTACGGAGTTTCATTATTGATAAATATCTGTAGAGGTTAATATTAATTATTCTTTGTTGTTGCCATCATGTCGAGCATACGGTCGATAATCTTGCGGTTGTTGCTCAGTCGGGGCACTTTGCGTTGGCCACCGAGTTTGCCTGTAGAGGCCAGCCATCGGTCGAAAAGACCATGCGGTGCCTCAACAATGCTGAGCCTGTCGAGGAAAATGTTGTGTGACCGCTTGGCCTGATAGTCGGAGTTCTCGTCTTGCAGGCAGCTGTCGAGTACGTCGGCAAAGTGCTCAATACCCCCTTCAGGGAGGGTGGCAAACTCCACAAGCCATTGGTGTCGGCCGCGCGTGCGGTCGGTGGTGTAGACCGGGGCTGCGGTGTAGTTTAGCACTGCTGCGCCGGTGAGTGCGCATGCGCGTGTGAGGGCAGCGTCGGCGTTATACACCATCAGCTCTTCGCCAAAGGCATTTATGAAGTGTCGGGTGCGGCCGGCAATGACAATCTTCAGCGGGTCGGTGCTGACTATGGTGACAGTGTCGCCTATGGGATAGCGCCACAATCCATTGCAACTGCTTATCAGGAGGGCGTATGTCTCGCCCTCATGCACCTGCCATGCTGCGAGCGAGTCGGGGAAGTCGGCTTCAACATCGCTCAGAGGCACAAATTCATAGAAACAGCCACCGTCGAGCAACATCTGCATTGATGTATCAGTGCGGTCTGTCTGATATGCAAAGAAGCCCTCGGATGCGTTATATGTTTCCATATATCGCATTTTGGCGGGATCGGTGATGGCGTGGTATTGCTCGCGGTAAGGCCCGAAGGCTATGCCACCGTGGAAAAAGACCTCGAGGTTGGGCCACACGTCGTGTATGCTTTTTGCTCCGGCTTTTTCTATAACGCTCCGCAGAACTGTCAGGAACCACGAGGGCACACCGGATATGTTTGTTATATTGGCATTAAGGGAGGCATCCACAAGCGCCGGCAATTTTTCTTCCCAGTCGGCCATGAGCGCTATTTTCTTCGACGGCACACGAAACAGATTGGCTACCGGATTGATGTCGTCAATGAGATTGGCCGAAAGGTCGCCCACAGTGACACCGCGGGGCACATTCTGCAATTCGTTGGCAAAGCTGCCGCCGAGGATAAATCCCTTGCCTGAGAATATGCGGCTGTCGGGATACAGGCTAAGGTAATGGGCAACTACGTCGCCGGCACCGCGATAATGGTTTAGCCGGAGTGAGTCGGCTGTCACGGGCACATATTTACTTTTGCCGTCGGAGGTGCCGCTGCTTTGGGCAAAGCGGCGTGTGACTCCGGGCCACAGAACATCGCGCTCTCCGCCGATCATGCGCATCACCAGCGGGCGCAGGTGGTCGTAGGCCATGACGGGTACGCGTGAGCGGTAATCATCAAGGCTGCGTATAGAATCCATTCTTAAGTCGCGACCGTAGGTGGTGGCACTACCGCGCGAAAGCAGGTAGCGTAACTGCTGCATCTGCACGTCGGCGACATGGCCGTGCCAACTGCGGCAGGCTGTCACGCGGCGCGACATTATGCGGCGAGCTATTGGAGTGAAGTCTATATGCATGATGCGTCAAATTTACGAAAATTTGTTTTTTTCTGCAAGAGTCGAACTATTCAGCCCCAAGCAACCGCATCAAAATTTGGCCGGGAAACTTTGTCATATATTACTTTTTCTTTTTGGGGAGGATTTTCTTTTCGTCTGCTTTAAGACGACGTTCCACTTTCTTTATGTCTTCAGCCGGTGGCAGAGACTCGGGGCGGATGTCTCGGTTGAGAAGCATGTTGCGAACGGCGGTGTTATTGTCGATGTGTTCGCGCTCAATGCTGACTTGTCCGTGGAGGTCTTTTTGCTGAACATTTACAGAAGTCATTTCGGCTGCAAAGTCTTTAGCTTTGATTGCCAAAGTGGAAAGAAAATCGGCAAGCGGTCGTTTTTCAGGCGCCCCAACACGACGTTTCATCATAGCCGTATTGAGCCCGAACAGGGCTTGGTCGCCTTTAGCGCGAATAACAGCAAAGCCTTTATTGTCAACCCCACGTTCGTAAAGCACGCCTGAAAGATGATGCTCGGTGTCGGCGAGTTTGGCACGCGCTTGCACTCGTTCATAATCAAGAAGTCGCTGATGCACAAGCTCTGCGCGGCGTGTCTGCACTGCAAAATAGTTTTGGGCAAAGGCAATCTCAGGCTTACGAGGGTCGCCGTTTTGTGCCACAAGATAGCAAGCGTAGCGAGTAAGCATCACGTCATCTATCTGACGTTCAGCACCTGAGCCAAGGGTGACCATTTTCCCGACGCCGGCAAAATGGTCGGTAATGGATTCACCTGCATTCGCACAAGATTCTTGAGCGCGTGCCATAACATCCTTAAATCGTTCCCATTTAGAATAACCTAATACGGGATAGAGTTCGCGGGCACTCCAACACTCCACGCCTTCATACTCAATGGCTATGGACTCAAAACTATCAAAGAGATTCTTTATTTCTTCGGCTTTCATAAGCGTTAAATGATTTTCCAATGAAAGGTTATTAACTTGGTCTGCTCAATCTTTGGGCGAGCATAGCTTCGACTTTTGCAAGCATGTCGGCGCAGGTGAGTCCTGACAGCGGGTGTCGCCATTCGGGAGCTAAGGAGGCCATAGGGCGGAGAACGAAGTCGCGCAGATGCATGCGCGGATGTGGCAGTTGCAGAGTGGGTGTGTCGGCTGTGAGGTTGTCGACAGCGATGAGGTCTATGTCGACGGTGCGGTCGCGGTATGTGCCGTCGGGATTGCGGTGCGGGGTGTCACACAATGTTTTTTCCACAGCGAGCAGACGGCTTAACAGCGCCTCGGGGTCGATATCGTTGTCAAGTTGTAGCTCTATGCCAATGTTGAGGTAGGGGTTGGGTGAATCATAGCCCCATGGGGCCGATTCTACAATTTCGGAACACCGTATTGGCGCCCCGGCAAACTCACGGGCAAGACAGGCGACCGCCCGACGCAGATTGTCGGAGCGATCGCCTGTATTTGAGCCTATGTTTATGTGGGCTGTTGAGGGCATCAGAGCGAGCGGTTGACCTCGACTTCCTCGTAGGCCTCGATGATGTCGCCGACTTTGATGTCGTTGTATCCGGCAATAGATATGCCGCAGTCATAGCCCATAGCCACGTCTTTGACGTCGTCTTTAAAGCGCTTGAGCGATCCGAGCTCGCCGGTATAGCGCACGATGCCTTCGCGGATGAGGCGCACTTTGCATGAGCGCTTGATCTTGCCTTCGCGCACGATGGCTCCGGCGATGGTGCCGACTTTGGAGATGTGGTAGACTTCGAGCACTTCTGCCGAGCCCACGATTTCTTCCTTGATTTCGGGTGCAAGCATGCCTTCCATAGCGCTCTTGACTTCCTCGATTGCCTGATAGATAACCGAGTAAAGGCGGATATCGACGCCATCGCGCTCGGCCACACGGCGGGCGGCCTGAGAGGGGCGCACCTGGAAGCCGACGATAATTGCGTCGGAGGCTGCGGCGAGAGTGACGTCGCTCTCTGAGATTTCGCACACGGCTTTGTGGAGCACGTTTACCCGAATCTCTTCTGTCG
>CAZAME010000107.1:0-5333 GCA_964486445.1 uncultured Bacteroides sp. | reverse complement strand
TAATCTTTATGGGCCCAATGACAACTATCATCCCGAGCACTCACACGTGCTGCCTGCGCTCATCCGTCGCTTCCATGAAGCCAAGGAACAGGGCCTCGATGAAGTTGTGTGCTGGGGCGACGGCACGCCGTTGCGCGAATTTCTTTATGTCGACGATCTGGCGAACTTGTGCGTATTCCTGATGAATAACTACTCGGGCAACGAAACCGTCAATGCCGGCACAGGCAAAGAACTGAGCATCAAGCAGCTCACCGAAATGGTTGCCGACATCGTGGGCTATCGTGGCCGCATCCTGTGGGACACTACCCGCCCCAACGGCACTCCACGCAAGTTGCTTGACGTCTCAAAAGCGACAGCCTTAGGGTGGACATACCGCACTGAATTGCCCGACGGCATACGACTTGCATACGCCGATTTTCTCAACAACCCGGTCCGCGCAGAAAGATAACAGGCTGCCAAAACATCAACTCTTATATAAATAAAAATGACCTTCATTGGGGTTTGAAGGCCATTGACGCTACCTCGTCATCACGACGCGGTGCGCGTACAGAGTTGTTGTTGAGGTATGCAAAAGTAATACTTTTTTGCGACTCAGAAAGCGTTTCTATTCATTTTTTTGTTTACCGCCCCTGAATCGGTGGGATATATACTCCCAGACATCTTGTTGAATTTTAGATTTAGTCATATAGTTGAGCAGGATGTAGCAACAGACACCGGTGACACCTCGGCTGAACAGTGTCACTGCCGGACTACTATTCTCAGGCACGGCGAGCATAACTGCTATACTCATAGCTGTCAGCAAAATAAACGGAGAGAGATCGCCGATTGTATGCAGCACGCTTATCCGCGCTTCTCTTGAGGCCACTATCATTGTAGCAGCCCATGCCACAGCAGTCGCAGCTACCTGCCACCACAGCATCACCCTGATGCCGTAGACTATATCATCGGGGCGCTCCACAGTCAGCACTGTCAGCGTGGCAAGCAGAGCGATTATAGCCAAAGTATCGCGCAACGCTTCAAGATAGAATATCAGTCGAGTCTTCCCGAGTGCAATTATAGTGTTGTTGTGCTGAGCAATAAGCACTGTAAAAACACCTCGGCCGAGCAACAGCTGGAAAAGCACAATCGATGCATCCCATTTTGCACCGAATAGC
Organism: uncultured Bacteroides sp.; assembly: GCA_964486445.1. Classification (GTDB taxonomy): domain Bacteria; phylum Bacteroidota; class Bacteroidia; order Bacteroidales; family Muribaculaceae; genus CAG-873. The sequence continues at coordinate 4,179 of CAZAME010000107.1, read as the reverse complement.
AAATGAAACAATGGTGTTGCCAACACTGCCAGAATACCCAAGGAGGGGAAAAGCATGTAGGCCGTAAACCTGTTGGTCTTCGACGCCACTCGCGCAAATCGCGGCTGATCGTCTTGCACAGCCGACAGCAAGGGCAAAAACGACGCTGTCACTACCTGCGACAGCGATGCCACACCCATTGTGCTCCACTTGTCGCTCTGCGTGTAGTAACCGAGGGGAACAAGACCGGCTCGATTGCCTATAAAAAAGGCGTAGATCTTCTGGAAAAGAGTATTGAGAAACGATGTGAGCATCATCCCGGAACCTACAGCAAAATATGAGCGTAAGGCGGAGAGTGAAAACCTGAGTTCCGGAAGCCAGTTGCCCGTGACCCACAGCACGGCCGACTTCACAGCTGCGGCTGCCACACTTTGCCACACTATGGCCCATGCACCATAACCTGTCAGGGCCAGCCAAATGCCGGCTACAGCGCCAACTGCCAATCCGGCAACGTTGCTCACAGCCACCATCTTCACGCTCATGCGCTTCATCAGGCGGTTGGTCTGCACTATTGCCGAAGCGTTGAGTATAAAGGTGAGGAACATCACTCGCGATAGCGGAATCAATTGCCCGTTATCGTCAAACAGTGATGCAATCCACGGAGCCGCGCACCACAATATTATATATATAGTGGTCGCAAGGCCCATATTAAACCACAGCACTGTGCTGTAGTCGAGCCGCGACGGTTGCTTGCGTTGCAGAAGGGCGTAGGAAAATCCGCTGTCTACCAGCAGCGATGCAAAAGCCTGAAAGATGAGTATTGCCCCGACGATACCGAAATCTTCCTGCGAAAGCAAGCGGGCAAGCACAATGCCGGTGACACCATAAAGCACCTGTTGGCCGAAGCGGTCAACAAGATTCCACTTTATTGTGCGCGCGGTTGCAAGCTTCAGGCCGTCTGATGGCGTTTCGTCAGTCACAGGTGTCATCAGTCAGTTGTGGATTTTCAGTTCTGAGGCTTTGCGGCATCAACGTCATCAAGGTTTATGAGCTTGGCCTTTGTTGTGCGGTTCTTGATATTGGCCGGTTTGCCTCGATAGCCGACCGTGGCACCTGTGACACCCTGCAGCGTGAGGTCGCCACCGTTGACATTGCAAGTCACCTCGCCTTTGCCAAACAGACTGCACTTCACAGAGGTAGCATTAAGGCGATCGGCCTTGATAGTGCCTTTGCCGGAGATCTTCAACTTGGCATCTTTGCATTTGCCATAGACCATGATTTCGCCATGACCTGTGTTGCTGTTGGCTTCAAGCGTAGTCACGTGCACATCGCGCGCCACTATGCGGCCGTTGCCCTCAAGTTTGAGTTTCAACTGCGGACCGGGCGCCGGTGAACACACCACCAGCGTCGAGTCGCCGCGAGACTCAGCTTTGGAGAGAAATGTTGAATAGACATACACGATGGGGAGGCCGCGCAGAGAGTCGAGACGTCCTTCATCTTTCGACAACTCGATTTTGAGGTTGCTGCCTGAGTTAGAAAATAAAATTCTTGACGTTATGTCGGGAGTGGTGGTGAACACAGCAATGCCCGCCGAGTCGGGATTGCAGCGGTATTCCACATTCACTGCATCCTTCACAAGCAGCTCATAGAAGTCACCGACATTTACGGTATACTTAGTCTGAGCTGCAGCAGTGACAGCCGCAAGCAAAACAGCAAGAGCCAAGATTATGCGTTTATTCATCTGAATCGGATTTTTGAGTGACAGTTAAAGGTGTGATATTGGGGAGAATTTCGGTTTCGATGCGGGTGAGAATAGCGTCGAGATCATCGTATGTCTCAGCGCGCAACATTGCTATGCGGGTGTCGCGGAAGTGAGGAATGCCCTTGAATAATGGCGACGCGGCCAGATGGCGACGAATATGCAGGATGCCGCGATATTGATCAATGCGGTCGATGCTCTCGCGGATCTGGCGCCTGATTATGGCGAACTTATCGGCCACCGAGAGCTCCTTGCGCGACGTGTCGCCAAGAGCCCGCTTAAGATCATTGAAAATCCATGGGGCACCGATTGTGGCGCGACCCACCATAACACCGTCTACGCCATAAACATCAAATGCTTTGCGCAACGACTCGCCGTCGGTGATGTCGCCGTTGCCGATGAGCGGTATCGTCAGGCGCGGATTTTCCTTCACACGGGCAATCATCTCCCAGTCGGCACTGCCGGTATACATCTGCGAGCGGGTGCGGCCATGCACCGTGAGAGCCGCGATGCCGCAATCCTGCAACTGCTCGGCAAGCTCAACGATAATCTTTGACTCATGGTCCCAGCCGAGACGAGTCTTCACAGTCACCGGCAGATTCACAGCCTTGACAACCTCGCGTGTTATCTCAAGCATCTTGGGGATATCGCGCAACATGCCGGCACCGGCTCCTTTACCGGCGACCTTCTTAACCGGGCATCCGAAGTTTATGTCAATTATATCAGGGTGAGCGGCTTCCACGATTTTCGCAGCCTCCACCATCGGCTCAACTTCGCGGCCATAGATCTGAATTGCCGTAGGTCGCTCGGCCGGATGTATGGCGAGCTTGCGGGTAGTGGCAGCGATATTGCGTATCAAGGCATCGGCCGACACAAACTCGGAGTACGTCATATCAGCGCCCTGCTCCTTGCAAATCAATCGGAAAGACTGATCTGTGACGTCTTCCATCGGAGCAAGCATCACGGGGCGGTCACCAAGGTCGATGTTGCCTATTCTCATTTTTTGCTTAAATTCTGTTGATAAAAACTTTGCACGAAGTTAGCAAAAAATCCCCGATGACGACACACTACACAACCAAAAAGTGCTATCTTTGCGCATTATGACAGATCAACACGACACGCCCGCAACTGAGCAAGCCACACATCGCCCTAAGATGATGGCTGATATCGACGTGTCGATGCGCCCCAGGGAGAAAGCCATTGCGCAGGGGTTTGACTCGCTCACCGATGCCGAACTACTGGCTATAATCTTCAACACCGGCATTCGCAACATAAATGTCGTGGAGCTGAGCCGCATGATACTTGACGACAACGACGGCCACCTGTCGCGACTGATGCGCATGAGCCACGGCGACATCATGCGCCGATATAAAGGCATCGGACAGGCAAAGGCTATCACTCTGCTGGCAGCATTGCAACTCGGCATACGCGCCGCCCAGGATGAAAGCAGCATAGTGCGCACACCTGTGAGATCGTCGGTCGACATAGCCACTCTGATGAAGCCGCGCATGTGCTGGCTTGCCAATGAAGAATTCAGGGTGCTTCATCTGTCGAGAGCCAATGAGGTAATAAGCGAACAGCTTGTAGGCAAAGGCGGACTCGATGCTACGGTCGTTGACGTGCGGCTGGTAATCCGCGAGGCACTGCAATTGTCGGCTTCGGCGATTGCCTGCGTGCACAACCACCCGTCGGGTGCCTTGCGGCCAAGTCAGCAGGATATAGCACTGACACGCAAACTCAAGGAAGCGGCAGCGTTATTCGACATCAGACTGCTCGACCATGTGATAATAGGTGCCGGAAAAGGATATTTTTCGTTTGCCGACGAAGGCATGCTGTAGCACAACATCACAAACAAAATCAGCGCAACAAAGGCGCAAAGTTTTCCAAAAATTTTTACACAATATTAATTATCAAGTAACTACATTTTAGACAACCTCAAAAAGTTTTCCAAAATCATAATTTGTAAATAATTTTAGTACACAAAATATTGCATATACTAAGCTTTTGACTTACCTTTGTCGACACAAAACATACAACCAATCACACATCACATTCTCACCCTCAATCCCCCGGAAAAACAATGATACAGACAGTACTCAAACGCGACGGCCGCGTCGTGGGCTATAATGAAGAAAAGATCAAAGCCGCCATACGCAAGGCAATGCTCAACACCGACCTCGGCGAAGATGATGCACTCATCCAGAAGATCGCAGACCGCATTGGTGTCACCGGCCGCGAACAGATGTCTGTAGAAGAAATCCAGGACAAAGTAGAGTTTGAGCTCATGAAAAGCCCCCGCAAGGAGGTTGCAAAAAAATATATCGCCTACCGCGACAAGCGCAGCATAGCACGCCGTGCCAAGACCCGCGACATTTTCCTTGAAATCATCGAGGCAAAAAACAACGACATCACCCGCGAGAACGCCAACATGAACACCGACT
>CAZAME010000106.1:0-5351 GCA_964486445.1 uncultured Bacteroides sp. | reverse complement strand
CACCACAGTGCGCAAAGTCATCATCGACAACCTGCCCTTCCTGCTCACCGACACCGTAGGATTTATACGCAAGCTGCCCACCCATCTTGTAGACTCCTTCAAGTCGACACTCGACGAGGTGCGCGAGGCCGACATACTGCTGCATGTCGTTGATATCTCGCACCCTAACTTTGAGGAGCAGATAGAAGTCGTCAACAAGACCCTCCAGGACATCTGCAAAGGCATGGAGCCGAAACCGATGATAATGGTGTTCAACAAAATCGACGCATTCACCTACAAACCCAAAGACGCCGATGACCTCACTCCACGCACCCGCGAGAATATCTCACTCGACGAGCTGCGCCAGAGCTGGATGTCGCGCACCGGCGACGAGTGCGTGTTTATCTCGGCGAAAAAAGGCACCAACATCGACGAACTCAAGCAGAAGATCTATGACCTGGCCAAGCAGATACACCTGGCCCGCTTCCCCTACAACGACTTCCTCTTCCAGAAATACGATGACCTTGAGGATGAGGTGAAATAGCAATTCCTCATACGACAAACTCATCGAAAAGCAACAGGGCTGCTTCGAGATTCTCGAAGCAGCCCTGACTGATTATTCTATGCTGCGGATCAGCGGAGCACGCACTTCACTGAGTGCGAGCGGCCGGCGCAGACAACATTCACGATAACTACATGCTGGCCGGCGGGTCGTGCGGTGACGAAGCACTCGCCATTACCGGTGGCCGAAGCAAGCACGTGGCCTTCAAAGTCCGACACAAGCATACGCTTGGCGACGCCTTCGGTGCCGGGCAGGCATATCTCGAGAGCAGAGCCGTTGTCAACAACGGTCATGTCAGACAATGCAGCCGATGCCTCGATGTCTGTGATGCCGACTTCGGCGCTTTTCTTGCTCAGACGCACCACGCGGGTTTCGTGAGAAGCAACCGACTTAAACTCAATAGAGCCCTTGGCATCGTCGAGATCCGCGCGGTTTACAAGGTCGCGCACAGTGTATTCGGCAGATGCATCAAGCGCAGGGATTGTAGAGAAGTCAATGGTGAAGGGGCGTGCCGAAGAGCTCATGTTTAGCACAGCAACTGCCACGTCGCCGTTCTCAAGATCCTTGGCATAGAGCTGCACGTCATTTGCGTCAGCACTTATAAACTCGGCAGCCTGACCCATGCGGTCCTGATTGATGGCAATGAGTTCGGGATTAGTCATCAGGGCGAGGTCTTCGTCGCTGATAGACTTGCGGAGGTCAAACGACAGAGTCAGAGGCGATGCCCACATACACCACATGGCAAACTGTGTGCGGTATTCGGTCATAGTCATACCGGGCTTCACAACGAGGTCGTTTGAGCTCTTACCTGTGCCGTGGATGCCAACGCACATCATGTCGGCGTCATTAAAGCGGTTAACACCGTGATAGGGCCAAAGGTCCTTCATGCCGGCAACGCTCTCCACGATGCCTATGCCGCCGTCTTTGCCTTGCCAGCCGTCGCGGGTGTCATAGGTGGCGCGCCAACAGGTGGCACCGGTCTCGGTAGCCCACTTCCAAGGCTCGCGCACACCCCACTCGCACATATAGAAGAGGATGTTGCGGCCCGATGCCTTGAGTGCATCACCCATGGTCTTATAACGCTGCTTGGCGGTAGCGACGTCGGCAGGAGCCGAGCAATAGTCATATTTGAGCAGATCGACGCCCCACTCGGCATACTGGTTGGCATCGATGGTCTCGTAGCCATAGGAACCGAAGGCACGTGCACATGTATATTCGGCAGCATCGGAGTAGATGCCAAACTTCATACCCTTGCTATGCACATAGTCAGCGCAGACCTTCATGCCGTTGGGGAACTTGGTGGCACTTGGCAGAGGCTTGTTAGTGCCGCTCTGGCGGTAGCTGGCATGCCACAGGTCGTCGATAACAAGATACTTATATCCGGCATCGAGGAGGCCCGACGACTCCATGGCGTCGGCCACGGTGCGTATTACATTCTCAGAGATATCCGACTGCACAACATTCCAGCTCAGCCAACCCATGAAAGGCACTGGCTGCTGCAGGTTGCTGCTGACGGTGAGGTTGATAAGCTCATCAGTGGTTTCGCCGTCGACAGTGACGTGAGCTGTGTAGGTGTATTCGCCCTCCTGCTCAACGATACCTTCTACGAGCTGGCGACGATCGTTCCATGTGAGGCCTTCAGGCAGACCGCTGACAGAGATAACCGCCGAAGGATCAACAGTGCGCAGTTTGTGCATATAGCGCACACCGGGCTGCGAGAACATGATGGTAGCGCAACTGAGCACACCACCCATGTCGCTGTCGCTCACGATAATGGGGCGGGTAGAGTTCTGCTCTACATACTCAAAATATGCATTGGCAATGTCGAGGTGGTCATAAGAGTTATTTGCACCTTCGGGGGCATCAATAATCAGATATTTGTAATCGCCAAGACCATCAACGTCGATCACAGCGGGCTCGTTGTTGACGCGAAGAGTGCCCGAAGACACCGTTGTCTGCGAACCATCCTGTTTCTCAAGGATTACCTTATATGTGCATGTACCGTAGGTGGAGTTGTAGCGGCAGCTTGCATAAACCTCGTCGTCGATGCCGAGCACGCAGTGGAATTTGGTGACAGCACCGTTGAGCTTCACATTGACACGTGCGGTGGCGTGTGCACCAACACCGCTGGTATATTTGATGCCCTTGAGAGTGAGCGCGTTGCCGTCGATTGTCTTATTGGCTTTCACCACACCATATCCGTTGGTGATCTTAGAGATATCAAGCGAGCTGAGAGGTATGATTTCGGCACCGTTCTCACCGGTTTCAGGCAAGTTAACCACATTGGGGTCTACAGTGCCACCACCGGTATACATGTCCGACGCATAGATAGTCTTGGGAGCTTTACCGCTATAATTAAACCGTGCATCGGCCCACACGCAGTGGTCGGCCCAAGGCTGCGCACCCTGATTATAATCAAGCATCAGGTAGTCGTAGCCGGCCACATCAATGTCAATGACCTTGATGCCGTCGCTGCCGCTGGCACGGGTGAGAGTGCCTGTGGCTACCTGAGTAGTCTTCTGATCTTTATACAGTGTCACGGTATAGTTTACGATACCGTGATCGGCCTTGTTGTCAGCATCGTCGTCAACACCAAGCACAGAATAAAAATGAGTGGCACCGTTGAGTTCAATAACAGCCTTTGATGTAGCATGAGTGCCTACACCGCTTTTATACCATACACCCTTGAGGACAATGGGATCATTAGACTGGGTGTTGGTAGTGTAGTTTGCCCGCACTGCAGTCTTGCCATTATCGGCAAAGAAGGTAATTGGAGTCAGGTCCAGTTCACTCATCTGTATAATACCTGTGCCGGTCGTAGGCTCTACGACCGAGGTATATGTCGCAGCATCAGCGACACCGACACTTGCTGCCAGCATCAACGCTGCCAGCCAAAATTTACTTCGCATAAATTTTTTCAATTGGGGGGGTACATAAATAATTGATTTATAATAATTTATATTTTGCTAAGTCTTATAACTTTAGTCTGATGCGGAGAAATCACGCCCATGTCAACCGCACCAGTGGCAAGGGGCAAATCACAGCGGTGCATGAGATCGCGCACTTTATATGCAACCGACGGATCAAGGGCATCTATCCGCGAGAAATCCACGATATAGTCAGCAGGCTCATCGCCCATATTGACAACAGCCACAGCAACATCACCGCCGGCAAGATCCTTAGCATAAAGCTGCACACGGCGGTCATCCTCGCCAATAAATTCGGCAGCCTGGCAAAGCACATCCTGGTCGATGGCTATTAGCTCGGCATTTGTCAGTAAAGCCAGATCTTCAGCGCTAACCGGCTCGCGCAAATCAAAGGACAGAGACAGCGGCGAGCTCCACATGCACCACAGCGCAAACTGCGTGGCATATTCATCGGGCGTCATACCGGCCTTCACCACAAGATCGCTCGAAGCTTTGCCCTTGCCGTGGATGCCTACACAGAGCATATCGGCGTCATTGAAGCGATTCATGCCATGATATGGCCACAGATGCTTCATGCCTGCCACGCTCTCCTCCATGCCTATACCGCCGTCTTTGCCTTGCCAGCCATCGCGGGTGTCGAGGGTTGCACGCCAGCATGATGCTCCGGTGGCTTCGCCCCACAGCCATGGGCTGCGAGTGCCCCATTCACACATATAATATAATATCGGGCGCCCTGTAGCTTTGAGGGCATCGCCCATTTTCTTATATCGCACGAAGGCGGTGTCAGCCGATTCGGGGGCGTAGCAATAATCATATTTGAGCAGATCGACACCCCAGTCGGCATAAGTGGCAGCATCGATATCCTCATATCCCAGAGAGCCGTAAGCATAAGCGCAGGTATGGTCGGCCGCATCTGAGTAAATACCAAATTTGAGGCCCTTGTCATGAACATAATCAGCGCAAGCTCTGATGCCGTTGGGGAACTTGGCAGGGTCAGCAACCGGGCGCCCCGACACACTGTCGCGCTTCTGCGCATGCCAGAGGTCATCCATGACAAGATAGTTGTAACCGGCGTCACGCAGACCGGTGGAAACCATGGCATCGGCCACCGTGCGCACCACGTCTTCCGAGATTTCATTCTGCACAACATTCCAACTCAGCCAGCCCATAAAGGGAAGTGGCTGCTGCAAATCGTTGCTCACCGTGAGCGTAACCGGAATCTCCACGGTCTTGCCGTCGACCGACACATGTGCCGTGTATTCATAAACGCCTTCTTGGGCAACGGAGCCTTCTACAAGACGTCGGCGCTCATTCCACGTCAAACCTTCGGGCAAACCGCTCACCGACACTACAGCAGTGGGGGCCACTGTGCGTATCTTATGCATATAGGGCACACCTGGCTGCGCAAACATGGTTGAAGCACAGTTGAGATACTCGTTGGCGAGGGATTTATCGGGCATAGCAGCAATGGCCGAACCGCCAATAGTTGCACTAAGCACGCAGGCTAAAACGAAGGATTTAAGGCTCACAATAATGTTGGTTTAAAGATAGAACTAATATTCAGACAGCAAAGATAATAAAAAATCTATTTTTTGTACCTTTGCGTCATGAAAAATTTTCAGATGAATCTCATTGTGGCGCTTTTAGTTGCACTGACCGGCGCCGGCATATTTCTTTTTAGCACAAACCACCTGTTTGCAGAGATAATATTTGTATGCGCCGGCATAGAGGGGTGCATCGCTCTCATCAACTACTTCCGACAGAGAAACAAATAAAGGGTCAGTATATGTTTTCTACAAAAAAAGAATGAGTCACGTAATCCGAAGATTAGGCATCACTCATTCTCCACTCTCCTCTTGCGGTATGGACGGGACTCGAATCCG
>CAZAME010000105.1:0-5418 GCA_964486445.1 uncultured Bacteroides sp. | reverse complement strand
GTGCGGCGGCCGAGGGCTGTTTTGTGCTTGATTTTAAGCCAGAGGTTTCGCTCGGTGCTTTTTACTTCTTCTGTTTCAGGGTCGCTGTCAATTTTTGCAAGGATAGCATCGATTTTCTCCATTTCAAGATCAATGATGTCATCCATGATACGCTGAGCCTTAGCCACGTGATCGGCAAGGAGTTCGAAGTCCATTGTCGCTTCAGGGGTGAAAGGATTCTTCACGTATGAATATAGGTTTATGGCAAGCAGGCGGCAGCTGTCGTAGGGACATAGGGGTATCTCGCCGCAAGGGTTGGTGGAGATAGTGCGGAATCCAAGATCGGCATAGCAGTCGGGCACCGATTCGCGGGTGATGGTATCCCAGAAAAGTACGCCGGGTTCGGCTGACTGCCATGCGTTGTGGATAATCTTGTTCCATAACATCTGAGCATCGATATCCTTTGTGATGGCAGGAGACTCTGAGTCAACTGGATATTTTTGGGTGAACGGCACGCCGTTCATGGCAGCGTTCATGAAGTCATCAGTTATGCGCACCGATACATTGGCACCGGTGACTTTGCCCTCGGTCATCTTGGCGTCGATAAACGCTTCTGAGTCTGGATGGGTGATTGAAACGGTCATCATCAGAGCACCTCGGCGACCGTCTTGGGCTACTTCGCGGGTACTGTTGCTATAGCGTTCCATGAAGGGTACAAGCCCGGTTGATGTCAGGGCCGAGTTCTTCACAGGTGTGCCTTTTGGCCTTATGTGGCTGAGATCATGGCCTACACCACCGCGGCGTTTCATTAGTTGAACCTGCTCTTCGTCTATGCGGATGATACCGCCATAAGAGTCGGGAGCACCGTCTATGCCTATGACGAAGCAGTTGCTGAGAGACCCAACCTGGAACTCGTTGCCGATACCGGTCATGGGACTACCCTGAGGTATAATATACTTGAAATCTTTGAGCAAGGCTTTTATTTGCTCTTTCGACATAGGATTTGGGTACTTTTGCTCGATGCGCTCAATTTCCGATGCGATGCGGTCGTGCATATCATCGGGCGTGAGCTCATAGAGATTGCCGTAACTGTCTTTCAGAGCATATTTGCTCACCCATACTCGGGCGGCAAGATCGTCGCCGTCGAAGTATTTCAGGGAGGCTTCGAATGCCTCGTCGTAGGTATATGTTTTCATCTTGGATTAGAGATTTGAGCACAAAATTAATCAAAAAAACATTTATGCAGCATAATGTTGAAAAAAATACTTTGCATCGTCAATCATCGGTGTTTTGTGTGGCGGTAAATCAAAAAAATACAGAATTATTTCAGTAATTGTCAAAATATAATATTAATTTTGTGTCGCGAAAAAGTGGTTGTTGATGATGACAGCTACTCACAAGAGAGAGTATAGAATTAATACACAAATATTTGCTTTCAATTATGAAAACGAAGAAACTCCAAATCCGAGACCTGACGCTGCGCGACGGCCAGCAGTCGCTGTTTGCAACACGTCTGAAACAGGAAGAAATCGACAAACTCCTGCCTTTGTATGAAAATGCAGGCTTCTATATTATGGAAGTATGGGGTGGTGCAGTGCCCGATTCAGTGATGCGTTATCTCGACGAGTCTCCCTGGGAGCGTCTGCGCATCTTCTCAAAGGCTATGAAGGGCAAGTCGCTTCTGTCGGCTCTGTCGCGTGGTCGCAACTTGTTCGGTTATGTGCCATATCCCGATTCAGTGCTCGAAGGCTTTTATAAAGAAGCCATTGCCAATGGTCTGAATGTTATGCGCATCTTCGATGCACTCAACGATATTGACAACGTCAAGGAGTCAATCAAACTGATCAATAAACTTGGTGGCATCGCCGACGGCGCTGTCTGCTATACCGTTGATCCTAAAGATGAGCCGGTCGGCACTCCTGTTAAAAAATCGTTCTTTGCCCGCCTTTTCGGCAAGAAAGAAAATGTAGAAGTGGTGGAGAAGATCTTCACCGACGACTATTTTGTGGACAAAGCCAAACAGATGGAGGCCCTTGGTGCGAAAATCATTACACTCAAGGATATGGCTGGTCTTGTTAACCCTCTGAGAGCCGCCTCTATTATCTCGCGTCTTAAGGCTGAGGTAAAAGTTCCGGTGGATTTCCACACACATTGCACCCCGGGCTATGGCTTGGCTGCTTCGGTGATGGCTATTCTCAATGGTGTAGATATTCTCGACACAAATATTTGGTGGTTTGCCGAAGGATCGGCTGCTCCTGCTATTGAACTTGTGTATGTCTTCTGTAAGAAGATGGGAGTTGAGCTTGAGGCTAACATGGAAGTTGTGGGTGAAATCCGCAACAAGCTTAAGGCTGCCCGTGAGTCACTTGCCGACTTCGATCTCCAGAAAGATCACTTCCCCAAGGCATTTGATCCTCTCAAAGACCAGCTTCCTGCTGAAATTGATGCTTTGTTTGACCGTGCAATCGCTTGTGCAGAGGCTTCTGACGAAGAAGGTCTGCTCGATGCGTGCCATGCTATCGAAGATTATTTCGGCTTCCCTAAGCCTAATCTTACTGTTAAGAATGCAGAAGTGCCCGGGGGTATGTATTCTAATATGGTAGCTCAGCTCAAGGCTCTCGGTGCATCTGATCTTCTTGAAGATGCTATGGCTCTGATTCCCAAGGTGCGTCGCGATGCAGGTCTTGTACCTCTCGTAACTCCCACCAGCCAGATCGTAGGCTCCCAGGCTGTGTCTCTCGCTCTTGACCGCAAGAAGGGTAACCCTGATTATTCAAATCCCTCAAACCAGTTTATCTCGCTTGTCAAGGGAGAATATGGTCACACTCCTGTACCCGTGGATCCTGCATTCCGTGAGCAATTGACTGGTAGTCCTGAGGAAAAACCTTATGATGTTTCTTCATATCGCAAGCCTGAGAATCCCGAATTACCCGAGTTTGGCGGAAAGAAGCTTGCATCAAATAACGAGGAGTATCTGCTGCTCGAACTCCTGCCGAATGTTGCAAATCCTTTCCTGCGTCGTCGTCGTGAAGAGGAAGCCGCCGCTGCTGCACCTAAGGAAGAACCTAAGGCAGAGAAACCCAAGACGATCGAGGAGCCCATTACAGGTCCCACTTTCCGTGCTCCCATGGGTGGTCGCATTATTTCTGTAGATGTGAAGCCCGGCGACGTGTTCAAGAAGGGCGACATGCTCTTTGTTTATGAAGCTATGAAGATGGAGAACGATGTGCTTGCTGAGCAAGACGGCAAAGTTAAACGCGTGTTCATCGAGCCCGGCGACGTCGTAGGTACAGATCAGGTGCTCATTGAATTTGAGTAATAATAAGCAATCAGATTAACACCGGTTCCCCGGTTGCCCGGAGCAAGTAGATGCAGCCGGCAACTGGGGAATTGTCGTTTAAGAAGCACTGTTATGTATGAAGAGAATAGGGTTGTTGTCTGACACTCATTCATGTTTTGATGAGCGGTTTGCAACTCATTTTGCCGGGTGCGACGAGATATGGCATGCCGGTGATATTGGTTGCATCGACATTGTTCGCCGACTCGAGGATTTTGCACCTATTGTGCGTGCTGTGTCTGGAAACATAGATCATGGAGAGGTCTCGCGTCGTTGTCCCGAACTGCTTGAATTTGAGGTTGAAGGTGTGAAGGTGCTCATGACGCATATAGGTGGTTACCCTGGCAAATATTCGCCGGGCATGGCATCAAAGTTGCGTCGCGACGGCATAAAACTTATGGTTGCCGGGCATAGCCACATATTGCGCGTTATGCATGACCCTGTGCTTGATGTGCTGCATATAAACCCCGGCGCAGCAGGCTATTCTGGTTGGCAGAAAGTTCGCACCCTCGTGAGATTTGTCATAGATAAGGGCGATATCCGGGACCTTGAAGTCATTGAGCTTGGTCGCAGAGGTCCATGCGAATAATAAGCAAAAATACAGATTGATTGTTGTTATAACTATAACAGACTCACGAAATGAAAATACTACCAGCAATATTGATATTGAGTGTTGCAGCCGGCATGACTGGGTGCAAGACAACAGAGGCCAACTATCGTGCGGCCTATGAGAAGGCTATGGCTAAGCGTAACGAAGGCATAGACTCCGCCACTGTGTCTGCAATTGATAAAGAGGATGTGCCTCCTGTGCGTCGTGTAGCCGAAGGTGTGTCTTTTCCGGTAGTGACCAAATTTGTAAAAATAGTAGATGGTGGCGGAATCTCGCGCGAAGGCATCAAAAAATATTCAGTAGTTATGACGGTCTTTAAACAGCGGTTCAATGCCATATCACTGCGTGAACGACTGGTCGATAACAACTTATATCCTGGAGCATTTGTCGTTCAGACAGGAGACGATTATCTTGTAGCCGCGGGGTCCACAGACAATCCCAATGAGGCACTTGCGCTTTATGAAGAAGTAGCAACCGGCAATAAATTCCCCGTAAAATCCCCCTTCCCCTGGGTCCTTGTCCGCCCCAGGTAGATTGCTTTGCATACTCCCTATGCACAATATAATATAAGGGTAGGGTTTAATGAATTCGGCTGGCGGGGACTCCTGCGTATGTGCCTTCTTGGGTGATGTCTTTTATTACAACGGCGCCTGCGCCAATCACGGCGCGCGTGTTGATGTTTACTTGCGATGACACAATTGCTCCGCTCCCAATGAAGCATCCTGACGCAATGTGGCAATCGCCGTTTATTATTGCACCGGTAGAAACATGTGTGAAATCGCCGATATATGCGGCATGCTCGATTATGGCGCCTGTGTTGACTATGCAGCCGGCTCCTACAGAAGCGCCGGCATTAATTATTGCGCCGTGAAGCACTACTGTTCCGAGACCGAGCGTAGCTAAGGGTGACACGTAGGCCGTTGATGCCACTACATTTGTGAGCAGACCGCCGGCGTCTATTACTGCTTGCTGCAAAGCAATGCGACGCTCCGGCGACTTTATACTGCCGAGTGTGACGACAAAGGCATATCGCCCTGATGCGGCAAGCGGTGTGATGTCATCGTCATTTCCTACGACGGGGTATCCGCAGACTGTATCACCGAGTTTGGCTGCTGGATCAAGAATACCGGCAATTGCCATTCCGCTGCTGAGTGCGGCTTCGATTACAGACATGCAATGCCCGCCGCCGCCGATGAGTATGAGTGGTAACATATATGAGATCGAGTGAATAAATTATCAAAGGCACACCGCTATTTATTTGCGGCGTGCCTTTGATATATTGATGTTTTATACGATTAAAACGCGGGATTATTCAGCATCGCCAAGAAGCTCAAGCATCTTTATGGCAGAAGCAGGTATGCGTGAGCCGGGACCGAAGATTGCTGCTACGCCTGCCTTGTAGAGGAAGTCATAGTCCTGAGCGGGTATCACACCGCCGGCAACAACCATGATGTCTTCGCGGCCAAGTTTCTTGAGTTCTTCAATCACCTGT
>CAZAME010000104.1:0-5510 GCA_964486445.1 uncultured Bacteroides sp. | reverse complement strand
GGCGCACCTCCATTGTCATCTTGTGGCGCAGCTCGAGGTTGCGGCGCACGGGGTTACGGCGCAGGTCGAGGTAGCGGTACTTCATGCGGAGGTCATCGCCACCGTCGGTGTCGTCTTCGATAGTGAAGGGTGGCACACGGCTTGAATTGAGTATTGTGAGGTCATCGGCGATGATCTCAATCTCGCCGGTGGGGATGTTGGGGTTCTTGCTTGTGCGCTCAGCCACAGTGCCTGTGACCTGAATGACATATTCGCGGCCAAGATGAGATGCAGCCTCGCAAAGCTCGGCGTTATTCTCCACGTTAAACACTACTTGAGTGATGCCATAGCGGTCGCGCAAATCCACAAAGGTCATGCCGCCCATTTTGCGTGCGCGCTGCACCCAGCCGGCCAGGGTGACTTTCTTGCCGGCATCGCTCAGTCGCAACTCGCCGCAGGTGTTTGTTCTGTACATACTGCTGTATTTATGTTTTTGTGATATTATTGTCTTTAAGAAAACAGGCAGCCCTCAGGCTACAGGGTCTTTTACGGCTCAAAGTTACAAAATTCCCCTTAGTTTGCGAAATAATTATTAACTTTGAGGCCGTCGGGTAAACAAAATAATTCAAGATGCCCGATGACGTTTAGCCCTATGCTGTCACTGCGAAGTTTTATGTGTGCGCTTGTGTGCTGCCTCTGTGGAGCCGTGGCACGAGGCACCTGCGTGGCCGATTCTACGGTCACGACCATTGAGTCGCCTTCAAAAGTTGTCATTACAACAGCCGGCGATGGCTCGACAAAGGTGGAAATCATTACTGACGATGCTACGCATCAATCCCCCGCGTTTGTGCCAACTGTTTCTCGATCGAATCATGGAGGCAAATTGATGTTCTTCAATAATATATTCGGTGGGGTTGTAATCCCTGTAGACAAACCGGCCGGTATGCTCACGTCGTGGGAGCTGGGTGTGGCTAATCTTATAGGTTATGGGTTGCGCACGGGGCATGGCGCTCCGATTCTGTCGATGGGAGCCGGTTTTGCTTACAGATGGTATAATGTCGGTGATGGCTATGGGCTTATGCGCCGGAGTGACCGCCTTTTACTCTGCCCGCTTGATGTGGAGCACGACGGTTTTCATGACCCGGCTTCACGCTTCTGCACAGCCTCGGCGCTGCTCACATTCTCGCTAAAGCAGAAACTCGGGCGCCGGTGGGTTATAGACCTGTCGGCGATACTTGATTTTAATTTCTACACCGATGCATTCTTCAGCTATAACGATGGCAGCGAGAAGGCCGTGCGAACCAAGGTGCACTACAAGGGACTGAATCAACGGGTTATGCGTTGCGATTTTATGGCTTCGGTGGGACTGGCGGGCATAGCCGGCATTTATTTGCGCTACTCGCCGTCGGCAGTGTTTCACCGCGGGTATGGTCCGCATTTCCAGCAGATTGCCGCCGGTGTGTCGTTTATACTATAATGTGTGCTTATGAAAACTGCAATCAGATCATTGATATATATGATATCCGCGACAGCTGCGGTGCTCTTCTTTGCCGCTCAGGAAGCGTCGGCAGTTGCGGCAGACACATTGATAGTGGTTAGCCGGATTACCGGAAACAACACAGAGGCTATTTTGCCAGATTTCGGTGGTGCACATAGAGCGCAGGGCAAGGGGCTTGGATATGAGCCTTTGGCAGTGAATGTTTCACGCAGTCAGCGCGGCCAATGGGATGTGGTGGTGCGTGGTTTCATGTTTGGCTTTGTCGACGGTGTCGATTCTCCGGTTAATATCGACATGGGCAGAAGTTTTGAGATAGGCATACTTCAACTGCCGGGAGTGCGCTATACATTGCCAAGAGGAAACACTACTTTGTCGGCCGGTCTTGGCCTATTTTGGCGCAACTACCGCATGTCGGGCACAGATATATGCTTCGAGCCTGACGGACATGGGCATATAGGCATAGGCCAATATCCGGTAGATACAGATCCGAGTTATTCGCGCATCAGGGTGTTCTCTTTGTCGTTGCCGGTGGTGTTTGAGCAGCGATTGCCGGTGCGTGTGCCCGGGAAAGATCGGCTTGGCCTGTCGGCAGGCGTTATTTTCAACTATAATGCACATGCAGGAGTCAAGACCGAGTGGCATGATGCGGCCTCAAATGTCGTAGAGCAATATTGCGGCAGTGTGGGGCACAGGGTTTTCACGGTTGATTTTCTGGCGATGGTGCGTTTTTGCCGATTTGCGGGCTTGTATGTGAAGTATTCACCTCAGACGGTGCTCACCGGCAGTCTGTCGCCGCGCTTCAGGAGCCTGTCAACCGGGGTGACGATATTTTTATAGTTAAAAAGTTTTGAGATAATCAAAAATACGCGTATATTTGCGAACCTTTAAAATAAGAAACCAATCAATTAACCTTTTAAACAATACTTTATGAAGAAATTTTTACTTTCAGCCGCTATCGTGGCACTTCTTCCTTCTGTAGCTTCAGCCGATAACATGGCTGTTAATTTCCCCGCCCTCACTTACTCTTCGCTTTCAAACAACACTGCACCTCGTCTGACTGTCGATGAAGGTCAGTTCGGCATTAGCCGTGTTGGCGAAAACTGGGTAAATGTTGAGAATTCCTTTACTCTTGCAGCCTGGATCAAGATCAATGGTGTAGGCAGCAATGGTTTCGGTGGTAACGCGCTTATGGGTCATCAGGCTCAGGATCACGTGAACTACAACGGTAGTTTCTTCCTTTCTGTACCTCAGGGCACAAACAAACTCACTATCTCAGGTAAGGAAAACAACGGTGGCCGCACTTACAACGAAGCCAGCGAGATTGAAGCTCCTGTAGACAGCTGGCATTTCTATGCTTTGTCTTACGACGCACTGCTGAAGAGCCTCACCCTCTATATGGACGGCGAGCAGATTGCTCAGAAGCAGTTCACTGCTTATCTGCAGCTCTTCCCCGACAATCCCGGTGTGATTTTCTTCGGCACTTGCGGTTCAAATGCAGCTTATGATGAGGCTCTTATCTATACCGAGGCTCTCACAGAGGCTCAGGTAAAAGAGGCTATGGAGAACCCCTCAGCTGTTGCTAACCTCGCTTGCCGCTATACTTTCGACGAAATTGCTGCCGGCACTGAAGGTCAGTTCGCAAACAGCGGTTCTGAATCAGTTACTGCTATCTATCGCGAAGGCAAGGGCACCAAGAATGATTCAGGTGTTATCTCCTGCGGTCTTAACCACACCGAAGTTGCTCCTGAACTCGTAGCCGGCCGCGGCGACGTTGCCATCAAGGACATCGCAGCTGACAATGTTGAAGAAGATGCTGCTACAGTACGTTTCTACAACCTCCAGGGCATGGAAGTTAAGGCCGACAACCTCACACCCGGTCTCTACATCCGCAAGTCAAATGCCAAGGTGCAGAAGATGATCGTGAAGTAATCACGCGCACAATAGCTTAAGACACAAAACCAAACACGTTGTGGCGGTGTTGTATAGAAAATACAACATCGTCACAACTGTTTATATTATGTCTGATAAAAAGCACAGCACCGCTGAAGCGCCGGTGCATTTCCCCGAATTTTATGCCTCATTGCAGGCTCTGCGCCGCCATGCCTCGGGTGGCAACATTCTTATAGCCGTCACGGTGCTCGCCATGATTGTGGCGAATCTGCCTGTGGTGCGCGACATTTATGCCGACTTCTGGAATCAGCCCGTGAGACTGCAGCTCGGCTCGTTTAATATATTCTCGCATGCCGGGCATCCGATGACCTTGCTGTCGTTTATCAACGATGCGCTGATGGCTATCTTCTTTTTCTCGATAGGTCTTGAGATAAAGCGCGAGATACTCAAAGGTGAGTTATCAAGTCTGAGGCATGCAATGTTGCCCATCGTTGCCGCTATAGGCGGTATGGCATTGCCGGTTGTGATATATGCACTTATGAGCCATGGCACGGCATACGCCGGTGGCGCCGCCATACCGATGGCCACGGATATTGCATTTACGCTGGGCGTGCTTGCCATGTTTGGCGACCGTGTGCCTCTGTCGCTCAAGATATTCCTGACAACATTGGCGGTGGTCGATGACATAGGTGGCATTGTCGTGATAGCCACAGTGTACTCACATGGTATAGAGTGGGGATACATTCTCGGAGCCGTAGCTCTGCTCGGTCTGCTTCTTGCCGGATCGGCGCTGCATATCAAGAGCAAAGTCTTTTATCTCACCGTCGGTGGAGTCGTGTGGTTCCTCACCCTCAACTCCGGCATACATCCCACAATAGCCGGTGTGCTTGTGGCTATGTGTGTGCCGGCAACACCGGTCTTTGCACCGAAGAAATATATCAAGATCATTCGCGGCAGCATTGCAAAATTCCGCAGCGAAGACGACGACACACTGTCGCAGCGCACAATCCTGAGCCGCGAGCAGCTCGACTGGCTCAAGGTCATCGAGTCGGCGTCAGACAAAGTGATATCACCATTGCAGGAGCTTGAAGACTCGCTTCACCCCATTGTCAACTATTTTATCGTACCGCTGTTTGCATTTGCCAACGCCGGCATCTGCCTGGTCGGACTCAATCCTGCCACTGTAGTTGAAGGCGTGTCGCTTGCTATAGTTGTCGGACTCGTTGTGGGAAAATTCAGCGGCATCCTGCTCTTCTCATGGCTTGCTATACGCACCCGCATTGCCTCGATGCCCGAGGGAACCACGTGGCGCATGCTTGCATCGGCAGCAGTGCTTGGTGGCATCGGCTTCACAGTGTCGCTGTTCATAGCCAATCTCACCTTTGACGTGCCCGACGAACTGGCCTTGCTCAACCAGGCCAAGCTCGGCATCGTGGTCGGTTCTCTCATTGCAGGTGTGGCAGGCTATCTCTTGCTCGGCCACAGCCTGCGCCACAGCGAAGCATCGCAACTTCCAAAAACTGAAGAATAATAACAATAATAAAACACACTAATCGCCGGAGACTGCAAATGAGTGCCCGGCGATTGGTGTGTTATTTGGGTTTGTGGAGTATCTCAGATTTCAAGCACAAGGGTCTCGAGCCATATTGTGGCCATGCCGGCGAGGTAGCCGAGCAATGCCAGCAGTGAGATTTTTTTCATATACCAGGTGAAGGGTATTTTCTCTATACCCATTGCCACAACGCCGGCGGCTGAGCCGATGATGAGCATGCTGCCTCCGACACCGGCACAGAATGTGAGCAGATGCCAGAACAGGCCGTCTTCGACAAAGAATTGCATGTATGTGGGGTCGGCAGAGGCTGCCACCATTGCGTCGGTGGCTACGGGATACATATTCATGCAAGCGGCCACCAGAGGCACGTTGTCGACGATAGACGACAGCACGCCGATGATGCCGTTGATGGTGTAGGGTTCGTGAATTGTGTCGTTGAGCCAGTGGGCAAGGTTGTTGAGGATGCCGGCCTGTTGCAGGGCTGCCACGGCGAGCAGAATACCGAGGAAGAAGAGTATGGTGGACATGTCGATGGCGCGCAGGGCTTGCGAAATGCGGCCCTCCATTTTGCCGTCGAGCTGATAGTGGCGC
>CAZAME010000103.1:0-5560 GCA_964486445.1 uncultured Bacteroides sp. | reverse complement strand
GACGACGCATGCGTGCGTAGTCCCATTCGCGCGAGTATGCGCTGGCACCGCCGATGATGAGTTTCGGGCGCTCGCGGCGGGCAACTTCTTCCATCTGGTCGTAGTCGATAAGGCCGTTGTCTTCGCGCACGTTGTATTCCAGTGCTTCAAACATCAGGCCTGAGAAGTTCACGGGGCTGCCATGAGAGAGGTGACCACCGTGTGAGAGATTCAGACCGAGGAATTTGTCGCCGGGCTGCAGGCAGGCCATGAAGACGGCCATATTTGCCTGTGCGCCTGAGTGGGGCTGCACATTGGCATACTCAGCCTCGAAGAGCTTGCACACGCGGTCGATGGCTATCTGCTCCACTTCGTCGACCACCTGACAGCCGCCATAATAGCGGTGGCCGGGATAACCCTCGGCATATTTGTTTGTCAGGCAGGAGCCCATGGCCTCCATGACCTGATTACTAACAAAGTTTTCCGAGGCAATGAGTTCGATGCCTTTGTGCTGGCGCACATTTTCCTGGAAGATGGTGTCAAAAATCTTGTTGTCTCTTTCCATTGATTCTGTTGTCTATGGTGATTTATGTGTTCAGAATAAACTTATTTCTTTTTCTTTGTCGAAGGCAGGTCTTTCTTGCGCACTGAGAAGCCGAAGTGCCCAAGTTGTTCGCCGAGGGCGTAGTAGTGACCGTGACTGTATGTGAGCAGATCGGCCTTGGCAAGATCGAGTGTGCCCGTAGTCGGGTCAATATATTTATCGTCGGCAATGACATTGAGTACGTCGGCGATAAACATGTCGTGTGTGCCAAGATGTATCACTTGCTTGACGCGGCATTCTATGGCCAGCGGCGACTCGTCGACAAACCAGCAGCCGACCTTCATACCCTTGACGGGCGTGAGACCACTTTCGGCCCATTTGTCGTGGTCGCGGCCCGAGCGCACTCCACACCAGTCTGTTGCGCGAGCCATAGATGCGGTGGTGAGGTTAATGGTGAATTCCATTTCCTCAAGCAGAATAGGGTAACTATGGCGCGATGGGCGCACCGAGATGTAGCACATGGCGGGGTCGGAACATATAGTGCCGCACCACGCCACGGTGATGAGATTGCGCGTCTGCAGTGTGCTACCACACGACACCAACACCGCAGGCAGCGGATTTAGCATTGTTCCCGGTCGCCAAGACTGCTTCATCTGTGCTTAGAGCAAAACCGCTTTATGATTATCTACTGTGTGGTTGCAATAGCGGCAGCGCAGAACCACGGTGTCGTCACCGTTATAGGTTACATCAAAGACGGTGTTCATGGGTTCGTTGTTGGTGATGCACTTGTGGTTGGGGCATTTCACGAGGCCAACGACTTTCTCAGGAACACTGACCTGACGCTTCTCTGTGACTTTGAAGTCACGGATGACGTTGATGCGTGCCGTGGGGGCGATGATGGCTATGCGGTTTATTGCTGCCTCGGGGAACTCCACATTGGCGACCTTAATGATGCCTTTGGCTCCGAGTCGCTTGCTGGGGAGATTGTTGCCGATGGTGACCGGAGTGTCGAGTTTGTCGATGCCGAGTATCTTCACGGCTTTGAACAAGGCGCCCGAGGGGATATGGTCTATGACTGTGCCGGCCTGCAGGGCAGCTACTGCCAGCTCTTTCTTATCTGTGGTAGTCATTTCTTAATGTCTTTGAGAGGGTTGATGCCTAATGCTCGGCAGATGAGTGCCTGGCGGGTAAACAATCCGTTGCGGGCCTGGTCAAAGTAATATGCCTTGGGATTATCGTCGACGTCTTGCGATATTTCGTTGACGCGTGGCAGGGGATGCAGGATGCGTAGATTGTCGCGCGAGTTGTCGAGCATAGCGTTGTGGAGGGTGTAGATATCTTTAACGCGTTCATACTCCATCAAGTCGCTGAAACGCTCGCGCTGCACGCGGGTCATGTAGATGATATCGGAGTTGTTGATAACCTCGGGAGAGAAATCGGTATGCTCGGTGTACTGAATTCCGTGCTTGTCGCAGAAGTCTTTGTATTCGCGTGGCATCTTGAGCTCGTCGCATGCAACAAAGCGGAAGCGTGGATTGAAGTGGCGCATAGCCATCAGCAGCGAGTGGACCGTGCGGCCATATTTGAGGTCGCCGACCATAGTGATGTCGAGGTTATCGAGTTTTCCCTGGGTCTTGTAGATAGAGTAGAGGTCGAGCATTGTCTGCGAAGGATGCTGATTGGCTCCGTCACCGGCATTTATAACAGGCACATCGGTGACTTCAGACGCATATCGTGCGGCGCCTTCCAGATAATGACGCATGATGATTAGGTCTACATAGTTGCTCACCATCTTGATGGTGTCTTTGAGGGTTTCGCCCTTTGACGAGCTCGATGTGGCTGCGTCGGAGAATCCGATTATGCGGCCTCCAAGCCGGTTAACTGCAGTTTCAAAACTCAGGCGAGTGCGGGTTGAGGGCTCAAAAAACAGAGTTGCCACTACCCGCCCTTCGAGGATGCGGTGATTGGGATGCTCCTCAAAGTAGCTTGCCTCCTTCAGGATTTCGAGCATCTCTTCCTTGGAGATATCATCGATGGTTACAAGGCTGTTGGGGTTCATAATGTCTGTGCTCCTTGATGATGCAGCATCGCTGCCGATGGCTGCATCTGTTATTGTCTGCAAAGATACTAATTTTTATTGCATGAAGTCTTAATCTTCATAGAGATTTTCGTCGCATAGGTCGGCAATGAGGCCGGCAAGCGATTCGGCACACGCAGCTGCAAAGCGGCATCCTTTTTCAGCAGTTGCAGTGCGAGGATCTCCAATGCCGGTGTCGGTGCTTACTTTTTGCCAGTTACGAGGAATCCAGCCAATGCCTCTCCGCAGACTTTCGCCGCGGAATGTCTTGGCTTTGCCTTCACCGGCTTCGCTTAAATCCACTAATTCGGGGTGATAATGCATCATCACTGACGTCTCAAGCTCGTCGGCGTGGTCTGATGGCATGTCGAAGTAAGCTTTTGCATCAGCGGCTTTAAACCATTCGCAGCTTGCGACGAGTACATCAGGGCAGTCCAAGCAAAGGTCGCGTATCATGCCTTTGAAATTGTTGCCTCCATGACCGTTGACAATCAGCACGCGTTTTATGCCTTGATGGCGCAGTGAGTGCACGATGTCGGTGAGCACCGCTGTCTGTGTTGCCTGGCGATAGTGTATACAGAAATTTTCTTCACGCTGGCCCGGATTCTGCGAGCCTAAGGGTATAGCGGGGAGAACCATGGCGTGTATGCCTTTTGAGTCGAGGGCAATGCGGGCTGCATCTACTGCGATGTCGTGCGACAGGATGGCGTCGGTCAGGTAAGGCAGATGCAGATTATGTGGCTCAGTAGCTCCCCACGGGAGTAGGGCGATATCGTAGTGTTTGTGACGTGTGGCGCACAGATTGCTCACGCTCAGGTCAATGTCTTTGTTGTTCATTGCTTTGTATGGTTGATGTTTTTTATATAGCGTTTGTAATATATTGTCTGGGCGATGCCGCGCACGGCGCAGTATGCCACGAATGATGCCCACAATCCGTGATTTCCCCAGTGCGGTTCGAGCAAGGTGTAGAGTCCGAAGAATACAGCTGCTGCGATTGCCATCGGCAGCAGCAAACCTCCACGTGTAAGCGTTAGTCCCCCGAAGATACCATCCCAAGTGAATGCCAGAAATCCTGCCAATGGCACGGTAAGTACCCAGCCAAAGTATTCACCGGCAGTGTCGGTGACATCAGTGTCTGATGTAAGGATATTGAGGAGCATGTCGCCGCACACGAAATATAAAGCTGTAAAAAGCATGGCGACAGCCGCTCCAGCCTTGATGAGTGCTTTTATGCAATGTTTAAGTGTGGATTGGTCGCCGGCTCCGAAGTACTTGCCGGCCATAGCTTCACCTGCAAAGGCAAAACCATCGGTGAAGTAGGAGAAAAGCATAAAGAACTGCATCAGCACCGCGTTTGTAGCAAGCACAAGATTGCCTTGTCGGGCTCCGGCGTGTGTAAACCATAATGTCACGGCTACCAGGCAGAGTGTGCGCACAAAAATATCGGTGTTTATCGAGAAAAAATGTTTCAGTCGTTTGCCGTTGAAAATATTCTCAAGCCCGGGGTAGGCGAGATCAAATCTGCGTTTTATCAGAACCAGGCCGAATATAAATCCCGACCACTGGGCAACGCACGTGCCTGCGGCGACACCGGTGATGTCGAGTTTGAAGACAAAAACCAGCAATGCCGAAGTGGCGATGTTCACGCAGTTAGTCACAAGAGCCATCCACATTGGCCCGCGGGCATATTGCATGCCGAGCATCCAGCCCGACAGCACCGTGCTACCCAACACGGCCGGTGCTCCCCAGATACATACTCTCACATATTTGTAAGCGAGATCAGCGGCGTCTGCGTCGGCTTCCATGAAGCTCAGTACTCCTGCCGTCATAGGGATTTGCAGAATCAGTAGCACAGCCGCAAGCGCGGCTGCAATGCACAAGCCACGGTAAAATATTGCTCGCTGCTCGGTGTTGTCGCCTGCTCCGAAAGCCTGTGCCGTGACACCGCTTGAACCCATACGCAGGAAGGAGAATACCCAATAACACATGTTGAGCACAGCGCCACCGAGAGCTATTGCGGCTATATACACCGCGCTGCCGATGTGCCCCACGATAGCTACATCAACAAGACTCAGTAGAGGCGTGGTGATGTTGCTTGCGATGGCGGGCATCGACAGCGACAATATTTCTCGATTTATCTTTGACAGTTTCAAAGCATCAGGCTTTGGCTTTGCGCGAAGATACGTAGAGATATGTGATGATGGCGGCATAGGCTACGATACCGAGCACTTGGGGAACGAAGTCATTGCCGTTTTCAGGAGCTTCCTTGCCGAGCATGATGGTCAGAGCTGCGAATACTCCGAATAGTGCGCCACCGGCAATGAGACCGGAAGCA
Source organism: uncultured Bacteroides sp. (assembly GCA_964486445.1). Taxonomy (GTDB): domain Bacteria; phylum Bacteroidota; class Bacteroidia; order Bacteroidales; family Muribaculaceae; genus CAG-873. The sequence goes on along the minus strand of CAZAME010000103.1, from coordinate 625 downwards.
ATGAGCGTGCCGCGGTCGGTGCGAGCCTTGCATAGATTGATATCTTTAGAAGAGTTTGCAACCATCCAGGCCACCGCACCACCGACGAGGATGGGCATGTTGAGAGAGAACTGTATGAACATACCAAGGCAGAATGCCAGAGCAGGCACACCCAGTCGGTCGAGCAGGATGGCAAGTACGGCACCAACAAGATATAGAGTCCATGGGGTGGAGCCACCCATCATCATCGGTTCTATAACTTTTGCCATAGCGTTGGCCTGGGGAGCAGCGAGGGCGTTCGGCCCAGTGAAGGAATATACATTGTTAAGCATCAGTATGACTGCGCCTACTGTGGCTGCCGATACCAATGTGCCGAGGAATTTCCAGCTTTCTTGTTTGCGTGGTGTTGAGCCAAGCCAGTATCCGATCTTGAGGTCGGTGACGAATCCGCCTGCCATTGACAGGGCTGTGCAAACCACGCCGCCGAGCACCATTGCCGCCACGATGCCTTCGGCTCCGCGAAGTCCGATGGCCACGAACACTGCCGAGGCGATGATCAGGGTCATGAGGGTCATGCCACTCACAGGATTGCTGCCCACTATCGCGATGGCGTTGGCTGCCACGGTGGTGAACAGGAATGCTATTA
>CAZAME010000102.1:0-5576 GCA_964486445.1 uncultured Bacteroides sp. | reverse complement strand
CGACGCTTCGTTCAAGGGCGTGCACATCCTCTTCAACAAGGAGAATGTTGACAACACACTTGGCGAATATCTCTCGAGCCTTGGCAAGAAGCAGCTGCATATAGCTGAGACTGAGAAGTATGCCCACGTCACTTTCTTCTTCAACGGCGGTCGCGAGGCTCCTTTCGATGGCGAAGACCGTGTGCTGGTGCCATCGCCAAAAGTGGCTACTTATGACCTCAAGCCCGAAATGAGCGCCTACGAGGTGAAAGACAAGCTGGTGGCTGCTATCGACACCAATGAATATGACTTTATTGTAGTAAACTTCGCCAACGGCGACATGGTGGGCCACACCGGCATATATACCGCCATAGAGAAGGCTGTGGAGACCATTGACAACTGCGTGCACGATGTGGTGGAGGCAGCCAAGAAGAACGACTACAGCGTCATCATCATCGCCGACCACGGCAATGCCGACAATGCGGTCAACCCCGACGGCACTCCCAACACGGCGCACTCTCTCAACCCCGTGCCATGTGTGTATGTGTCGGCCGACACCGACGCAAAGGTTGCCGACGGCATCCTGGCCGACGTGGCTCCGACGCTGCTCCACATCATGGGGCTGCCGCAACCCAAGGAAATGACCGGCAAGAACCTCATTGCCGACTGAGCTGATCCTGAGGAATAAAAAACAATCACCCCGGGCAAGCTCACCTCAGCGCGCCCGGGGTTTATATATTTATCAATCAAAGACATGAAAGCAAGCTACCTTATACCAGCCTTGGTTTTGGCACCTTTAGCTCTGGAGAGCTGCGGCTCGGCCGGAAAGGGTAAAATCACATATCCCCAAGCTCCTCAAGACAGCACTGTCGATGTGTATTTCGGCATGGAAGTCGCCGACCCTTATCGCCCACTTGAGAACGACACCGCAGCCGCCACGCTCGCGTGGGTTGAGGCCGAAAACAAAATCACGCAGGACTATCTGGCGGCCATCCCCTTCCGCGACGACCTGCGCAAGCGTCTCACCGTGCTCAACAACTACAAAAAAATCGGTCTGCCATGGCTTGGCAACGACGGCAATACCTATTATTCTGAAAACGACGGTCTGCGCAATCAGTCGGTCATTTACCGTGTAAAGGGCGACAGCACAGAAGTGTTCCTTGACCCCAATGCGCTCTCTGATGACGGCACTGTGGCTCTCACCGGCCTCTCTCAGTCGCCCGACGGCCGCTATACTGCTTATCTGATATCGCGCAGCGGCAGCGACTGGACTGAGATATATGTGATGGACACCTCCACCGGCGAACTGCTCGATGATCACATCGAGTGGGCTAAGTTTACTGATGCAGCCTGGCATGGCGACGGCTTTTTCTACAGCGCTTATCCAAGGCCCGAGGCTGGCAAGGAGTTCTCTAATGCCAATGAATATCACAGCATCTACTATCACAAGCTCGGCACACCGCAGAGCGCCGATGTCATAGCCTATGAAGACAAGGAGCAGCCACTGTATTTCCACACAGCCTATGTGCCCGAGAATCAGCCTTATCTGTTTGTATATGGCGGCGGTCAGGGACTTGGTGAGTCAGTGAAGTTTAAGGAGCTCGACAAGCCTGGTGCCGACTGGAAGATCGTGCACCCAACCCAGGATGTGCCCATGAAGGTGTTGGGCGTGAAAAACGGACTGATATATCTGCTCACATCGCTCGATGCTCCCCGCTACCGCATTGTCACCGTGCCTCTGTCGAATCCGGCAAAGGCCAACTGGCGTGAACTTGTGCCCGAGGATCCTGATAATGTTCTTGTGTCGGCCGACTTCTCAGGCAAAGACAAGATGCTGCTGACATACGACAACGCCGGCACCAATCATCTGTATGTCTACGGTCTCGACGGCAAGCGTCAGCGCGAAGTTGAGTTGCCAGCTATAGGGTCGGTGAGTGTGTCGGCCGATGGCAAGACCGACAGTGTCTACTACTCGTTTGCGTCGTTTAACTACGCTCCGACTATCTACAGCCTCGACCCGGCTACAGGCACAAGCACAGTGTTCAGGCAGACAGCCATCGAGGGCTTCAATCCCGATGATTATGTGGTGGAGCAGGTGTTTTATCCTTCAGCCGACGGCACACAGATTCCCATGTATCTTACTTATAAGAAAGGGCTCAAGCGCGACGGCAGCAATCCGGTATATCTATATGGCTACGGCGGCTTTAACATCACCCTGCATCCGTCGTTCTCACCCAACCGTCTGCTGTGGCTTGAAAACGGTGGTATCTATGCACAGGCCGGTCTGCGTGGTGGCGCAGAGTATGGCGACGGCTGGCATGAGGCCGGCACCAAGCTCAATAAGCTCAATGTGTTCAATGACTTCATTGCAGCCGCTGAGTATATGATAAACGAGGGGTGGACAACTCCCGAGTTGCTCACCATCGAGGGTGGCAGCAATGGAGGTCTGCTTGTCGGAGCCACAGTCAATATGCGCCCCGACCTCTTCAAAGTCGCAATACCGCGCGTGGGTGTAATGGATATGATGCGCTATCACCTGTTTACTATCGGCTGGAACTGGGCGAGCGATTATGGCACAAGTGCCGATTCTCCCGAAATGGCGGCTTATCTGAGGGCTTACTCGCCTGCACACAACATCAGCAACGATGGCACACCCTATCCGGCTATCATGGTCACTACGGCTGACCACGACGACCGCGTAGTGCCGGCTCACTCGTTTAAATATGCCGCAGCACTGCAGGCTGCCGACACCGGCGATGCTCCCAAACTCATCCGCATAGATTCAAAAGCCGGTCACGGCGCAGGCAAGCCGGTGGCTAAGGTCATCGACGAGTATGCCGACATCTATTCCTTTATATATCACAACCTGGGCATCACCCCTGGCAAGTGATTGTGTTTCTGACAAATGTTCTCACTGAAAAGATATCTGACATTGACGCTGCTGTCTGCTCCCGTGATGCTTCTGCAAAGTTGCTTCACGGGTGTGGAGAGCACGCCTAAGATCACAGCGCAGGATGTGCGCCGCCAAAAGGTGACGGTGACTGCCGAAATGGAGTTTCTTGCCGATGTGAAGCCTCGCCCCTTCAGCGACTGGCGCCCGGGCAAGGAACTGCTTGTCAACGACAATCGCATCGACCTTATTTTCAAAGCCGGCATCCCTGACTCCGACCTGCCGCAGCCGGGCGATACACTGCGATGGCTCCGTGCCGAGGGCGCAATCTCGGTTACCGGCGACTCGGTCACAGATCTGATTTTTGATCGCCGTGGCAGTGAACTTGTCTACCGTGTCAATGCCTCGGCAGGCGCTCTTGCCGCGCGCGAGAGTTTTGACGTGCCTTTTACGGTTGATCTGGCTTCTGTAGAAGCTGTACGCGACAGGCTCAAAGGCCGCGATCTGTATATTCTCACGCCGGTGTGGTATGACATCGACGAGAAAGCTGTGTCGGGTCGGCGATTTGAGAAAGTGCATGTCGACGATGTTGTGCCGGGCAGCTATGTCTATCCGGTGAAGGTGCTTTTTACTGCTGAAGGTGCTCCGCAACGTTGTGTGCTCATGTCGCTTGTGTCGCCCGAGGGGTCGCGCATGCGCAATTTCGCCACACTCTTTGCCTTTGACGATCCTCATAAGCGCTATCCGATGATTACCGACGAAAACTGGTTGCTGATACAAAATTCGCGTGTGACCGAAGGCATGACCCGCGACGAGTGTCGGCTGGCTCTTGGCACTCCCGCCGACATCGATCGGCGCCCTGCTACAGCCGGTGTTCTTGAGGTATGGAATTACGACGATGGCAGGTATCTCATTTTTCAAGACGGACTTCTCACTGCTTATCGCAAATGAAACTGACTTTTCTCGGCACCGGCACGTCGACAGGAGTGCCACAGATAGGCTGCAACTGCGAAGTGTGCTCTTCAACCGATCCTCGCGACAAAAGGCTGAGGGCATCGGCTATGCTCACCACCGACGACGGGCGCAATCTGCTCATCGACTGCGGCCCTGACTTTAGAGAGCAGATACTTAGGCTGGGGTCGCCTGAGATAGCGGCCGCCTTGCTGACTCACCAGCATTATGACCACGTCGGGGGGATAGACGATGTGCGCCCATATACATATCCCGACGGCTTCTCTCTTTACTGCAAGGCCGATGTGGCCCGCGATTTGCGCACACGCCTGCCTTATTGCTTCGGCGAGAGTTTATATCCGGGTGTGCCAAGGTTGAATCTGCGCGACATACAGCCATATAAATCTTTTCATGTCGCAGAGGGCGGTGTGGATGTGTTGCCTGTCGTGGTGATGCACTGGAATCTGCCCATAGTTGGATTCCGCATCGGCAAATTTGCATACATCACTGATTGCAAGACCATGCCCGACGAGACGGTGGAAGCTCTGCGCGGAGTAGACACTCTTGTGCTAAATGCTCTGCGTCATGAGCCACACAACTCGCATCTGAGTCTGTCGGAGGCGCTGAAACTGATAGAGCGTATATCTCCACGCCGCACATATCTCACCCATGCGAGTCATCAGCTTGGACTTCATGCCGACGTAGAATCATCGCTCCCCGCCGGTGTGCATCAGGCCTACGACGGTCTGGTTGTGGATTTAGACAGATAATACCAGTAAACTAAAAACATACCCGTCGCCCATGGTTGTCGCGGGCGGCGGGTATGTTTATATAGTCTGTAAATGATTGCTTACTTTGCAATGAGCAGGAAGTAATTTTTCTTGCCGCGCTGCACAAGTATATATTTGTCGTTGAGCAGCATGTCGGTAGAGGCAGGAGTGTAGGGGTCGGTGATTTTTTCTTTGTTCACCGATACACCGCCGTTTTGCACCATCTTGCGCATTTCGGCCTTCGAGGGGAAGACCTTGGCGCGATCGACAAGCAGGTCGGCGAGTTTGATGCCTTCCTCGATTTCGGCACGGGAGACGTCGAATGTGGGCACACCCTCCATCACGGCCAGCAGAGTAGCTTCATCGATTTTGTGGAGTATGTCGGCAGCCTTGTTGCTGAAGAGAATCTGCGATGCTTCAACTGCGGCCTCATAGTCGGCAGCGGAGTGCACCATGGTTGTCACCTCCTTGGCAAGACGCTTCTGCAGGGGGCGTGCGCCGGGATCGGCAGCCTGCTCTGCAACGAGGGCCTCGATTTCATCCTGGGGCAGTTCAGTGAAGATCTTGATGTATTTCTCGGCGTCGGCATCGCTGACATTGAGCCAGAACTGATAGAATTTGTAAGGCGAGGTGTACCGGGGATCGAGCCACACGTTGCCGCTCTCGGTTTTGCCGAATTTGCCGCCATCTGCCTTGGTGATCAGGGGGAAGGTGAGGGCGAATACTTCCTGGCCGAGAGTGCGGCGCACGAGTTCAGATCCGGTGGTCATATTGCCCCACTGGTCTGAACCACCCATCTGCAGCACACAGTTGCGGTCGCGGAAGAGGGTGAGGAAGTCGTAGCCCTGCACGAGCTGATATGAAAATTCGGTGAACGACATACCCTGCTGAGACTCGCCTGAGAGACGCTTTTTCACAGAGTCTTTTGCCATCATATAGTTGACGGTGATGTGCTTGCCGACATCGCGGATGAAGTCGAGGAAGGA
>CAZAME010000101.1:0-5588 GCA_964486445.1 uncultured Bacteroides sp. | reverse complement strand
TGAGTCGACCCTAATTTTTTGCTACATCACAAAGTTTTATCGGACAGCAATAATTTTATATGCAGACTATTACAAGATTCTATCGTACCCAAGACTGGCACGAACTTTCCGATACACAATTACAGTATGTTTATCAACTGCTCGACGATGATTATTAGTGCCAATGAGGGCACGGGTCAATTGTGAATTCCATGCAAATATTGTGAGGGACTTATTTCAAGAGTTTACGGTCATTGTCGCCACTCCCCAAAATTTGCATTTGATGAATAGCTATTTGGTTTAGTTTCATTAGTCGCTCACTCTGCGGCATTCCTTGCTCGATAAACACAGCATTGAGATTTTCCATGTTAGAGAGGCATATAAGTTCGTTGATTGATGCGTAATCACGAATATTACCTTTCAAATCTGGATTTTCTTCACGCCACTGGCGAGCGGTTTTACCGAACATTGCTACATTGAGAACATCGGCTTCGTCGGCATAGACATACGAAGCCTGTTCGCGTGTAATTTCTGCCGGAAGAAGATGTGTCTTGATTGCATCAGTATGAATACGGTAGTTGATTTTAGACAGTTCGCGCTTCGCCGACCATCCAAGCAATTTTTGTTCCTCGGTTTTAAGCCGCTGAAATTCCTTGACAATGTATACCTTAAATTCCGGACTTATCCACATAGCAAATTCAAAAGCGATATCCTTATGTGCGTATGTGCCACCGTAACGCCCGGCTTTTGCTTGCAAGCATATTGCATTGGTTCGAGCTACGAATTCCTTAACACTTATTTTGAAGCTGTTTAAACCGGACTGATTTCTAATTATGGCGAATTCGCCATAATTAAAATTGGGGTTATAAACTTTCTCCCAAATTCCAATAAATTCAAGGGTGTTTCTATTGCGCAACCAATCGGTGATAAAAAAATCACCGTCCTTGGCTTTGAGCATATCTGTAAGACAAATGTAGTCTTCGCCGTTGACACGAACCACATTTACCTCTGTATTTTGTACTATGATTTTTGCCATAGATTTTGAAGTCGTTCATTTTCAAGTGCGAATGTACGAAAATTCTCTGAGACTTTGGTATTTAGCGGTGTCTTTTCACGCTCGGGATGCTACGCAGCTGATTGACGAGCTAAACGTGGTGTGTAGCAGCACACTTAGGACTGATATGTCACAAATAAGACGAATGAGTCGATAGTGGGGCATAGAGATTTACTATCCCTTGGAGACGCGGCGGTAGAGGATGATGGCGATGATGGTGTAGACGAGGTTGGGGATCCACATTGCCACCATGGGAGAGGTGAGACCTGAGACGGCGAAGGATGATGTAACTGCCATAAACAGGATGTAACTGAAGCTGAGTACGAGTCCGATGCCTATGTTGAGGCCCATGCCGCCCTTTACTTTTTTTGACGACAATGCCATGCCTATGACGGTGAGGATGAAGGCTGCCGCTGTCATGGCGAAGCGGTTGTGATACTCGACTTCAAATGATTGTATATTGCCGACACCTCGGTCTTTCTGGCTGTCGATATACTGCGAGAGGTCGGGCGTGGTCATTTTTTCGTGGTCGTTCTTGGCAATGAGGAAGTCGCGAGGCTCAAAGGGGATGACAGTGTCGAGGGATCGGCCTGTAGTAATGAACTCGCGGTGCTCGGTGAACTCACGGATTGTGTAGTCGCGCACTGTCCAATGATAGAGCGTGTCCCACTTAATGGTTTGAGCAGTGAGACGAGAGACGAGTTTTTTTCCTTCGAATTTCTCAAGTGAGAATCGGGTGCCTGTTTTATTGACGTTGTCGTATCGTGTGAGGTAGGCTATCTCGCCGGGCGCCACCATGAGCATGATGTTGCTGCCATAGTCGATGCGCTTGTTTTTGACGTAGGTGTTGGTGTACTCTATGCGTTTGACGTTGGCCGGCGGGATGATATATGCGCTCAAGACGAATGTGAGGGCTGCAATTACTGTTGCCGAAAACAGATATGGCATGAGCATGCGCCGATAGCTCACGCCTGCGGCAAGCATAGCTATTATTTCGGAGTTTCCGGCGAGTTTTGATGTGAAGAAGATGACTGCTATGAAGGTAAACAGCGGGCTAAACTGGTTGGCAAAGTAGGGGAGAAAGTTAAGAAAATAGTCGACGAGTGTGGCGCTGAGAGGTGCTTTTGAGAAGGCGTCGAATTTCTCGTTGATGTCAAACATGACTACGATTGCCAGCAGCAAAAGGATGGCGAAAACGTAGGTGCCGAGAAATTTACGGATTATATAGCGGTCAAGAATCTTGAACATTGTCGGTTGCTTGATGTGGTGTATGACTGGAGTAGGAGAGTGGGGAGGTTCTACAGACGTCGTGTGACACGCTCGATCATCTGCGGCTTCCATGTGGCGAAGTCACCGGCGAGGATGTGCCGGCGTGCTTCGCCGACAAGCCATAGATAAAAACTGAGGTTGTGTATTGAGGCGATCTGCATTGCGAGCAGCTCCTGCGCAATAAACAGGTGACGCACGTAGGCACGTGAGTATGCATGATCGACGAAGGCAGTGCCGTTGGGGTCGAGAGGAGAGAAGTCGTCGGCCCACTTCTTGTTGCGCATGTTCATGATGCCTTCGGAGGTGAAGAGCATGCCGTTGCGGCCGTTGCGTGTAGGCATCACGCAGTCCATCATGTCGACGCCGCGGTCAATGGCCTCGAGAATGTTTGCCGGAGTGCCGACTCCCATCAGGTAGCGTGGGCGGTCGGTGGGCAGAATCTCGTTGACGACCTCGATCATTTCATACATTTTTTCGGTAGGCTCACCAACGGCGAGGCCACCGATGGCGTTGCCGTCGGCGCCGAGATCGGCGACAAACTTGGCCGACTCACGGCGCAGCTCGGGGAATGTGCAACCTTGCACGATAGGGAAGTAGGCCTGAGAGTAGCCGTATAGGCCCTCGGTCTCGGTGTAGCGTTTCCATCCGCGCAATAGCCAGCGATGAGTAAGGTCGAGAGACCGGCGGGCATAGGCATAGTCTGAATCGCCGGGAGGACATTCATCAAGAGCCATCATGATATCGGCGCCGATGATGCGCTCGATGTCAACGACGCCTTCCGGAGTGAAGAGATGCTTGGAGCCGTCGATATGGCTGCGGAAAACGGCGCCTTCTTCGCGTAGTTTGCGATTGGCGCTCAATGAGAATACTTGAAAACCGCCGGAGTCGGTGAGAATGGGCTTTTCCCAGCCTATGAATTTGTGAAGTCCGCCGGCTCGTTGCAGAATATCGGTGCCTGGGCGCAGATACAGATGATAGGTATTTCCAAGAATGATCTGTGCATTGATGTCGTCGCGCAACTCGCGGGCATGCACACCTTTGACTGAGCCGACAGTGCCGACGGGCATGAATATGGGAGTCTGTATTGTGCCGTGATCTGTAGTGATGACGCCGGCGCGTGCTGCTGATGCCGGGGCGGTGGCTTCTAACTGAAATTTCATTATATGCTGCGGAGGAGTGGTAGCGTGTTGATAATTGTTATTGGTTTGCGGGTCGACCGAGAATTTCTATGTGGTCGGCATAAATCTCGGTGACAGTGCGCTTGATGGCATTGCGGTCTTCCCAGAAACGGGTACGTATCTTTCCCTCGATGAGCAGTTTGGCTCCTTTACGGATATAGCGCTCAGCCATAGATGCATTAGAGTCCCAGCACACGATGTTGTGCCACTCGGTGCGCTCCGGCACAGCCTGACCGGCTGCTGTGGTGTAGGCACGCTCAGTTGTGGCGAGAGTGAAAGAGGCAACCGGGCGCGTGCCGACATAGCGCATCTCGGGGTCTCGGCCAACGTTTCCTGTAAGTATAGCTTTGTTCATCGTCGGGGATGTGAAAATATAATGAGTTGAGGACACAAAATTAGCAAAAAAACTTGTAATTTTGTCGCTTGAACGTATTTTAGCTGTGTAAGAGCGTGCAGTGGCATGCAATAGTGCAGCATTATCTTCTTAAAATTTAAATATTACAGACAAATGAATGAGTTAGCCCCCAAATACAGCCCTGCTGAGGTTGAGGACAAGTGGTATGCCTACTGGATGGAGCACAAGATGTTTCGCTCGGTGCCCGATGCACGCGAGCCATACACTATCGTTATTCCTCCGCCCAATGTGACCGGTGTGCTGCACATGGGGCACATGCTCAACAACACAATACAGGATATACTCGTGCGCCGCGCCCGTATGGAGGGAAAAAATGCCCTGTGGGTGCCCGGCACAGATCATGCATCAATCTCTACAGAGACTAAGGTGATTGCCAAGCTTGCTGCCGAGGGTATCAAGAAGACCGATTTGACCCGTGAGGAGTTTCTGCGTCATGCCTGGGACTGGACCGAGAAGCATGGTGGCATTATTCTAACTCAGCTGCGCAAGCTGGGCGCTTCGTGCGACTGGGATCGCACTGCATTCACCATGGACGAGAAGCGCAGCGAGAGCGTGCTCAAGGTGTTTGTGGATCTGTATGACAAAGGACTCATATATAGAGGCCTGCGCATGGTTAACTGGGATCCGCAGAACCGCACGGCTCTGAGCGATGACGAAGTGTTTTTTGAGCAGGAGCAAAGCAAGCTGTATTACTTGCGTTATTATCTGACTGCCGACACCGAGCTAACTGATAGCGACGTGATAGACGAGGGATGCGTGGTGCACACCGATGAGGCCGGTCGTCATTATGCAGTGGTGGCAACAACACGCCCCGAGACAATCATGGGTGACACTGCTATGTGCATCAATCCCAAAGACCCCAAGAACACATGGCTAAAGGGCCGCAAGGTTATTGTGCCTCTGGTGAACCGCGAAATACCTGTGATTGAAGACCGCTATGTGGAGATAGACTTTGGCACGGGCTGTCTGAAGGTAACACCGGCTCATGACAAGAATGACTATATGTTGGGCAAGAAGCACAATCTGCCCAGCATAGATATATTTAATGAAGACGCTACGGTGGCCGAGGTTGCCGGTCTGTATGTCGGCATGGACCGCTTCGACGTGCGCAAGGCAATTGCTGTTGATCTGCAGAATGCCTCGCTTATGGAGAAAGTGGAGGACTATGTAAACAATATCGGTCTGTCGGAGCGCACGAAGGTGCCTATCGAGCCGCGCTTGTCGCTTCAGTGGTTTGTGAAGATGCAGCATTTTGCTGAGATATCGCTGTCGCCTGTGATGGACGACATCATAAAATTTGTGCCAGAGAAGTATAAAAACACATATCGCGTGTGGCTCGAAAATATCCAGGACTGGTGCATAAGCCGTCAGCTATGGTGGGGACACCGCATTCCTGCATACTTTTATAATAAAGAGGGTGAGGAAGAAAAATATGTGGTTGCACTCAATGAAGAGGATGCGCTGCAGAAGGCCCGCAAGCAGAGCGGCGATGACTTGCTCACTGCCGCCGACCTGCGCCGTGACCCGGATGCTCTCGACACCTGGTTCTCGTCGTGGTTGTGGCCGATCACACTATTTGACGGTATCAATAACCCCGGCAACGAGGAGATCAACTATTATTATCCGACGTCGACGCTCGTCACAGGCCCGGATATTATCTTCTTCTGGGTTGCGCGCATGATTATGGCCGGAT
>CAZAME010000100.1:0-5611 GCA_964486445.1 uncultured Bacteroides sp. | reverse complement strand
GACCTGCTGAACGAAATCATTCCGGAAAGCGCTAAGACCTCTTACGATATGTATCCCTTTGAGATCATAAGCTCTGAATTTGAGCGCATTCCCCATGAGCTCAAGGAAGTCACCGCAGAACAGCGTGCCGCCATCGACAAACTTCTGGAAAAACTCGAGGAAGACGAAGATGTGCAGAACGTCTTCCACAACATGAAAGAAGACGAAGAAGGCGAGGAATAAGTCGCCCCACCACGCTACACACACAGAGGGAGCAGTCCGGCACAAGTCGAGGCTGCTCCCTCAAGTTTTTTTAATATTAACTATTCACTAAGCATATAAGAGCGTGTTAACTTTTCTTGTCAAACACGCTCTAATTTTGTAACTTTGCGGAAAACAATCAAGCATAGAACCTTGCCGTGGTAAAGAAACGTCGCAGCATATCGCCCCTCAATGATCTTCCCGGACTCTTTGACGAGCTCGAGATAGACCTCACACGCCCCGATATGGCCGGTGACCTCATTGCCCGCCACCGCGAGGAAGCGCGCAAAGCAGCCGAAACACTCAGCGCAGAAGGCCGATCACCACTGTCAGAGCTCGGGAGCGCCCGTCCGCACACATCGCCTACCGACAGATTGCTGTTTATATCGCTCGGCAGCGGATCATCGGGCAACTGCGCCTATCTCGGCAATGGCCGCGAAGGCATCCTCATTGATGCCGGCATTGACCCGATGATAGTTAAAACCCGGCTTAAAGACAACGGCATTGACTTCAAGGGCATCCGTGGCATAATCCTCACCCACGACCACAGCGACCACGTGAGATTTGCATACCAGCTGCTGCGCAAGCAGACTCACATGCTGCTATATGCAACTCCGCGCACGCTTAGCGGTGTGCTACGCCGCCACAGCATATCGTCGCGCATCAAAGACTACCACAAGCCCATATACAAAGAGCACCCATTTGATTTGGCCGGGATGACGGTCACTCCTTTCGAGACATCGCACGACGGCACCGACAACGTGGGCTTCCACATCACCTTCGGCAACTATCACTCATTTGCGGTGATGACCGACACCGGATGCGTCACCGAGCGCGGCGACTACTACATGCAGCGCGCACGCTACATCATGATCGAGAGCAACTACGACGAAGAAATGCTATATCGCGGAGCATACCCCGAATTTCTGAAAGCACGCATAGCCTCGCAACGCGGACACCTGGGTAACATCGATGCAGCAGCTTATCTGCAGAAAGTCTATACCCCCGACCTTACCCACGTCTTTCTCTGCCACTTGAGCAACGACAACAACACGCCGGAACTCGCACTTGCCGCAGCGCGCAACGCTCTCGAGCAGGCAGGCGCAACTGTGGGCGACGGCAGTGGTGATCTATCATCGCGCAACGCCGACGTGCAGCTCATGGCTCTGCCGCGATACGATGCATCACCTCTGATAGTCTTCCGCGAGCCCAGATGACCAACAGCACGGCATCATTATTTTGCAGGTTGGACAGATATTGCTAATTTTGCAAAACATACGCGCAAACGACACATTCATCACTAAGGAAAAGACAACGATGGCCGACACGAAAATCGCCGCAATACTGCGCGCCGGAGTCTACTCGCCCAATCACATTGGCAACGATGCTGCTATACTCAACATGGTGGCCGACCAACTGCGTAAACGCGGCTGCACCGTAACCATCTACAACGAAGATCAACTGGCCTCGGGAGCCGTGACCGAGAACATTATAATAAATATGTGTCGTGAGCAAGCGTCGATCGACGCGCTGCAGAGCGCCGAGGAACGCGGTTGCCTTGTGATCAACTCGGGCTTCGCTATCGAGAACTGCATACGCGAGCGCCTCACCCGCATCCTCGTCGGCAGCAACCTGCCTTTTCCAGAGAGCAAGATTGTTGACACCAACATGGCCGTCATAGACATGCTCGAGAGCGCTGGAATAACAAGATGCTGGATCAAGCGCGCCGACTTTCACCTCCAGCATAAAGAAGATGTGAGCTATGCCCGCACCGCTGCCGAGGCGCAGGAGCTCGTGCAGGAATATTTTCTGCGCGGTATCACAAGAGCTGTGATACAAAGGCACATCGACGGAGAGCTGATACAATTTTACGGCATCGCGGGCTCAACATTCTTCTATTGGTATTTCCCCATGCACGACGGCCGGCCACTGCCCGAGGAGCGTATATCACTCGATGCAACACTGCGGAGCACTGCAACGCGCGCAGCCACCGAGCTTGGATTAACCATATACGGCGGCGAGTGCATCCTTGCCCCCGACGGCACCCTGAGCCTCATCGACATTAACGACTGGCCATCTTTTGCCACCTGCCGCCCCGAAGCCTCCACCGCCATAGCAAAGGCAGTGTTACAGCTTATAAAAAAACACAATAAATAATCCGCCCACACGATATATCACACCATAAATAGTTATGAGTACACTTGGCAAAGCTAAAGACAAGATGCTGCATGGTGAGGGCATATTCATGTTCATCCGCTCATCGCTCTCTTCTCAGGTAGCATCGTGGATAGACCTGGGCTTGGGCTACGTACTGTTCAGCTTTTTTGGACTCCAGGCATGGATTGCCACTTGCACGGGCGCAGTGGCCGGCGGCATAGCCAACTGCTGCATCAACTACCGTTTTACCTTCCATGCCTCGAGCCTAAGCACCCGCGCTGTGGCAATAAAGTATTTCCTTGTGTGGTGCGGATCATTATTGCTCAACACCTACGGCACAGCCGCACTCTATCACTTGCTTAGCGGAGTCGAGCTGCTCAAAGAATATGGGCTCTCCGACGACAGCTGCTACTTTGGCGCACGTGTGGCCGTGTCACTGATCGTGTCAATAGTGTGGAACTTCCTGCTGCAGCGATATTTTGTCTATCGCCACGTGGCTTTCGATGATTTCATCAATGGCGGCCCAGGGCACCACAGTCACACAACAAATGCTTGAATTTTAACCTCATCACATAGTATAACCAACGTGAAAGAGAACGAAAAAGACATCACCCGCGCCGCCAAGGCCGCAGCCAAAGCCGAGCGCGATCATTTGCAGCAGCTCATATATGCTGTCATCAATCCTTTTGTGAGGTTGCTCATACGCATGGGCGTCACCCCCAACATCGTCACCTCAATCGGTTTTCTGGGCAACGTAGCAGCAGCGGCTGTGTTCTGCCTTGCTGGATATCGCTACACCCAGACAGGTGACCCCGGTTATCAGTTCGTGCTTTGGGGCGGCGTGCTCATAATAGCCTTCTCGCTGTTTGACATGCTCGACGGCCAGGTGGCACGCCTCGGCAACATGGCCTCAACCTTCGGTGCCATGTATGACTCGGTGCTCGACCGCTATTGCGAACTGTTCACCCTCGGCGGCATTGCCTATTACCTGATAATGACATTACACCCTGTGGGTGCACTCATCACCTTCCTGGCTCTCATTGGCTCAATTATGGTAAGCTATGTGCGAGCCCGCGCCGAGGGCCTTGGCATCGAATGCAAGATAGGCTTCATGCAACGCCCGGAGCGTGTAGTAGTGACCGCCGTGTCGGCTTTAGCCTGCGGCATCACTGGCGTGTCGGTAGACGGTGACTTCGACGCCACCATAATCCTCACCGTTGCGATGGGCATTATTGCCGTGTTTGCTAACCTCACAGCTCTGGCTCGGCTTAACTACAGCCGCCGCCAGATGCTCAATAAAAAATAGGAATAATGGCACTGCCTCCCCGCCGACAGGCAATAGCCCTGCTCCTGGCACTGGCTGTGTGGCTCACGGTGACCGCACTGTTTGTAGGCACGCGCCCCGAGCATTTCGTGCTTTGCGCACTAATCGCCGCTTTGTTCTTCGCATCAGCCACTACACAACGGTTGATTGTGGCTCTGCTCCCCTTCGTCATCTTCGGCGTGAGCTACGACTGGATGAATATCGTGCCCAACTACATGGTAAACCCCGTGGACACTGAGGGACTGTATAATGCCGAAAAAAGTCTCTTCGGCATCAGCACTGCCGATGCTATCCTCACTCCCAACGAGTTCTTCGCAGCACACACAAACTCCATTCTCGATGTGCTCGGCGGCATCTTCTATCTTTGCTGGGTGCCGGTGCCGGTGATTTTCGGTCTGTGGCTCTATTTTGCAGGCCGCAGCCGCGCATATCTGCATTTCGCTATTGTCTTTCTGTTTGTCAATCTGCTTGGATTTGCCATATATTACATTCATCCGGCTGCCCCGCCGTGGTATGTGGCCGATCACGGCTTCGATGTAATAATCGGATGCAAAGGCAGCGTAGCCGGATTGAAAGGCTTCGGCGACATCACCGGCTGGCAAGTCTTCGACGGCCTGTATGCCCGCAATGCCAATGTTTTTGCCGCAGTGCCGTCGTTGCACAGCGCTTATACGCTCGTGGCCTTTATCTATAGTGTGAGATCACGCAGCCCCAAATGGATGAGCATCACTCTCGGCGTCATCACTCTCGGCATCTGGTTTACTGCAGTATACACCTCACATCACTACATCATCGATGTGCTTCTCGGCATAAGTGTCGCCCTGGCCGGCTGGCTAATATTTGAGTACATCTTAATGCGCATCCCGGCCATGCAGCGCTTCATCCAAAGTTACAGCCGCTACATCACCGCCCCTGGCCCCGCCAACAAACATTAACAGAGATACGATATTTTCGCCGCAATTTAGTATATATTTTCATTTGAGCGCCAATTTTAAGTAAATATTACAAAATTTTACCAAGATTATACAGGCAATAATTTCACAATTGAAAAACAATATGTACTTTTACCGCGGAATATGTCTGCCTTTCATGGCATCATGATAAACCGACAAACGTTTCTTGACAAATCAACCTATAAATCAATAACAATGACCGCAAACAAAGTAAAGCCCGCTGAAGGTAAACTCGGTGTGATGGTAGTAGGCCTCGGAGCCGTAACCTCCACCTTTATGACCGGTGTGCTCATGGCTCGCAAAGGCCTCGCAAAACCTGTAGGTTCAATGACCCAATACGACAAAATACGCGTGGGTCGCGGCGCCGACAAAAAATACCTCAAATATGACGAAATCGTGCCCATCGCCAAGCTCGACGACATTGTCTTCGGCGCATGGGACGTATATCCCGCAAACGCATATGAGAGCGCCATCAACGCCGAGGTGCTCAAGGAGAAGGACATCAACCCCGTGCGTGAGGAGCTTGAAGCAATCAAGCCTCTGAAGGCCGCGTTCGACAAGAACTATGCAAAGCGTCTCGACGGCGACAACGTCAAGAACGTCAAGGACCGCTGGGACATGACCGAGCAGATCCGCGAAGACATCCGCAACTTCAAGAAAGAGACCGGCGTTGACCGCGTTGTTGTGCTCTGGGCTGCTTCTACCGAAGTTTACGTTCCCATCAACAAGGACAAGCACTACACCCTCGCTGACCTGGAGAAGGCCATGAAGGAGGACGACCGCGAGAACATCGCTCCCTCCATGTGCTACGCCTACGCAGCTCTCATGGAAGGATGCCCCTTCATCATGGGCGCCCCCAACACCACAGTCGATATCCCCGCTATGTGGGAGCTCGCCGAGAAGACCAAGATGCCCATCGCCGGCAAGGACTTCAAGA
>CAZAME010000099.1:0-5623 GCA_964486445.1 uncultured Bacteroides sp. | reverse complement strand
AATGTCGAGGGTCTCAACGGCGGACACTCGGGCGGCGACATCCATCTGGGCCGCGCCAACGCCAACAAGCTCCTTGCCCGTTTCCTTTTCCGTCTCTCGGGCCAGCATGAGGTAGTCCTCTCGGAGATTGACGGCGGCAACCTGCGCAACGCCATACCCCGTGCCGCTCACGCCATCATCGGTGTGCACACATCCAAGAAAGAGAGCGTGCGCACACAGCTCAACATCTATATCGCCGAGCTCGAAAACGAGTACGCCGGCCTCGAGCCCAACCTCAAGCTCACCATGGAGAGTGTTGACACTCCCGACTTCGCCATCGATCAGGACACATCTACAGCCATCATCCGCGCCATCTACT
The DNA here is from genome assembly GCA_964486445.1 of uncultured Bacteroides sp. Taxonomy (GTDB): domain Bacteria; phylum Bacteroidota; class Bacteroidia; order Bacteroidales; family Muribaculaceae; genus CAG-873. The sequence goes on along the minus strand of CAZAME010000099.1, from coordinate 5,265 downwards.
CGGCACCTCACGGTGTTATTTCGATGAGCCGCGACCTCGAGGGACTCGTCGAGACCTCGACCAACCTCGCATCAGTCAAGATGGCACCCGATAACACTATTGTCGTCACCACCAGCCAGCGCAGCTCGGTCGAGTCACGCAAGCTCGACATCGCCGCACAGGTCGAGGCTCACTTCCTCCTCGCCGGCGCAGTCGTTAAGCACGGCGAGGGTTATCCCGGATGGCAGCCCAACCTCGAGTCACCCATCATGAAGATTTCGCGTGACGCATACAAGGAGCTCTACGGCATCAAGCCCGCCATCAAGGCCATCCACGCCGGCCTCGAGTGCGGTCTGTTCCTCACCAAATATCCTCACCTCGACATGGTGTCGTTCGGCCCCACCCTGCGCGACGTTCACTCACCGAGCGAGCGCATGTATATTCCCGCAGTTGAGCGCTTCTGGGCACACCTTTGCGAAGTTCTCCGCAAGGTTGCCGAGCAGGGCAAATAAAGCATCACTCTGCGATGCTCCTTAGAAAAACACTTCTGTTGCCGGCTCTGCTGGCAGCAGCAAGCATAGCCACACGGGCCGCCACAACGGCGGCCCGCGATGGTGATGCACCCGACCTCTTCGCCCGCCTCGACTCGTTTGTGCTCGACGGACACACGGTGGCGGTGTGGTCGGTGATTGATACCATCACACCTCTGCAGTCGATGCACCTCACTGACAAAGATTACCGCGAGGTGGCCGAGAGACTCGGAGTAGAACCGGCTGCAATCAAGGCTGTTGTGGCAATAGAGGCCGGTAAAACACACCAAGGCTTCTGGAAGGAGGGAATGCCGCTGATAAACTTCGACCTGAAAATGTTTGAGCAATTTGCGGCCCGCAACAAAGTGAATCTATCAGAGGCCCGCAAGACATCGCCGGTGATTTTCAGTCGCCCCAACGACCGGCGCTATGGCTCGCGACAGGCAGCCCAGCAGGCCCGGCTCGATGCGGCAATGACGGTGGATAAGCGCACTGCCGTGCAAGGCACTTTCTGGGGCATGTTTCAGATAGGCGGCTTCAACTGGAAGAAATGCGGGACCGAGTCGGTCGACGACTTCATCACGCAGATGAGCCGCAGCGAGCGGTCGCAGCTCGATCTTTTTGCCAACTTCATAGAAAACACCGGCCTGCTCAAATCGCTCCGCGCCAAAGACTGGAGTTCTTTTGCCCGGGGATACAACGGTCCGAAATATGCCTCGCGCGGCTATCACACCCGCCTGGCTGCAGCCTACAAGAGATATAAAGCCCAGGAATAACATAAGTCGATAGCCATGAACGACTATAAGTATTACGCATTTATCAGCTACAGCACCAAAGACACTGCCTGGGGGAAGCGGCTGCAGAAAAAACTGGAGCACTACCGCATGCCGGCCACGCTTTGCCATGAGCACGGGTGGCAGCGCAAGCCTCTGAATCCGGTGTTTTTCGCACCCTCCGACATAAAACTCGGTGCCCTGAGCGATGAGCTGAAAAGCCGCCTCCGCGCATCTAAAAATCTCATCGTTGTTTGTTCGCCCAACTCAGCTCAGTCTGATTGGGTCGGCAAAGAGATAGAATATTTTCACGAACTCGGGCGCGACAAAAACATTCACTTTTTCATCATCGACGGCATCCCTAACAGCGGTAACCCGACCACAGAGTGCTTCAATAAGAAAATAAAAGAAATAGGCCTGCCCGAGATACTCGGAGCCAACATTCACGAAAAAGCCTTTCGCCTGCCATGGCTCAACCGCGAGCGGGCCTACGTGCAACTGGTCTCAACGCTCCTCGGAGTCGAATTCGACTCGATATGGCAACGTCACCGGCGCCGGCTTTTCGCAAAAATTGTATCTTGGTTAGTCGGCATTGCGGCTGTCATTGCGGCCATGCTATTGATATGGTTTAACAATCAACCCTTTGACTCACAAGTCTATCTTGAAGAAGCGAATGTCGACAACCCATATCTGCCGCCTTTGGAAGAAGCGATCGTGTCAATTACTTTCGGCGACGAGACCAAGACCGACACAGTTATGCACATCGGCGACGCCGTTGTTTTCCAAAACATCCCGCATAAATATTTAGGTAAGGAGTGCAGAGTGTCGGTTGAGTGTCCTGACTTTCTGCAGCTTGACACTCTTGTTGTGCTAAAGAAACGCATGACTCTGCCCATTAACCGCGACGTCAATGTTTACGGCAGCATCCGCACAGAGCTTTGGGATTTTTCCCGGGATTGCCCCGCCGCTGAGACAATGGTTATTATTGATAAAAAATGGGAAACGACGTCGGATTCAGCCGGAATAGTGCATCTATTCATACCTTTGGAATCTCAGCGGGCATTATACCAAATTCGTATTCCTGAGTATGGCGTAACCGACACCATATCAATGCCATCAAATGAATATCAATCTGTTGCGGTACAACGATAACACTGATTTACTATCATAATCCTTCATGACTATGAAAAGACTCTTGCTTCTTATTGCAATTTTAGCCGGAATAACTGCCACCGGGTATGCCGACACGCAAAAAGCCCGTGTGCGCACCGCGCGACTGCCGGGAAAGAAATATGAACTCGTGCCCGACGTGGAGATCTCTATAAAAGGCATTAATTCTGATTTCAAGAGCAACAAAAACGGCTTAGTGGAGTTTGAGCTGCGCCCGCTCCGGCTGAAAACCGGCGATGAATTCAACATCGACCGCATATATAAACGCGGCTTCTCGCTGCTCGACCAACGAACATATCAGTATTCGCCGAACTCTACGACTGATATTGTGCTTGTTGACCTGAAAAAGCAGGCCGATGAGACTCAGAAGGCCACAGCCAAGATGCTGGATAACGCCCAGAAAAACTATGACAAGGACATCGCCCGCCTGAAGCGCGAACTCGACAACAAGACAATCTCGCTCGAAGAACACCGCAAGCAAGTGCGTGAATTGCAGGACAATCTCGACAAATATCAGCAGCAGATACCCGAGTATGCCAAGCGACTAACAAGCTTTGATTATGAGACGATTGACAAGGACAACGAGACCATCAACCTCGCCTTGCTAAACGGCGACTTTGCCACAGCCGACTCCATCCTCAGGAAGCTAAACGCCGTCGCCATGGCCGACTCCTTGATCCGCCAGCGCGAAGCAATCGACGTGCAACAGAAGACTCTCGATGCGCTCAAGGCCGAAAACAGCGCCAACACCGAGAAAGTCGCTGAAATGCTTTACAGCCAATACCTTGTCGCCGCAAGTAAATTCCAAAACGACTCCGCCGCCTACTATCTGCAAAAACGCATCGAACTAATGCCAGATAATCCAATTTATCTTTTTGAGGCAGGGAGATTTGTAGCCAACTACCTCGCAAAATATTCAGAAGCTTTAGATTATTATAACAGAGCTTTAGTGTGCGCAATAGAGAAACATGGAGGAAACCACCCAGATGTTACTGCTTATTACAACAATATCGGATGCGTATATTACTATCAAGTCAACTATGCTGAGGCGCTGAGGTTTTATGAAAAAGCGCTGAAAATCGACTTGGAAAACTTTGGTGAGAATCACCCGAATGTGGCTACATCCTACAGTAATATTGGAGTTGTATATAACGACCAAGGCAATTATTCCGAGGCACTAATATTTTCTGAAAAAGCACTGAAGATCCTGTTGGAATTATTTGGCGAAAATCACCCCGCTGTTGCAACGTCTTACAACAATATTGGCCTGATATATGACGAGCAAGGTAACTATACTCAGGCGCTAAAGTATCTTGAAAAAGCGCTAAATATTCAATTGGAAATCTTTGGCGAGAATCACCCGAATGTAGCGACTTTTTACAATAATATTGGAGCGGTATATGCCGAGCAAGGCAACTATGCTGAGGCGCTTAAGTATTTTGAAAAGGCACTGAAGATCCTGTTGGCCATTTTTGACGAGAATCACCCAAATGTGGCGACTTCTTACCACAATATCGGATCAGTATATGACAATCAAGGCAACTATCCTGAGGCGCTTAAGTACTATGAAAAAGCGCTGAAAATCGACTTGGAAATCTTTGGCGAAAAGCACCCGCATGTGGCCCAATATTACAACAATATTGGAAAGCTATATGACAAGCAAGGCAACTATACTGAAGCGTTAAAGTATTATAATAAAGTGCTTGAACTCGATTTGGAAATTTTTGGAGAAAATCACCCTTATATAAATATAGACCGTGATCATATCGCCCAAATGGAAGCAAAAATTGCAGAGCAGCAATCGGAAAATTAGTAACTCGAATGATGGGGTGGTCGCACCTAAAGGCGCTCTGTCGGGAGTGAGGTGGCGGGGTCCACACCCTGCGCGCTGCGATGCAGCACTTGGATGTGGCTACAGATCCTGTCGCCTCCAAGGAGGCTCGGGCAGCTACGCTGCTGACGCGCCAACATGGAGGTAATAAGACGAATAGGTCTAATATGACGACTATAACTGATATGCTCTGTGGCTGCGGGGAAGGCGGCTGTGTCCGAGGGCCGAAGGTCCTCGCCTTTTATATAACCGGGTCTTGCCGAGCGCAGAGAGGTTAGGTCCGGAAAAGCCATCCCTACAGGATCGAGTCTGCAAAGACTCGCCTTGAACCTAATATGTCATACACCTCATCGCCACCACACTCGTGGCTGCGGGGCAGCCGGAGCCTCCTTGGAGGCGATTGGAACTGTAGCCCCGACCAAAGGCCGCGTGAGGGTTATATATAGGGCAAGCCTTTCAGGCTTGTGAGTTGATGGTAGAGCGATGGCATTGTCGCGGGGTGAGATGGGAGGGGTCGTCGCATCTAAAGGCGCTCCACGTTAAGTAGGTTGAGGGAATAATGGCAATGCATGCTATAAACGGCCACCGGCTGCGGAAATCACTTCCGCAGCCGGTGCTCGTCATAAAAATAACAGTTGTCTTATAATCTTTTTTTACCTTATTCTTTTAACCTATCTTTAACCTAAACTTTTTCTTTTATTCTTAGCAATCTTAGCAGTGCTTTTTGCGAGGCGACTGCCTGAGCCTCATATATCGGAGAAGAGGAGTTTCTTATTGTTTAGCCGGTTATGAGAATCAGCTTCGCAAGCGGGAAGCCTATATAAGACAGGGAATGTCTATCAACGGTAGTCGCTGAAGCGTTCCTGCAGTTTCTTGCGGGCGAAGAAGATGCGAGACTTCACGGTGCCGAGGGGAAGATTCATTTCTTCGGCGATCTCGTTGTACTTGTAGCCTGCAACGTGCATCGAGAAGGGGATGCGGT
>CAZAME010000098.1:0-5661 GCA_964486445.1 uncultured Bacteroides sp. | reverse complement strand
GGAATGACTTGATCATACCGATTACAGTACCGAGAAGACCAACGAGAGTACCGAGGGTAGTCATGGTAGCAACGATGGGGAGGTTCTGCTGGAGAGCGGGCATCTCGAGAGCGGTAGCCTCTTCAACTTCCTTCTGGAGGGTAGCGATCTTCTGCTCTTTGGTGAGCACGGTGTTCTCATCCATTTCTTTGTAGCGAACGAGGGCAGCAGCAACTACAGCAGCTACTGAACCTTTCTGCTTCTTGCAGAGTTCCTGTGCGCCGGCGATGTCCTTGTTTACGAGGCACTTCTTAACAGCGGCAACGAATTTGTCGATGGAGCCTTTGCCCTTAGCGGCAGAGAGGGCGAACCAACGCTCTACAGAGAGAACGATAACGGTGAGGAACAGAGTCTGAAGAATAGGCACGATGACACCGCCCTTGAAGATTGTACCCCACAGGTTGATGGGATGACCGTCGGAGTTGCCGTCTTCGAAGTGAATGCCGTTACCAAACCAGAAGATAAACAGCAGAACGCAGATAACTGCGCAGCAGATGATTACCAAGAATGCATTCTTGATACCGGGAACGTTTTTCTTGTTCTCAGCGGTAGCCTTTGCGGGCTTAGCTGTGGGCTTTTGAGCTTCCATAAGATAATAAAAATTACTGAATTTGAGAAAATAGATTAATATGATTAGTTATTAGTGTCGTACAATGCTGTGGGGCGATTGGTCGCGGTGTTAGATTGGATAATACACTGCAAATTTAGAATTACTTTTTGTAGAAACAAAATTTTGCCTCTCTTTTTTGGCTTTTTTGACTCGAATGAGAGTTTTTTGCATGAAAAATGCTCCCGGGCCGGCTGTGGGGCTGCGGGAGCATGTTTTTAGTGTTACCTTGTGTCGTCAGTCCACTTTGTCAAGCTTGTGTCCCATTCGCGTCTTTTTGGTATGCATATAGAAGCGATTGTATTTATTGGGCTCAATCTCGATTGGTACATTCTCTACGATCTCGAGTCCGTAGCCTTCAAGACCAATGCGTTTGCATGGATTGTTGGTGAGCAGCCGCATCTTGCGTATGCCGAGTTTGCTGAGTATCTCGGCTCCTACACCGTAGTCGCGTTCGTCGGCTTTATGACCGAGGTGAAGGTTGGCGTCGACGGTGTCGAGACCCTCTTCCTGTAGTTTATAAGCCTTAATTTTATCCATCAGGCCTATGCCTCGACCTTCCTGATTAAGATAGATTATGGCTCCACGGCCTTCTTTTTCTATCATTTCCATGGCTTTATGCAGTTGGTCGCCGCAGTCGCATCGCTTTGATCCGAAGATGTCACCCGTTGCGCACGAAGAGTGCACGCGCAGGAGCACCGGAGCGCCGTCAGATATGTCGCCCTTGATGAGGGCGATGTGCTCGAGGCCGTTGCTCTTCTGCCTGAAAGGTATGAGGCGGAAGTGGCCGTAGTCTGTGGGCATATCAACTTCCACACCTGCTTCTACAAGTGATTCAGTGCGACGGCGATATGCAATTAAGTCGGCGATTGACACGAGTTTCATGCCCCATTCGTCGGCCATGCGACGCAATTCGGGTAGTCGGGCCATAGTGCCGTTGTCGTTCATTATTTCCATCAGGGCGGCAGCAGGTTGCAGTCCGGCCAGACGAGCCATGTCAACAGCTGCCTCTGTATGACCGCTGCGGCGCAGTACGCCCTGATTCTGGGCATATAAAGGATTTATGTGACCAGGTCGGCCGAAAGTCGCCGGTGTTGATGAGGGATCGGCTAAAGCGCGTATTGTGGCGCAACGGTCATCGGCCGACACGCCTGTTGAGCATCCTTCGAGTTTGTCGACTGTGACGGTGAATGGTGTACCCAGCACCGAAGTATTGTCTTCAACCTGATGCGGAAGGTTGAGCTCCTTGCAGCGGTCAATGGTGATAGGAGCGCAGAGCACTCCTCGGGCATTCTTGAGCATGAAGTTCACTTGCTCGGGAGTGATTTTTTCAGCGGCGACGATGATATCGCCCTCGTTCTCGCGGTCTTCGTCGTCAACGACTATTATCATTTTGCCTTCGCGAAAGTCGGCGATGGCATCTTCGATGCTGTCAAGTTTTATTTTTTCCATAAGGTTATTGTTTTCTCATTTATCAACATCTGCCGAGGCATCATTGTTGGCGGCAGCTGGTTTCGCCGGCTCATTGTCGTCGTCATCGTCTACAACAGTGACTGTGCCGTCAAGTAGTCCGCGCATCAGTGCAAGCGTCTCCTTCACCGACGCCCAGCTGCGTTTGCTGACTTTGAAAGGCAGCCGGTTGAGCAGATTTATCATGCGGTGATCGCGCGTGTTGGATAGATAGTCGATAAGAGTGTTTAGTCGGTTGGTTGTGTCGGGTGCCGGCTGCTCGAGTGGCAGTAGAGCATCGATCATTTCAAGTGCCTGAGGCGTTTCGACTTCTGTGATAACTACTTCTTTGAGCGCCAGGGAGCGGCGTGGTTTGCGACCGCGCAGTCGGTTGAAGAAATTGGTGTAGGCGTCGGAGTTGAACACAGCGGAGTCGCCCACGGCCTTGTATGTGACAAAAATGCCCAGCGGGAGCATTACGGCAGTACTTAGCCAGATGCCTTCCCATACTTGCAGGCGACCGTCGCGGGCCATCTTGAAGCCCATGTTGTCGAAAATGTAATAGACGATAAACAGGAACACCGATATGACGAGTGGTGTGCCGATGCCACCTTTCTTTATAATAGCACCGAGGGGTGCACCGACGAAGAAGAACACCAGACAAGCTACTGGCATCGTGAAGCGGCGCTGATACTCTATGTCGTGCCTGCGCAGCAGTTTGGTCTCTTCCTTCAACACGAGTGTTTTGTATTCAAAATCCTGTTTCTGCATGCGGGCTTTGCTTAGTGCAAGATTCAGATAGTTGCGCGCATTCGACGGCGAGTAATAAAATATCGAGTCGAGATCAAGGGCTTCGGCTCGTGCTATTCGGTCGGGTGTAGCCTTGTCTGGAGATGCGGAGTCTTCGGGCAGTGTATATGCAAGCCCGAGATAGCCGCGAGTTTTTATATCATTTCCGTAGACATTCCCGAGGCTGTCGACACGTTTGCCCAATGAGTCGATAGACGTGCGTAGTTCGCTCACGTTCTTGCCAACATATTGCTCGCGCATTACGCTGTCATCCATGCGGTTGAAGTTGGCGTCAAAAATTATATATGACTCCTTAAGAGGGAAGGATTCTCGCCTGAAAGGCATGTTTTTTGTGGCATTACGCCCAAACGACTGGTCGCGCAGGTTCTCAAACATCTCGCCTTGGTAGAGCTGCAGGAAAAGGTGTGTCTTGTCTTCTGTAAAGCTCAATTTGGCAGAGTCTGATAGAATGATGCGGGCATTGTCGAAGCCTTTGGATACGTCATATAGTATCAGGTCATAAAGCATGCCTGTTTCCTTGTCCTTATGATCGATGTAAAGATTGATGCCGGGAATCTGGTCGTAAAAAGCTCGCTCAGGGATCTCCACTTCAGGCGACTTCTGACGCATAGAGAATAGCAGAGTCCACATCTTTGTCTGCGCGATTGGCAATACATTGTTCTGGAAGAAGAATGCGCCCACCGACACAAATGTCATGAATATAATCAGGGGTCGCATTATGCGGATAAGCGATATGCCGGCAGCCTTCATGGCTGTCAGTTCAAACTTTTCTCCGAGATTGCCGAAGGTCATAAGCGACGCAAGCAACACAGCCAAGGGAAGAGCCATGGGCACCATAGTGAGTGCGGCATAGAAGAATAGCTCACAGATGACACTGAAGTCAAGCCCTTTACCAACAAGGTCGTTGAGCGAACGCCACAAAAACTGCATCAGCACTATGAAAAGGCAGATGAAGAATGTCATGCACAGCAGAGGTAGAAAGGTCTGCAGCATGAACAAATCGAGGCGCTTTATGTGAAATGGGTTACGCATCCGTCGGTCTATATTACCGTGCAAAGATACGAAATATTTCTGTTCCGATAGTAGATAGAGCTATATTTGTGACAAACAAGCCGGGAGCTGCATGCTGCTGCCCCCGGCTTGTGTAGTGATAATTTATGTTAATTACTTAATTATCTTGATGGTTTTTAGCTGACTGCCATTGCGCAAAATCTGTGCGATATACATGCCTGCAGGAGCATTGATAACCAAGGTGGCTGTGCTGCCTGCTTCGGCACTGATAGACTCGCTTTGAAGCAGTTTACCGTCAAGAGCGATGATATTGATAGTATAGTTAGCACTTTCGGCGAATGATAGAGAAACGATGCCTGCGTGGGCTGTTACTTCAAGTTCATTCTTGGCGAAGGTGTCGTCAATACCAACGGTGCCGTTGATCTCAATCATTTCAGGTTCTACAAGTGAGTGACTGCCCCATTCGTTGGTGAGTGTGAGGGCGGCCTCATATTTGCCGGGAGTATTGTAGATCACGGTGACAGCCTTGTCAGCTGTGGTCTTCACGTCGGCTCCGGAGAGATCCCACTTGGCGGTTGTCTTTACCTCGAGTGTACCTTCGATGCCGGGATTACCGAGCATGCTGTTGTCGGCTTCTTGCTGCACGTATGCAGCATTGGCAGTTGTCTCACCGGCCGCACCATCAACTGTGATGATCTTAGCTGTATAGCTGCTGCCTGCCTTTCCTAAGTTGGGGAAGGAGCCGTCGGCATTAATCGACTCAAAAGTATAGTATGCCTGCAAGCCGTCGGGTACTTCATCGGGTGCATAGCCTTCCATAGCACGTTTCACTTCGTCTTCGGTAATGGGGCGGTTCCACACCATTACTTCGTCGACAAGACCTGTTAAGGCGGCTTTGTATACACCTGCGCCACCTATGTGTATGGGGGCTTCCACAGTTTTGTCCACGCGAGAGTCGGTGGTATAATCAGAGCGACGCTTCGAGAATGAGGCGTTGGCTTTGCAGACAAGTTTACCGTTGAAATACAGTTGCTGCTCGTTGTTTGTGTCTTGGGTCACAACAATGTGTGTCCAACTGCCGGGCTCCACGCTGTAGCCGAGAGAAATCATCTTATCCCAGGCCATTTTGTGAGCTTCCCAACCCATTACGTTGAAAGATACCTCGTTGCCGGCAGTTTTTGTGCCTGTGACTGCTCCGGTGTGCGACGATGAAATGTCAAGATCGGTGTTGCGGATTGTCACCCACAGGTCACCCCAGTTGTTGTGGGGCCATTTGTCGCCGATGTAGTTTTTGCAAATGAGGTTTGTGCCGTCGCGCAGGTGTGCGAATTCATCGGCCTTGAACCACAATGCATAAGAGTAAGCCTTGCCAACCTGCACTTCTCCGGGAATCTGCAGGAGCTCGGGGTCAGCTACAACGACAGCGCGAGATACTTTACCCTCACCTGTGCGTGCAGTGTAGCTGTATGTGACGTCATCGCCAACCTCTGCAGAGGTCTTGTCAACAGAGATAGATGTGATTTCGGGTACAGCACCGGTTGCCTCGCTTGTCACCTGTATCTTGGCACGCATGAGCTTGGCATTGCCGTCTTTGTCGGTGAGACGCAGGTCATATACACCGATTTCGGGAAGGCTGGTGGTGATGGAGCCGGTGTTTGATTCCGACGCAAGTACTTCGCCTGTCAGAGCGCTGAGTATTTCCCACTTCTGAGCAGCGGGAGCCATGTCGTCGATATATCTCACGG
>CAZAME010000097.1:0-5774 GCA_964486445.1 uncultured Bacteroides sp. | reverse complement strand
GCGTGAGCGAGGCATCACCATCAAGAGCCACGCTATACAGATGGAGCACGTCATCAACGGCGAACGCTACACTCTCAACCTCATTGATACTCCGGGACACGTAGACTTTTCATACGAAGTGTCACGCTCGATAGCTGCCTGCGAGGGAGCCCTACTCATTGTCGATGCCTCGCAAGGCATTCAGGCTCAGACCATATCAAATTTATACATGGCCATAGACAACGACCTCGAGATCATACCGGTGATTAACAAAATAGACCTCGACAGCGCAAAACCCGACGAGGTCGAAGACCAGATTATCGACCTGCTCGGTTGCGATAGAGGCGATATAATACGCGCATCAGGCAAAACCGGTGAAGGCATCCCCGAAGTCCTTGAAGCAATCGTCAATCGCGTGCCCGCTCCAAAAGGCGATCCGGAGGCACCCCTCCAAGCCCTAATATTTGACTCTGTTTTCAATTCATTCAGAGGCATTATCGCTTATTTCAAGATCGTAAACGGCACAATCCGCAAAAACGACTTCGTGAAATTTGTATCCACAGGTAAGGAATATCATGCCGACGAAATCGGTGTACTTAAGCTCAATATGTCGCCACGCGAGGAGCTATCGGCCGGCAACGTGGGATATATTATATCAGGCATCAAGACCTCGCGCGAAGTGCGTGTTGGCGACACTATCACACATGTCAATCGCCCTTGCGAAAAAGCCATTGACGGTTTCGAAGAAGTAAAACCAATGGTGTTTGCCGGCGTATACCCCATAGAGACTGAGGACTTCGAGAATTTGCGTGCTTCACTCGAGAAGTTGCAGCTCAATGATGCTTCACTCACATTCGCCCCCGAGTCATCGGCTGCGTTGGGCTTCGGTTTCCGCTGCGGATTCCTCGGGCTGCTACACATGGAGATCATCCAGGAGCGCCTTGGCCGCGAATTTGACATGGATGTCATCACTACAGTTCCCAACGTGAGCTACCGCGTGTATGACAAAAAAGGCGGCATGACCGAGGTGCACAATCCTTCCGGTCTGCCCGACATCACTCTTATTGACCACATCGAGGAGCCCTACATACGCGCCTCAATCATCACAGCCGCCGACTATATCGGCCCTATCATGACTCTGTGTCTTGGCAAACGTGGTGAACTCATCAAACAGGAATATATATCCGGCAACCGTATAGAACTTACCTTCGATATGCCTCTTGGAGAGATTGTCATAGACTTCTACGACAAGCTCAAGAGCATTTCAAAAGGCTATGCATCGTTTGACTATCACCTCCATGACTTCCGCGAATCAAAACTTGTGAAACTCGACATATTGCTCAATGGCGAAAGCGTCGACGCCTTGTCTACCCTAACCCACGCCGACAATGCCGTAAGCTTCGGGCGCCGCATGTGCGAGAAACTCAAGGAACTGATACCACGCCAGCAGTTTGACATTGCCATTCAAGCTGCTATCGGGGCAAAAATTATTGCCCGCGAGACCATAAAGGCTGTGCGCAAGGATGTAACAGCTAAATGCTACGGCGGCGATATATCGCGTAAACGCAAACTTCTTGAGAAACAGAAAAAAGGCAAGAAGCGCATGAAGCAGATCGGCTCTGTGGAAGTGCCACAGAAAGCGTTCCTCGCGGTTCTAAAACTCGACTAAGCATTTCTACATAAAAATCCGTCTGCATCTCCCCTATGCCGCACTCCGACAGCAACATATCGCTTCCTCGCATAGCCTTCGAGCAGTATCTGCGCTCGCAGAAGATGCGTTGCACCCCCGAGCGCAGGGCTATAGCCGACGCTGCAGCAACTCGCAGTGGACTTTTCACTGCCGATGAACTATACGAAGCAATGCGGCACGACGGATATTTCGTTAGCAGAGCTACGGTATACACAACACTGGCGCTACTCGACAAGGCGGCCCTTACACGGTCGCACAAAACCGACTCGGGCGCCACCAGATATGAAGCCGCCCAGCCCACACCTGCTTCAGGCACACGCGTGCTCATCATTTGCAATGAGTGTGGCTCGGTGAGGATGTCAAAAGACCCAGGCATACAGCAGTTTTTTACAGCAACGACACGCACGAGTTTCTCAATCTCACACTGCACTCTATATGTCTACGGTCTTTGTGCACGGTGCCGTCGCAAAAGTCGTTCAACTCAGAAAAGAAACAATACAAACCAAAATAAACCAATCAACAGACCATCAAAAAAATAATGAAGGCTGACGTATTATTAGGGCTCCAGTGGGGCGATGAAGGAAAAGGAAAAGTTGTTGACGTGCTCACTCCGCGCTATGATGTAGTAGCTCGTTTTCAGGGCGGTCCCAACGCCGGACACACCCTGGAGTTCGACGGCAAGAAATATGTGCTCCGCTCTATTCCCTCGGGCGTCTTCCAGCACGGCCAGACCAATCTCATCGGCAACGGCGTAGTGCTTGACCCAGTGCTGTTTCGCCAGGAAGCTGAAGAACTGCTAAAAAGCGGCATCGACCTGCGCAAAGTTCTCAAAATAAGCAAGAAGGCGCATCTGATCATGCCAACTCACCGTCTGCTCGACGCTGCCGGCGAGCGTGCCAAGGGTTCATCAAAAATCGGCACTACTGGCAAGGGCATCGGTCCGACCTACACCGACAAGATCAGCCGCAACGGTCTGCGTGTAGGCGACATTTTCAACGACTTTGAAGCCAAGTATGCTAATGCGCGCCGACAGCACCTCGACCAACTGGCACGCATGGACTCAACCCCTGCAGATCTCGACGAACTCGAAAAGCCTTGGCTCGAAGCGATTGACTACCTTGAGAGATATGACCTCGTTGATAGCGAATACTATATCAACGGTTGCCTCAACGATGGCAAATCGGTGCTATGCGAAGGCGCACAGGGCACCATGCTCGATGTTGACTTCGGCTCATATCCGTTCGTAACCTCAAGCAACACCGTCACCGCCGGTGCCTGCTCAGGTCTTGGTGTAGCTCCCAATCGCATCGGCGATGTATTCGGCATCTTCAAGGCATACTGTACCCGCGTGGGCAGCGGTCCCTTCCCCACTGAGCTCTTCGACGAAACCGGCAAGACTATCCGCGCTATCGGACATGAATACGGCGCAGTGACTGGCCGTGAGCGCCGTTGCGGATGGATCGACCTTGTGGCTCTCCGCTATGCCATCATGATCGACGGTGTTACTAAGCTTATTATGATGAAGAGTGACGTGCTCGACAACTTCGACACTATCAAAGCTTGTGTGGCATATAAAATCAACGGTGAAGTCACCGACATGATGCCTTTTAACCTCGACGATGCCAAAGTTGAGCCGGTATACGTAGAGCTTCCCGGTTGGAAAACCGACATGACAGCCCTGCGCAGCGAAGACCAGTTCCCCAAAGAATTCAGCGACTATATCGCCTTCCTCGAAGAGAAGCTCGGCGTACCCATCGCTATTGTGTCTATCGGCCCCGACCGCGAGCAGACCATCGTGCGCAATCTTTGATTACACATATAATATATAATAAGTAAGAAAAACAATGGCAAAGGTAAAACCCTTCAAGGGCGTGCGCCCGCCGCGCACCATGGTTGAGAAAGTGGCTTCGCGCCCCTACGATGTGCTCAACTCGGCCGAAGCCCGCGCCGAGGCTGAGGGTAATCCTCACTCGCTGTATCATATAATAAAGCCGGAAATAGACTTCGCCCCCGACACCGACGAGCATGATCCGCGCGTTTATGACAAAGCTGTGGAAAACTTCCACTCCTTCATGCGCGAGGGATGGCTTGTGCAGGATGACAAAGAGCACTACTACATATACGCTCAGACAATGAACGGGCGCACCCAGTATGGAATAGTCCTTGCGGCCAATGTCGACGACTATATGACCGGCCGCATCAAAAAGCACGAACTCACCCGCCGCGACAAGGAAGAAGACCGCATGAAACACGTGCGCGTCAACAACGCCAACATTGAGCCTGTATTCTTCGCCTTCCCCGACAATGAAGCGCTCGAGGCCATTATCCGCGAGGTCACAGCCGGCGAACCCGAATATGACTTTACTGCGCCCGACGGTTTCGGACACCATTTCTGGGTGGTAGATGAAACTCTCAACGACCGCATCACAGAGGAATTTGCGCGTATACCCGACCTCTATATCGCCGACGGACATCACCGCACAGCAGCAGCAGCCCTCGTTGGCAAGGAAAAAGCCGATAACAACCCCGCCCACAGAGGCGATGAAGAATACAATTACTTCCTGGCTGTAGCCTTCCCGTCGTCACACCTGCGCATCATCGACTACAACCGCGTTGTGCGCGATCTCAACGGATTGTCGGAGGCCGAATTCCTTAATCGACTGAATGAAAACTTTATAGTCGAGGACAAGGGCACAGAAATTTACACACCTGCTGCTTTGCATAATTTCGCACTATACCTTGGCGGCCACTGGTATTCGCTCACAGCACGTGAGGGCACATACAACGACGCAGATCCGATAGGTCGACTCGACGTCACTGTCAGCAGCGACCTGATTCTGCGTGATATTCTCGGCATTCACGATCTGCGATCCGACAAGCGCATTGATTTTGTCGGAGGCATCCGTGGTCTTGGCGAACTCAAACGCCGTGTAGACTCCGGTGAAATGGCTGTTGCACTGGCTCTCTATCCTGTAAGCATGCAGCAACTCATCGACATTGCCGACACCGGCAACATCATGCCTCCCAAAACCACCTGGTTTGAGCCCAAATTGCGCTCAGGTCTGGTTATACACCGCCTTGACTGATAGTCGGCAACATAATAACGACAGCGCCTCATTGAGGGGCGCTGTCGTTGTGTATAGTCAGACAAAAGAAAAATATAGCATCATTTTTATGCCTCAGCGACCTTGCTGAAGTCTTCGCTGAAACAGCAATGAGTTGGTTCAGGCTTACCACCTGTATATACTTTGGTTATACCACGTCGGTGCGCTTCTTCAACAAGCCACTCAACAATCTGTGCAGCAATGCCCTGCTCTCGCACCGAAGGACCTGTGTAGACATTCATAATATATGCACAACACCCCGATGGATTTTCGGGTGTGGCTGTCTCATTATATATGCATAGGCCACCATATCCTACCGAGGTATATCCCCGGTCGGCAAAACAAGCCACATAGGTCTCCATGCTCATTGCCCTGCGGTAGAAATTTAAATTCTTCTGTCGCAAAGATGAATAACTTATGCCTTTGTGCCCGGCAAAAGTTTCACGCAGACTCTTCATACGCCAGCGGATAAGTTCATTGATATCTGTCAGTGTAGCCTGTCTTATAATAGTTGCCATTGTTTTTTCGTTTTGTTTCTTGTAAATAATATTTATGTTATGTAAGGTGAACTTCATAACGTTCACGAGGATATAACAATGCGTCAACAGAATTAGTTTACAAAGCGTGCTTTTCTGCGACATGACACTCACTTTAAGTCTCAATCATATCAGATATTAATAAAAAAGTTTGTAAATTTGTAGGACTTTTGTTAACCAATAATTAATACCAACCAACACATTATTCATTAATCAAGTTGATGAAAAAACATTTTATTCCGCTTGCATTGACCCTGTCACTGCCATTTGTTGCACAGGCGCAAAGCACCCCGACCCATCCTCTCGACTTTGAGGATTTCAACTTCCCAGATACCAACTTCCCCACATGGTTTGGTCAATGGGAAATCGGCACACCTCCACAGCAGGTAAGTAAGCTCGACGACGAGTTTTTCAAATCGCGTACCCGTCCCCGCAAACACATCGCCGAGGAAAACGACGTGGTTG
>CAZAME010000096.1:0-6139 GCA_964486445.1 uncultured Bacteroides sp. | reverse complement strand
AAACTCATTGCCGACGGCTACAATGCCGAGGCTTTGCATGGTGACCTATCGCAGCAGCAACGCGACATCGTGATGAAAAAATTCCGCGACAAGGTCACCCACATCCTTGTCGCTACCGACGTGGCGGCCCGTGGACTTGATGTCGATAGCCTGACACATGTCATAAATTATGGCCTGCCCGACGACACTGCAGTTTACACCCACCGATCGGGGCGTACAGGGCGTGCAGGCAAGACAGGTGTGTCAATAGCCATTATTCACTCGCGCGAGAAAGGCAAACTGCGCGAAATTGAAAGAATCATTGGCAAGAAATTTGAGCGCAAGGAAGTGCCCACGCCTGAGCATATCATTGAGAAGCAGCTATATAATTTGGCAGACAGACTTGAGCGCGTGGAGGTCGACAACGACCAGATCGATAAATATTTCCATGGCGTGTCGCGCAAACTCAGCTGGTTGTCAAATGATGATCTTCTCAAACGTGTCCTTTCATTGGAGTTCAACAGATTGCTCGACTACTACAAAGATGCTCCGAATATCGACTTCATCGATGAGAAACCTCAGCATAAGTCAAAGAAGGGCGAGCATGCTAAGCCCAAATCCGACAAAGAAAAAGACCGCCGCACAGCCGACAAAGGCATGGAGCGAATATACGTTAATGTCGGTAAAGCCGATGGATTCTTCGCCGGTAATCTTATTGAGCTGCTTAACCGCAATATCCCGGGGCAGCGTGTCGATGTAGGCCGCATAGATCTGCTACCAAACTACTCGCTTTTCGACGTAAAGAAAGCCGATGCCCGACGCGTTGTCAATGCATTGCGCGGCAGTGAGTTCATGGGTAAACATCTGTTCAGCGAAATTGCAAGCGAAGATAAGGATTATGCGGCTACTTCAGACCGTCGGGCTCGTAAACCTAAAAAATCTATTAGATAACCCTCACAACAATTTTTAGCGAATATGAAAGCGGGCGCACTATTGCCTCTGATTTTACTCTCGATAGCCGGCACATCAATAGCCACAGCAAAAGTATCGGTCGCCGATGTACTGCGCAAAGCACCAACACGGTCGATGTTTATGGTCGACTCTCTCACAGTGCTTGATATGTATGACTATTACAGCGCCGGCGATGCAAGAGCATCGCAGTCACTGACAGCCGACCCTGTTCGCATCACCGCAGCCGACTCTATGTCGGTTTCGATAAAGCTCGGCAATTATACCGCATATCAGGTGGCACTCCTCCCTGCCCGCACAGACACGATGGTGATGGTTGTTGAGACTATTTCATCGTCGATTCCCGATAGTAAAGTCTCTTTCTACGACACCAACTGGATGCCAGCCAAAGGAAAGCTTTTCTCGGAGCCTATGCTGTCCGACTGGCTTACTCCACTCGGGCGAAAAAGCCGACAACTGGTAGAAGAAAAACTGCCCTGCCTGTTTGTGAGCTATGCCTACGACCCTGCTACATCTGTCCTGACACTCAGCAATAACTCTGCGGCTTATTTTACTGATGAAGAATATGGATCGCTTGCGCCTCTGCTGCGCGAGTCAATCACGATGAAGTGGAACGGTAAGACCTTCATACCTGTCGCCAACGGTGAATGATGCTGACAACTGATAATCAATCCCCGCAGCCGATGACACTCAGTAGCTACAATAAACTGCTGAGTTCACTGCTATCCGTACCTGAGACCTCACAACAATGGGTAACGGCCGAATTGCTTGATGTTGCCGTGCGCGGCGGCCACTGCTACATGGAACTGGTGGAGAAGGACCACGCCACAGGGCGCACTGTCGCCCGCAACAGAGGTATAATCTGGGCTAATAACTATGGATGGATGTCGACAATGTTCCGCCAGGCTACCGGCCAAGCACTGGTCACCGGCTTGCGCGTTATGGTGTGCGTGTCGGCCAACTTTCATCCTGTATTCGGCCTTTCGCTCGTTATTACCGACATAAATCCTTCATATACTCTCGGAGAACTCCAACGACGTCGCATGCTCATCCTCGAGCGGCTCAAGGCTGAGGGCATATTCGACATGAATCGCACACTGCCCATCCCAGTACCAGCCAACCGCATTGCCGTGATTTCTGCACACGGAGCAGCCGGATACGGCGATTTTATACATCAGCTCTACAGCAGCCCGCGATACCTGCGCTTCAGCACACAACTCTTTGAGGCCGTAATGCAGGGTGACAAAGCGGCGCAAAGCATTATAAGTGCGCTCCAACAGGTCGCTGAGCGTGTTGAAGACTTTGACGTGGTAGTTATAATACGCGGCGGTGGCGCCACAAGCGACCTCGCCACGCTCGACGACTATGAGCTTGCCGCACACGTGGCCCAGTTTCCGCTCCCGGTGATCGTAGGTGTCGGACATGAACGCGATGTCACAGTTCTCGACTATGTAGCAGCTCTTAGAGTAAAAACTCCGACTGCGGCCGCGGAATGGCTCATAAACCGTGGCAGTGAGTTGCTTGATGCCCTGCAGGCAATTACAGCCGAAATACTGCACGCAACGACTTCAAAACTTGCGGTTGCTTCGCGTCGACTGGAATACTGTGCGGGAGCTCTCCCAACTTTGGCAACGGCCTCTATTGCCCGATCAGAACGACGGCTCGATCGATGCGCTGCCTTTATCGCATCGGCCGGAGTCGCTGCCATAGAAGCGCGCCGCAGGCGACTGGCTATAATCGCCGGAGCTATCAGCATCGCTTCGACCACCTGCACTAAGCGAAGCGTCGACCGTCTCGACGCACTCGGGCGCCTACTCAATGCACTTTCTCCAGAGGCAACACTGCGCCGCGGATACACCATCACGCGCGTGAAAGGCACCGCCATCACCGACGCATCGTCGCTTGCGCCTGGCACCGTAATAACAACAACTTTTGCAAACGGAACTATAGACTCAGTTATATCACAATGAATACTACCGACAATCAGTTTACACCTATCGACACTTTAAGCTATTCTGAGGCGCTCGCAGAGCTTGAGAACATATTGTCTACCATACAATCAGACAACTGCGATATCGACCGTCTGAGCGCACTCACACGTCGCGCATCGGCATTACTCACTGCCTGCCGCGCGCGACTCACAACAACTGAGGCAGAACTCAAGGGCATCCTTGCAGAACTCGAAGGCAACAAAGCTTAAACATAACAACACACTGACAGATCAAAGAACTTCGGGCCGGCGGGAAAGCTTCTCTCTTTCCGTCGGCCCGAAGTTTTTATTGCTGTTGTCTGTAGCTGCTACTTTTTAGAGGTCTTCGATCTTGAATTCGTCGTCATCTGCACTGAAGAGATCGTCGAGGGCCACCGAAGGTGTTGCTGGTGCATCATCCAGTTCATCGTCATCAGCGCTCTTCTTGGCAGGAGCTGCCTGACCACCACGCAGTGCATCCATTATCTTAGCTTCGATTTCGTCGGCCAGTTCGGGATTATCCTCCATGACGCGCACAGCTGCATCGCGACCCTGAGCAATCTTGGTGCCGTCGTAGCTGAACCACGAACCGCTCTTCTTGATTATATCAAGATCTACACCCATATCCACGATTTCACTGCCTCGGCTTATACCCTTGCCGTAAAACAGATCAAACTCAGCGGTCTTGAAAGGAGGAGCAACCTTGTTCTTTACAACCTTCACAACTGTGTGACGGCCAAAGGTGACATCATTCTTCTTTAATGGGGCGCGAGAGCGTATGTCAAGGCGAACAGATGCATAAAATTTCAAAGCATTACCGCCGGTAGTTGTCTCGGTCGGCCCAAACATCTGTCCAATCTTCTCACGCAGCTGATTGATAAAAATACAAGTGGTATTTGTGCGTGATATAGTGCCGGTGAGCTTGCGCATAGCCTGCGACATAAGTCGGGCCTGCAGACCCATGTTTTTGTCGCCCATCTCTCCCTCGATTTCGGTCTTGGGCACAAGTGCGGCCACAGAGTCTATGACAATTATATCAATCGCCGACGAGCGGATAAGCTGTTCGGCTATCTCCAAAGCCTGCTCACCATTATCAGGTTGCGAGATAAGCAGGTTGTTGATGTCTACGCCCAATGACTGTGCATAAAAACGGTCAAAAGCATGCTCTGCATCAATAATGGCAGCTATACCACCCTGCTTCTGTGCCTCAGCAATCGCATGGATTGCCAAAGTCGTTTTACCCGATGATTCCGGGCCATAAATCTCGATGATGCGGCCTCGGGGATAACCACCTACTCCAAGCGCATAATTGAGGCCTATAGAACCTGAAGGGATAACCTCCACATCTTCTATAACCTCATCGCCCATCTTCATGACGGCACCTCGGCCAAAAGATTTCTCGATCTTTCCCATAGCTGCAGCCAAAGCATCAAGTTTAGCTGACTTCGGATCAACCTCAGCGACACCACCCTTGCGAGTAGTCTTTTTAGTTTTGTCTGATTTCTCCATATAAGTGATTTTTATTATTGATTTCTTTTCTTAGTTTCTAACGTGATACAAAGTTATACCACAAGCTGGGCAACAATATTGCACAGTCGAGCAAAAATGCGTCAAATTATAGAAAATTTGAGTTTTTCCTACTCACAAATGTAGCCAAATTCCATGAGTCCGCCAAATAAATGTTACAAGTTCTCGAAAAAATTAAGCACCTAACCATTGTGCCAACCCACTTTACATCAACATCTTGCAATAAAGATGTCACAAAACAGCAAAAAAACTTTGACAATGGCGAACCATTTCCTCATTACAGTGTTTTAATAATACATAGCAAGAATTACTTTTTCCATTGCAAGAAATGTGATAATGATTGGTTTATTATTTAACGAGGAGCTACCGTGAGGCAGCTCCTCGTTGATTATATACAATTCTACAAACGGAGAAAAGTATGTTTACCGGTCAATATATATACTACTCTTGACCTTTCCGCATTCTACACACACTGTCGCACTATCTTTGTCTACACGATATTTTTCGAATAAATATAGAAATAGTTATCAGAAAATTTGGTTTATATTATAAACTTATTTACATTTGCAACCAAAATGAGAGTGTAACGCGCGATCACTCTTTTTTAATACACCTAAGGTTTATATTATAAACCATTCTATTAACCATCAAAAGTCCCAGATATGGAAGAAAGAAAACTCACCCCCCAAGAAAGCATGGAGCTGATTACGACCATGATTCAAAACACAAAACAAAGAGTAGCCCCATCCGACCTTAGAATATCTGTTATGTGGGCAGCGGTAACCATTATCACTGCAGTCACTGTGCTGATTCTTCTTTATTCGACACACAATGTATTGTTTAACTTCGTGTGGCTTGCTATCCCTGCAATAGGATTACCGACAAAATTTATTCTCGCAGCGAAGGATAAAGAAAAATGCACTGCAAAAACCTATCTCGACAAGATTAGCTCAGGATTATGGAAAGTCGTCGGCTACATTGCAATTGGTCTTACAATAGCCTGCTTTATTGCCCAACTCTGCGGATACCCTGCAGCATGGCTTTCGATGCTATTTTACGCCTTCATTATTGTAGGATTCGGAGCCACCGTAACCGGTTTACTTCTCCGCGAATACTCATACATTTTCGGAGGCCTTTTTTCAATCTTCGCAGGATTCGCAATCATTATCTGCACTCTGTGTCAGATACCCTTACTCTATTCCTGGGTAATTCCACTCTATATTCTTAGCTTCTTCCTGATGTTCATAATACCTGCTTACATCGTTTCACGAAAGAATAAAACTCAAGCTAAATGAAAGAACTTGATCCGCTGTTGCATTCGCAACTACGTCTTGCTGTTATGTCAATACTGATGAATGTTGATGAGGCGGATTTCGTTTATCTCAAAGAGAAAACCGACGCCACCGCAGGAAATCTGAGCGTGCAGCTTGACAAACTTGCCTCTGCCGGATATATTTCTGTTGTGAAAAGTTTCATCGGCAAGAAAACTCATACAGTTTGCCATGTTACCAACCAAGGGCGTAAGGCATTTGAAAACTATGTCGAGGCCCTTAAGGAGTATCTGAACTTATAACCACCACACCATCACTTCGCGCCCATATTCAATATATGGGCGCGAAGTGATTATAGAGTGGGGCATCAAAACAGAAAGCCCCGCTCGTCGTGTGTGTGACGGGCGGGGCTTGTCGGAGGGGG
>CAZAME010000095.1:0-6199 GCA_964486445.1 uncultured Bacteroides sp. | reverse complement strand
GCTCGGGCCGCTATACAGCACGCGACTTCGGCTTCAACTATCTGAATTCGGTAGATGAAGGCGGCATTATATTCACCAACGGCGATAACGACACCTTCCCCCTGTGGTATGCTCAGGAGGTTGAGGGAGAGCGCACCGACGTACGCGTCATAAACCTCAGCTACCTCACCACCGACTGGTATGCCAATCAGATGCAGCATCCCTATTATGATGCCGCCGGAGTGAAAATCTTTGCGTCGCCCACAGATTACGGCTACGAGAAACTCGGCTGGAGCTTTATCAGTCCATACGCCTCAGACTCGATAGTCGATGCAGAGAAGGGTCTGCGCGAATTCTATGCGCAGGTAGACACCGACGACAGCCGCTCGGCCGACGACTTTGAACGGATGATGAAATACTATAACTTCCGCATCCCCGTCGACCCGGCACTTGCCGCCGAGCGCTATGTTGTGCCCACCGACACTGCATATACCGTGGTTCCCGAGGATCTGCTGGTGCGTCTGGGTAATCGTGCGAGCGGCTTCAGCCAGGCCACACTGCTCACCCTCGATATTCTTGCCAACAGCTACAAAGACGGCATGAAGCATCCGGTGTATTTTGCAACCACTGTGCCGACGTCGCACTACTCCATGTATTCAAGATATATGTCGCCCACCGGTATGGCCCGGGAGGTCACACCATTTAGCGATGCTGCCTACTTTGGTGTCACCGCCGACAAAGGCTATGCCAATATCATGGGTAAGTTTGTGTGGGGCGGTCTTGACCAGCCTGGTGCCGAAGATCTTTATCTCGACGAGACAGTGCGCCGCATGGTGTCGTCGTTGCGTTCGGCAATCTCTGGCGTAGTGCAGGGTCTGTTGAGCACGCCCAATCTTCCGGCCTCGGAGTGGGCTGTTGAGCATGCACGAGCTAATGGCTTGCCCGTGCCGGCCAACCATGCCGACATGGCGCGCCTGCTGCTGAAGTACACAATGGAGAAGTTGCCCGAGAAGGTGTCGCCCACCGATGCCACCTCGGCCGTAGACTTTGCCAATTCGTTCTATGAGCTCTATGCTATCACCGGCAACCCCGAGGATCTTGACACAGCTGAGGCTATAGTCGACTCAATGCTGCCGCGTTTCGGCGAGTTTGCCGCCTACGCAGCGTCGCTGCCTCCATATCTGTTGTCGCGCATGACCGCTCTCGACAATTATAATCTCCATGGCCTCTCGGGTCTGCTCGGTGTCAAGAACCGGGTGCTCCTGCGCCGTGCGCTTGATGCGCACCCCGAACTCACTTCCAGGAGCGAGGAAGAGGGAACCATGAGCTACACCGATATAGTAGACTCCATAGATTATGACTCACTCACATTCTACATAGGCCGTTGGCTCTACGGCAAGGGTTATACACCCAGTGAAGTGCAGCAGATTGCCGAAGCATCGTCGCCGGAAGTGGCTAATCTCGGGCGCCAGGCGCTCATGCTCCAGGCACTCCATGAGCTCACCGGCATAGACCAGATGGCCGCTACTGAAGCTGTAGCCAAGCAGGTAGGCATCACCACCGACGACCTGCGCAGAGTCTACGAAATGCGTCTGCACTAATGTTTATCGAACGCCCCCCATTGCTATACCGTCTCCTGTTTCCGGAGGCGGTATGGCGCATTAAGGAGAAGCACCGCAAGGTTGTCTACCTCACCTTCGACGACGGCCCGGTGCCCGAGGTGACGCCATGGGTGCTTGATACCCTTGACCATTACGGAGTCAAGGCCACGTTCTTCATGGTCGGCGAAAACGTGAGCCGCAATCCCCAGTTGCTTGAAGAAGTGCGCCGCCGCGGACATCACTACGGCAACCACACCATGCATCACACGCAGGGGATGAAAGTGCCCACGCGGGCTTATATGCGCGACATCACCGAAGCCGACGCCCTGATAGACTCGTCGCTCTTCCGCGCGCCCCACGGGATAATGCGCTGGGCGCAGGCAGCGGCGATCAAGCGTCACTACAACATAGTAATGTATGACCTGGTCACCCGCGATTATTCGCGCAAACTCTCGCCCGAGCGAGTGCTCGCCAATGTCAAGCGGTTTGCCCGCAACGGCAGCATAATAGTCTTTCACGACTCGCTCAAGGCCGAGAAAAATCTGCGCTATGCCCTGCCTCGCGCCATAGAGTGGCTCAAGAAAGAAGGTTATGAGTTCCGCACTATCCCCATGTGACAACGATGCTCATGTGCGGACTCTGTTGCGTGAGCGTGCAGCAGCCCTTGGCATCGCCCGCATCGGTTTTGCTGCGGCCACAGAGGTTGATGACGCCGCTGTGGCCGTATATGACCGATGGATAGCCGACGGGCGGCACGCATCGATGGACTATGCCGCGCGCTATGGCAATGTGCGCCGTGATCCCCGATTGCTGCTTGAGGGGGCACAGACGGTGGTTAGCTGTGCAGTGGCTTATCCTGCGCCGCCGCCACAGCCGGCAGGCACACTGCGGTTTGCATCCTACAGCCTCGGAGATGACTATCACCATGAGGTGCGCCGGCTGCTTTTCGAACTTGCGCAGACCATAGTCGCTACCCTTGGCGGCGAAGTGCGCGTGTGTGTCGACACAGCTCCTCTGCGCGAGCGCTATTGGGCCGTGCAGGCCGGTGTCGGCTTCATCGGGCTCAACAATCAGCTCATCATCCCCGGGCTCGGTTCCCGATTTTTTCTTGGCGAAATCATCACCACGGCAGCCATCACGCCCGACGAGCCGTGCACACAGTCGTGCCGAGGTTGCCGGGCATGTGTGCGAGCGTGTCCAGGGAAGGCACTCGACGGCGAGGGCGGCATAGATTGCCGGCGCTGTCACAGCTACCTCACCATCGAGCATCGAGGCGACCTCCCGGCCGATTTCTCGCCCGCAGACCGCATTTATGGATGTGATGTTTGCCAGAATGTGTGTCCGCATAACCTTGAAGCTCCGCCCGTTGCCGTGGTCGAGGCATTGCAGCCGCGGGAGGCTATGCTGTCGCTCACGCCTGAAGCATTACGCGCTTTTACATCCGGCGACTACCGGCGTCTGAGCCGCCGGAGCGCCATATCCCGCGCGCCATTGCGGCAACTGCTGCGTAATCTCGCCTATGTGAAAGTGGGTGGTAATGCCGATTTAGGCGATTTTTATCGGCATAATGAAAAATAATCTGTATATTTGCTATCGAATAAAACTATTTATATGTCATCCGGTGTTTCAGATATGACATTGCGCGGATTGCAGCAGTCGGTCGACGAGTTTATCACTACGATAGGAGTGCGATATTTCTCGCCGCTGACAAATATGGCTATCCTTGCCGAAGAGACCGGCGAAGTGGCCCGTGCAATGGCGCGCCTATATGGCGACCAATCGGCCAAAACCGGAGATAATCTTGATCTTGCCGACGAGCTCGCCGATGTGCTGTGGGTGGTGGCAGCTATCGCCAATCAGACCGGTGTAGACCTCACGACAGCCGTGGAGGCAAATATAGCCAAGAAGACCACCCGCGATGCCACCCGCCATCTGCTAAACCCCAAACTTGCAGCAAATGCCGACAATCACAAGGAATTATAAATCAAACAAATATAAATACCATTATGAGCGATAAATACCACGACCGCATAGCAGCCTCAAAGGTCATCACCGACGACGCTGCAGTAGCCGATGCCGTGCAGAAAATCCTTGCAGAGCATCTTGAAGAAAACAAGACCGCAGAAGTCTATCGTTTCCTGTTTAACAGCATAGACCTCACCACCCTCAATGCCACCGACTCAACCCACAGCGTGGCTGCTTTCACAGAGCGCGTCAATGCCTTCGACGAGGAGCACCCCGATCTGCCCAACGTGGCAGCTATCTGTGTATATCCCAACTTTGCCGAGGTCGTGCGCACAGTGCTCGACGTCACAGCCGTGAAGGTTGCCTGCGTGTCGGGTGGCTTCCCCTCGTCGCAGACCTTCCCCGAGGTCAAGATGGCCGAGACTGCGCTGGCAGTGGCCGGTGGCGCCGACGAAATCGACATTGTGCTCAACGTCGGCAACTTCCTCGACGGCGACTATGAGGCTGTGTGCGATGAAATCTCCGAACTCAAGGACTCTTGCCGCGGTGCAACGCTCAAGGTTATCCTTGAGACCGGCGCACTCAAGACAGCCGAGAATATCCGCGCAGCATCGGTGCTTGCCCTCTACTCAGGAGCCAAC
Source organism: uncultured Bacteroides sp. (assembly GCA_964486445.1). Taxonomy (GTDB): domain Bacteria; phylum Bacteroidota; class Bacteroidia; order Bacteroidales; family Muribaculaceae; genus CAG-873. Next base: position 2,013 of record CAZAME010000095.1, on the reverse strand, counting down.
TTCCTGAAGACCTCTACCGGCAAGGGCTATCCCGGCGCCTCGCTTGAGGCAGCCTACGTCATGGCTCAGTGCATCAAGGAGTACAACGAGGCCACCGGCAATATGGTGGGCTTCAAGGCATCGGGCGGTGTAGCCACTACTGCAGAGGCAGTGGCATACTACACAGTCGTCAAAGAAGTGCTCGGCGACGCATGGCTGTCGAATCAGTATTTCCGCATCGGAGCAAGCCGCCTTGCCAATAATCTGCTGGGCGACATTCTGGGTGAGGAAGTGAAATTCTTCTGATAGTTTTAAACTACATATTATAAAGGAGAATGGAAGATAAAATCTGGATACAGAACGACGGTCGGCAGCAGGGGCCTTTCACACTTGCCGAGCTTGCCACGATGTCGCTCTCACCCACCACCCCCGTGTGGTATCAGGGACTGCCCGAGTGGACAATCGCTATAAATGCTCCGCTCACCGCCACGCTGTTTGTCGGCGCGGCACCTCAGCAGCCACAGCCCGCGTATGCTCCCGGTCGTCAGGAGCCTATGCCCCCGTGCCCTCCCACTTATATCGTGTGGTCAATCCTGGCAACGATATGCTGCTGCCTCATTGGCGGTATCATAGCAATCATCTATTCATCGCAGGTGACAGCACGCTATAATGTCGGTGATTATGCCGGGGCAGTCAAGGCCAGTGAGAGAGCGCAGATATGGCTTATAGTGTCGATTGTGCTCGGACTGTTGTCGCTGCCTTTCGTCATGATGAGCAACCTGTTTTCTTTATCGATGTTTATGTAGGCCGTGCAGTCAGCCAAGTCTGTTTCACGTCTACGACGACGCATAATTGTAGCCGCAGTCATTCTTGCTGCGGCTACATTGTTGTGTGTGTACTATTATACCGCTGAGCCGGGCACGGATGTCATGCCGCGGTGCACATTCAAGGTGCTCACAGGGTGGGATTGCCCCGGTTGCGGCTCGCAGCGGGCCTTTCATGCAATGCTCCACGGACATGTTTTTGAAGCATTCGGCTATAATCCGGCAATTTTTGTCATGATACCTTTGGCTGTGCTTTATGCTTTTGCCGAGTGGGCCGGGGTGCCCGGTCTGCGCCGTGTGTTGTTGAGTAAATATGCCTTGTGGGTGCTTGGGGCGGCTATAATTGTGTGGACTGTGCTGAGAAATCTTCTGAATCTATAATTTCTCTTTAATAAAGAGTGGCTTTGCAGCCTTACTTTCAGTAATTTTACATATCTTTGCTACCATAATAAATCAATCGTTAACCAAAACTTCACAAAACCATGAAGAGATCATCACTACTTCTTTCAATGGCGGTGTTGGCGGCCGGTGCGGCTATGGGTCAGGCGACTCCTACTCATCCCCTCGACATCAGCGGTTTGGAAATGTCGGACACGGACTTTCCTACAATTTTTGAGAATTGGGTAATCGGCGAACCCCCAACCGGCGTTAAAAAAATTGACGACGAGTTTTTCATCGCCCGTACACGCCCTCTGGCGCGCATCAGCGCCGAAAACGACACCTATGACGCAAACCCCGATGCTCCCTACGAGCGCAAGTTCTGCGGCTTCTATGGTGCCGACGACCCCACAGCAGTCTGGAAGACCCTTCCGCGCTACTGCTTCGAGGGCGATAACTACAGCATGTGGTCTTACACCGACATGTTCTCAAACTGGACAGCTCCCTTCTTCCGCTGCACAGCCGGTCTGAGCGACGTTGCCGCCCGCAATGGTGCAACAGTCGGCGTGTGCTGGACAATTGCCTGGGCCCGATCAATTACCTTCAACACACAATACGGTATAAATGCTACTAACGAAGGTAAGAAATTTGCCAAGCTTGTAGAGAAGAATGAAGATGGCACTTATAAGAATGCCGAGAAGCTCGTGAAGCTTCTGAAGTATTACGGTATCAACGCACTCGGCTTCAACTCGGAGTTCTACTCCAATGCCGCGTCTGTCAAGCTCCTTGCCGACTTCTTCGGCGAATGCCACCGCGTGGCCGAGAAGATGGG
>CAZAME010000094.1:0-6277 GCA_964486445.1 uncultured Bacteroides sp. | reverse complement strand
GGACACAAGGATTTTCAGTCCTTTGCTCTACCAACTGAGCTATGGCACCTTTGGGTTTTGCGTTGCAAAGGTAAGACGTTTTTTTTGATTGTGCAAGCTTTTTCGGCGGAATTTTTGCCAAGAGATTATCCCTGAGCTCTATTGTATTGAATTAAAGCTTATTATGGTGGCTATTTTATGCTATAGGCCAGAGTGGGGAGGTCGTCGAGATCAGCTTCTATGCGCGTGTCGATTGGCAAATCAATGGTGCAAGTCGGAGCAGCGGGGATAATGATATCACCCATTTTCAGAGTCATGAAGCGCGAGAGGTGGTGTATGGCCTCGGTTATGCCGGTGTTGGCGTCGTTGAACCTGTATGTCTTGCCCGATGTGCTGATGACATGCTCCTTAGTACCATACTCACGGTCTTCCGGCGAAAGTTCCATCCACGATCCTATGCTTACTGCCCCGTCAGCTGTCAGCGCTAATGCCATTGGCAGCGAGTCGGGAGCCGGGCGGGCCACTACGGCAACCGTTACCGCGTCGTAGTATCTGTTGGCAAATCGCTCGGGTATATTCTTCCCGAGCCTGCATACGCGATATGCAGCAACCATGTCGCCACGCCATGGCGCACCTTCGTCGGGCAGAAATACAGGTCGTGAATCTTTACTCAGGGCTGAGTCGGGCGCGAGGCTTATGTTAGGAGTTTTATGCGAGCTTCCGCGTTCTAATATTATTATTTTCATCTGTGAGTCAGGTTATTTACCCATGCGGTTGTATATGACGGCCAGGTGAGCGTATATTGATGTGTTCTCAATAACAATGCCACTTGGCGCATGCAGGCGTGCGGGTGTGAAATTCCATATAGCCTTTATCCCGGCTGCCACCATCTGGTCTACGACGCTTTGGGCGTATTCCACCGGCACGGCAACAATGCCGATCTCTGCTTTCAGCGACGCGCGCATATCGTCGAGACGGCTTGAGTGATAAACAGTTACGCCCGATATTGTCGACCCTATCAGCGACGGGTTTATATCAAATCCGGCCACTATGTTCAGACCATAGTTATGCAGTCCCGAGTCGGCAAGCAACGCTGCCCCCAGACTGCCTGTGCCCACAATCACGGCATTATGCTTTTTCCTGAACCCAAGAAAGTCCTGCAATTCATTCTCCAGACTTGTCACTTTATAACCAATGCGCGTCTTGCCTTTGAGGTTAAGAAACGACAGATCTTTAGCTATCTGCGACGCATCTACATTGAGTTCTTTGGATATCTGTGTCGACGACACATACTCCACATTCTCCCAGCGGAGCATGCTCACGTATGCCAGATACCAGGGCAGACGTCGCAAAGTAGGCTCAGGCAGGAGTATCTTGCCTCCGGTGGCCGACTGATTATGGGTGGTGTTTTCTGTCTGCATATCGTGTCAGAACTGGCGCAGTGAGTTGGTGTTGCCCCTCAGAGTGCGCTGTTCGTTGTCATATCGGTTGGTTGTTGTGCCCTGATAGCCGTTTGACATGAAGTCGTCTTCATATTCGTCTTCATCCTCGTCGTAGGCATTCTTGCGGCCGGGCTGACCACTCTTGGTCTTGGGCTTGTTTTTCTTAATCTCTTCAGGCTTCTGCATGTCTACGGCAGTTTCATATATATCCCAGCCTTGCTCGATGTCCCAGTTGGCCTTCAGATTGATCTTGCGCGGGTAATAGAATACATCTTCAGGCTGCCTGCCGTCGGTTATAGATCCGGTGTCCCATTTGCCGTTATCATTGGTGTCGAGCACCAGACGTGCAAAGTATGTCGATGGCTTTATGAGTTTGAAAGAAGCCAGTCCGTCTTCCACCGGGGCTGTCGCGACCACAGCATCTGATGCTGCCAGAAGTTCAACGAATGCACAGCTGTCAGCACCCTCTATCCTGAAATACAGGTTGCCGTAATCTTCCTCCTTCTTCACCTTTATTTCGCGTTCTACCGGGCCGTTCCAGTGGCCGTATACACTCGTTATCGCTGCTGAGTCAACCGACAACCGATATTGCGTGCCAGGTAGCCAGTTGTATTCATATTTAAATCGCATCGGGTTGAGGCTGTCGGCCTTAAACACCGGAGGATTCTTTATCTCGGTCCACAGTGTGTCTACCAGCATCTGCAAATGCACGGCCGATGAGTCAAAGCTCATCACAGGTTCGCCGGCAGTGAAATACAGCGGCTTGCCTATGTCGTGTGTCGATGACCCCGACGCCGTGAAGTCAAGAAGCGTAATCTGAGGCACCGAGTCGGCCTCACTGTCATTGTTTTTTTTCTTTTTTGAGCTTTTCGGAGCCTTAAAGTTAAATTTAAGAGTGTCGGTAGTCCACGACAATTGATCGAGAGTGTCTGTGCGCAGATAGCGGGCTGCAATCAGCAGCGAGTCGCGGGCAATTATTGCCGAGTCGGTTATCCAGTATTCAAGCGAGTCGCGGCCAACCGAGCGTTTGAGCACCGCATGGCGGTCGAGTGTCGACCCTTTCAGCGGCCCGTCAAGTATTGTCAGTTCAGGCAGAGTGTCGGATTTCGCACCAAACGTCATAAACACCTTGTTGCGTTCAGGTCTACTGTAGTCCGACATATACTGGGCCTTGTACTCCTCATTAAACCACTGCAGTAGAACATCGTTTGGCAGATATTTCACGCCAGATCGTTCCACGAGCGAGTCAAGATTGGCAGCGCTGCGCAGTGTGTCGGTCACCGTTATTCCTTCCACTGTCGGACTTATCGTCACATCATAGAAAGCCACATCTTCCGAGCGATCCCAGTGATTGTCGCGGTTCACGTCGTTCACCGCAAATATGCGGTAGTTACCGGCCTTCAGGTTGCGTATCGTGAATTGTCCCAGTTGATTAGTGCGGGCCACGCGCTCAAAAGGCAAAGTCGTCAGAGCCGTGTCCGACAGATTGCTGTATACTCCCACAAGCATACCCTGAGCCGGCTCAAGATTACGCGCCGCCAGCACCATACCCGATATTCTCAGCGTGTCGATCGTGTCGCCCGTTGAGAAGTCAAGCGCGAATCCGTCGAGCACATTGCGCTCGTTCAGGTCATTAACCGCATCAGCAAAGTCTATGGTATATGTTGTGTTGGGCACCAGCGAGTCACGCAGTTCCACCGTCACCCTGCGCCCCTGAGCATTGATAGTCGGCGCCAATTTCTGCGCCGGCGACACTATCACCTTGTTCGACGGGTCGTCGAGTTGCACGTTTTCGTTGAAATATATATCATAGCGTGTAGTCTTCACATTGGTGGCACCCGGCATGGGGTTCGACTGCACAAACTCCGGCGGAGTCGTGTCGCGCGGACCGCCCATCGGCCTGCCTATACTGGCACAAGCCGTCAGCATAAGCGCTATTGTGCCGAGAGCCCATGATTGCAATCGTTTATTTTTCAGTCGCTTCATTGCGCAGACAAAATTTAGTGCGTTTTTTGATGCCGGTTAACTAATCGGCTATGCAAAGATAGCCTTTTTCATCCAATCTTCTCCATTTTTTACTACAATGTTGTATTTTCAAGCCCACTCACGCCGGATCTATGTGAGCAAAATCGTTAATCGACCATGCCCTGACACCACCATCACAAGTGCCCCGAGTCAGCAAAGACTCACCTGAAAACATAAAACAACACCGACCCCAACTCACTGAGCATTACAAACAGCAATCCCACTTCGTATGCCTTCACCATCTTCAGCGGCACATGCTTGCTCACTATCTTCCTGTCTACAATATACGTCGCTATCAGCACGACCGGCAATCCAATCAGCCAGTAATACTGCCTATTGTTCAACACTCGCAGAGCCGTGTAATACACATAGCCCATGCACACACAATATGATAAAAGCGAAAGCATCGCCCATTCTCCGGATTGCTTAAATTCCTTCTCTTTCATCACTTTAACCAAACATACAGTAAACAAAAAGATAAATCAGCTTGAAGAAACAAGGAAACAGAATAATGTTTAATACAATTATCTCCGTTAACCTGTATTTTGGGTGCAGCAGCTTAGAATCTATCATCAGTATTACTAACTCAAGAAACAGCATAACCGGCAGAGCCACTATCGTTATCGGAGTAAGCAGCCCAAACGGACATATCAAGAAACTCAATATCAAATGATACGTCACACATACACCCAAGGCCCTCTTCTTCACAAAAGCCTTAATCCTGCGCTTGTATTCAGCGAACATTGCCATATATAGAATTGCTACTGCAGATCATCTACTCACATCCACATTCTCGGCTTGATTTCGGTTTATTTATGAAAATCCCTTTATCCTTTTTATACTTTTTGAAATTATTATCACATATAAAATAGGAAACCGCCTCTATATCATCTCTGGGTCCAGCTGGAGAAGGATAGAACTGATCACTTTTCCAATCAGAGTCTGTCATCCCGAGTGGAATATTATACTCTTCATCTCTCCAGTTGGTATCTATCAGGTCATATTCATTCATCATGTTAAGCAATTCCTGAGTAACAGGTACCGACGGATCTCTCCATATAAATACCTTTCCACCATATTTCACAAATTGCGTAGGAATATCTGCATTCAGATGCCCTACTGTGTCCCATGGATATGGATAAACCTCACGTTTAAATTGGGGGAAGATATCTATTATTATAAGTCCGGGAACATGGATAAATTTATCATCACTTGCATAAAAAATCTTATATGCATCAACGGTGTCACTTGCTCTCTTAGAAGACCTGGTATTCATAAAATCTATGATAGCATTACGTATCACATCCTCTCTAGTCCCACTTTCCACAAGTTCAGCCTTCCACGGCGCAGCACAGCCGCACACCAATATTGTCAACAAAATGAATATGAGTGGTAGTCTTTTCATACCCCAGTCTTTTTAAATTCGTTTGCCGTATGTATAAAATAAGCATTCAGCACAATATCGTCTTTAATGTATTTATACAAAGGTGTTTCCGGAATTGATACGTTGTTTGTATCTTTAAGAGTGCAGAAGTACTCAAATAAATAATCCATGATAATATCTTTCAATACGCTATATTTACATGCGTCTCTCATTTCAGAAGCAAGCGTTATAAACTCATATATGCGTTGAGGCTGCTCCAGAAGCAATTTTCCTATATAATAACCAATTACTTCTGATGTTCCTTCATTCCGCCCAAATAGAATATGCGCAAAAGTAGGAACATAGAAACTCTCCGGCAGTGGGTCATTGAGTGATATTGTGAATACACCCTTTTTTACATCATAATGTGGATCAAAGTGTGCATCAAAATAATCTTCATCTGTAATGCTGTCTTTCATAGCATAGAGCTTCTTCTCTAATTCTGTTTCAGGCGTAAACACGCTGTCAACCCTAAGAACATTATAATACTCATCAAGCAAAGCCATGACAGAGTCCTCGACTGCTTTCGGGACATCGACAAAATCAATAGTCTCAGCCATAACTGTTGTAGCAGTAGAGTCAATAACAACATTTATCTCCTTGCTCAACTTTACGGAGTCAGAAGTATCGGTAGCCTCGTTTTTGCCTTTACCGTTGCAAGAGCAGCCAACAACAGCAATAGCAATTATGTAGAAAGCCTTCCTTATATATGTTTTCATCACAAATATCATTGTATGTTAAATCCTGACGGTATATTTCTATAATTTGTGGGCGATCACAATAACTGCTACTCTATTCTCCCGCAAGTTAGTGAAAACTATTGATAGCTACGCCCTAAATCACTAATTTTTAGTTCTATTAACAAATTCCCATGTTAGTCCGCAGTTATACGATTGGGGGAATTGGCTCGCGGGGTGATGGGGTGGTCGCACCTAAAGGCGCTCCTGCCTTTATGAGGGGCTTGGTCCACAACCTGCGCGCCGCCACGCGGCACTTGGATGAGGCTACAGTTCCGATCGCCTCCAGGGAGGCTCTTGCCGCGATGCGGCGGGGGTGATGGGGTGATAGGACTAATAAGACGAATAGGACCAATAGGTCTGATAGGGCTAATATGGGTTGGCGAGGGTCGCTTGTGGTTCAAGGCGAGTCTTTGCAGACTCGGGCTACTGTGTGGGTGGTCTGCCGGGACTAACCTCGCTGTGCTCGGTAAGACCCGGTTATCTGAAAGGCGAGGACCTTCGGCCCTCGGGTGTTTGTGGGTCGAATCGTAGCTGTATGTGGTTGTGTGGTAGGTGGATGGTTCTTGGGGCCGTACTTCTATGGGTTGGTCTTGCGGGGGTGTGGTGGTGTCGGGGGTTGTTGTGTCGTAGATCTCGGCGGTGGAGCGAGTGATGACTCGGGGGAGGGT
>CAZAME010000093.1:0-6317 GCA_964486445.1 uncultured Bacteroides sp. | reverse complement strand
AATGTGCCTGCCAACGAATTCCTCAACCTCGAGGGCGACAAGATATCCACCTCGCGCAATTGGGCGGTGTGGCTTCATGAGTATCTGCAGGATATGCCCGGCAAACAGGATGTGCTGCGCTATGTCCTCACTGCCAACGCCCCTGAGACCAAAGACAATGATTTCACCTGGCGCGACTTCCAGGCCCGCAACAATAACGAGCTTGTGGCAATCCTCGGCAACTTTGTAAACCGCGCGATGGTGCTCACACAGAAATATTTCGAGGGCGTTGTACCCGTTGCCGGCGAATTGCAGCCGGTAGACAACGAAGCCATTGCAGAACTCAAGGCTATCAGTGCCTCGCTCTCAGACGCTATAGAGACCTTCCATTTCCGCGATGCTTTGCGCGATGCTATGAATATAGCCCGTCTCGGCAACAAATACCTCCAGGAGACAGAGCCATGGAAACTTGCCAAAACCGATATGCCTCGTGTGGCAACCGTGCTTAATGTAGCTTTGCAGATTTGTGCAAATATAGCAGTGGCATTTGAGCCTTTCATGCCTTTCATGTCGGAAAAACTATGCCGCATGCTTGGTCTTGGAGAGCTGTCGTGGGATATGGTCGGTCGCGCCGATGTTGTCGCAGTGGGCACTGTACTTGGCTCTCCTGAGCTGCTGTTTGAAAAGATCGACGACGAAGGTATACGCCCGCAGATCGAGCGTCTTGAGCGCATCAAGCAGGAAAACAAAATAAATAACTGGAAGGCAGAACCGCAGGCTGCCGATGTAGACTTCGACACTTTCTGCCGCGCCGATCTGCGCGTGGGTACAGTAATTGAGTGCGAGAAAGTGCCTAAAGCCGATAAACTGCTCAAATTCACAATCGATGACGGACTTGGATCACGCACCATCGTCAGCGGTATCGCGCAATATTATCAGCCCGAGCAGCTCAAGGGCAAGCAGGTGGTGTTTATCGCCAATCTGCCTCCGCGCAAGCTGCGCGGCATCCTGTCGCAGGGTATGATTCTTTCGGCAGTTAATGCCGATGGTTCACTCACCGTCATTTCGCCCGACTCACCGATCACCCCCGGTGCGCAAGTGAAGTAGCAACATCATATCTTCTCCTTCCCATACTTTTTAGAATCTGAAATGAACAAGCCGAGAATCCTCATCATATACACAGGTGGCACAATTGGCATGATTGAAGACCCCGCCACGCATGCGCTGAAGCCGTTTGACTTCACGCACCTCATTGACAATGTCCCTAAGATCAGGATGCTCGACTATGTGATTGATAATTGCCAGTTTGACCCACCGATCGACTCGTCGGACATGAATCTGTCGCACTGGCGGCAGATAGCACGGGCCATCAGCAATCATTACGACAACTATGACGGTTTTGTGGTGCTCCACGGCACCGACACAATGGCCTACACAGCCTCAGCGCTGTCGTTTATGCTGGAGAATCTTGCCAAGCCGGTGATTATCACCGGATCGCAGCTGCCTATCGGCGAGGTCCGCACCGACGGTGAGGAAAACCTCATCACGGCATTGCAGATTGCAGCTGCGCGCACAGCCGACGACCAACCAATGGTGCAGGAGGTGGCAATACTTTTTGAAAATTACCTCTGGCGCGGAAACCGCTCGACCAAGATGAGCGCCGACAACTTCAATGCCTTTAAGAGCAACAACTATCCGTCGCTCGCCAAAATCGGTCTGAGCATACACTTCAACGAAGAATCGCTGCGGCGTGTTGCAGTGCATCCGCCGCTGCGCACTCATCTCGAGCTTGATCCGTCGGTGATGTTCATAGATGTTTTCCCCGGCATCACCGAGTCGACGCTGCGCTATCTTCTTGCCACTCCGGGTATTAAGGGTATTGTTCTGCGCACATACGGAGCAGGCAATGCGCCAACCGGGTCATGGTTTATTTCGGCAGTACGCGAGGCAGTGGAGCGGGGCATTGTAATCCTCAATGTCACCCAATGTGTCAACGGCAGTGTGCACCCCACACGCTATGTGGCGGGTGATCTGCTGGCCGGCACCGGTGTGGTCTCGGGTCACGACATAACCTGCGAGGCCGCCATAACCAAGATGATGCACCTCTTCGGGCTGGGCTATGATGCCGCTCAGGTCAAAGCCGTGCTCGAGGTGTCGGTGTCGGGTGAAATGACTGTCTGACACTGCAGGCAACTCTGTCGCGCATACGCTTTATCATGATATTCCATCGGTTATGATGCACTGGCAAAAACTTATTGATGACAAAAGATTTGGTCTCGAGGATTATCACAACGATATCTCTGGTGGCCGCAGTGACTTCCGTCGCGACTATGACCGCCTGGTTTTTTCGAGTCCCTTCCGCCGTCTGCAGAATAAGACGCAAGTGTTTCCGCTACCCGGCAGTATCTTTGTGCACAACCGACTGACTCATAGTCTTGAAGTGGCATGTGTTGGGAAGTCTATGGCCGATGCCGTCGCTCAGAGTTTGCGTGGTAAATATGCATCTGAGCCGTGGGTGGATAAACTTAACGACATCGGCGACATCGTGGCAGCTGCATGCCTTGCTCACGATCTGGGCAATCCGCCTTTCGGACACTCGGGAGAGAAAGCAATCTCCACATTTTTCAGCGAGGGGGCAGGGCGCGACCTGCGTGGTCTGCTCACAGTGCGTCAGTGGAATGATTTTATACACTTTGAAGGAAATGCCAATGCCTTCCGCCAGTTAACGCATCAGTTTAAAGGTCGCCGGCCCGGTGGCTTTGCCATGACATATTCCACGCTTGCGTCGATAGTCAAGTATCCTTACGATTCCACACTTGCCGGTGAGAAGGGTAAATTCGGCTTTTTTGATTCAGAACTCGATGCCTTTGGTCGCGTAGCCGATAGGCTTGGAATGCTGCGTTTGCCTTCGCCAGAGGGATCGGTGCGATATGCGCGTCATCCTTTGGTGTATCTTGTTGAGGCAGCCGACGACATTTGCTATGAGGTGATGGATATAGAGGATGCGCACAAACTCAAGATTCTCACCACCGAGGAAGTCAAGGCTGCGTTACTATCGTTTTTCGATGGATCTGTGCTTGAGCGCCGCATCGACATCATGCAGCGTGTGCCTGACCCTAACGAACAGATTTCATATCTGCGCTCATGCGTTATCGGAGCGCTCGTCACCCGAGCTGCAGAAGTCTTTTTAGCTAATGAAGAAGCCATTCTTGCAGGAGAATTCACCGGGTCGCTTGTGCGTGGCATTGAGGGTATCGAGCGAGAGGCTTATGAGCGCTGCAACGCTTTGTCATGGGCTAAGATTTATAATGCGCCCGATGTTGTTGACATTGAGCTCGCCGGTAACCGCATCATTACTTTCCTTATGGAAAAGCTCACTGATGCAGTGCGTTTCCCCGAACTCAACTACAGCAGGCTCCTGCTTGCCAAGATGCCTTTGCAGTATGACTACGCCGCACCTGATATCTACAGCAAGCTCCAGTCGGTGGTCGACCATGTGTCGTCAATGACCGATGTCTATGCGCTTGATCTGTATCGTAAACTGAACGGCATGAGCCTCCCGGCTGTTTAATATAATAAAACGGCATATTATAAGTAATGAGATATTCACTGAGACTCCTCTATATGGTAATAGTGGCCTTGGCGGTTGCGGTGTGTGCACCGTCGCTGTCAGCGGCCCATACTGTGGGCGATCTACCCAATGTGCAGCGCGCCGACCGGTCGCGCCATCTGTCGGATCCTGATGATATTATACCAGCCGATGTTGAGCAGGCCATTAACCGTCGCCTGGCGGATATACGCCGGCAGACAACGGCTGAGGTTGCAGTTGTGGTGGTCGACGATGTAGACACTGATGAAAATGACTTTGCCACCCGGCTTTTTGAAGAGTGGGGTATAGGCAAGGATGACAAGGATAATGGAGTGCTTGTGCTCGTGGTGCGCGACAGGCGCCGTGCTGTTATCCGCACGGGCTACGGCACCGAAGGGGTGCTCCCCGATGTCGTGGCATATCGCATAATCCGCGATGATATGGCTCCCGATTTTGCGCGCGGTGATTATGGCGCCGGTGTGCTAAGGGCTGTTGACCGCATCGGCTCAATTCTTGAAGATCCCTCGGTAGCCGATGAGCTGCATTCAGATCAGCCGGAAGCCCGCACCCGACCCGGTGACGACGACCCGGTGACACTTGGCAGCCTGCTGTTTATGTGGTTTGTTCTGGGTGTAGTACTCACCATAGTTCTTGCGGGATGTGTGGCTGTGAAATGGCGGTCACCTAATAGATATGATGCGCTTGATTCGCTCAAGCGTGCAGCCTTTGCTATATGTTTCCTTGGAATGGGTGTGCCGTTGGTGGTGTATCTGCCGCTTCGCTATTATCTCCACCGGCTGCGCAATGCGCCACGTAAGTGTCCTAACTGTGGCACCGTCATGCAAAAGCTCGATGAGGAATCAGATAACTTTTATCTCACTCCGTCGCAGGACCTCGAGGAGAAGATCAACTCTGTGGATTATGATGTATGGTTGTGTCCTCACTGTGGTGAGACCGACATATATCCGTTTGTCACCCCCGACAGCGGGTATATAGAGTGTGAAAAGTGTCATGCGCGCACTTGTCGCCACACTTGCGACCGAGTGACAGTGCCCGCCACTACGCGCTCTGAGGGGCACGGCGTGCGCGAATACACCTGCCTGTCGTGTCATCACACCACTCGTCGCCCATTTATCATCCCTCGCAAGGAAGACGTGGCCGGCGCTGTTATTGCCGGAGGCATTATCTCATCACTCGGACATCGTTCAGGAGGCGGATTTGGTGGTGGAGGCTTCTCCGGTGGAGGTTTCGGCGGAGGCAGCACCGGAGGCGGAGGGGCTTCCGGCGGTTGGTAATATTGCAATAACCAGAATTATAATGATATAAATTAATAACATGGAAAAACTCAACCAGATTGTAGCGCATTTCCCTGAAGTTGGTGCTGTTGCTGAGATAAAGCCTATGGGCAGCGGTCTCATCAATGACACATACGTCGTGCGCACAGCCGATGCAGCTGCTCCAGATTATGTGATGCAGCGCATAAACCACAATATCTTCAAGGACGTTGACCTGCTGCAGAACAATATCGACCGGGTGACAGCGCTCCTGCGCTCGCGCCTGGAGGCTGAAAATGATGCCGACATTGACCGCCACGTGCTGCGGTTCATTAAGTCGGATACCGGCAAGACTTATTATTTTGACGGCGAAAGTTACTGGCGACTGATGGTATACATCCCCGACTCGGCGTCATACGACACCGTTGATCCGGCATACGCCGAGTTGGCCGGCCGTGAGTTTGGCCGATTTGAGGCCCGCCTCACTTCGCTTGCCGATGAACTTGGCGAGACTATTCCTGATTTTCACAACATGTCGCTGCGGCTTCGGCAGCTTGAGGAGGCTGTGAAGGCCGATCCGGTAGGCCGCGCGGCCGAGGTTATGCCGCTTGTTGAGGAAATACGCAGTCATGCTCATGAGATGACCTTTGCCGACCGTCTGTATGCCGAGGGGCGTCTGCCCAAGCGCGTGTGTCACTGCGACACTAAGGTCAACAACATGCTCTTTGATGCCAAAACCGGCGACTTCCTGTGTGTTATAGACCTTGACACGGTCATGCCCGGTTTTGTGTTTTCGGATGTAGGCGACTTCATGCGCACCGCCGGCAACACAATGCCCGAGGATTCACCCGAATATGACAAGATCGACTTCAGATTCGATATTTTCGAGGCTTTCATCCGAGGATATCTGAGCACAGCCTGCGAGTTTCTCACTCCTGAGGAGATAGAGCATCTGCCTCATGCTGCCGAGATGTTCCCCTTCATGCAGGCAGTGCGCTTCCTTGTCGACTACATTCAGGGCGACACATATTATAAGATAGCCTACCCTGAGCACAATCTTGTGCGTGCTCGCAATCAGATGCGCCTCTTTGACTGTGCCCGTGCCCGTCATGCCGACATGGCGGCAGCCGTAGCTGCAAATCTTCAGCAATAGTTATTAACTATAAATATAAAATAGAGGTAATAAAAAACCGCGCTCCTGTCGAGGGGCGCGGTTTTTCAGTATGATGGAAGTATTGATTACTTCTTGCCTGCGAGCTTTTCGCGGAGTTCTGCGAGAGCTTCGAGGTCGCCGAGAGTGGTCTTCTCGATAGCGGGAGCAGCAGCGGCGGGAGCTTCCTCAGCACGGCGGGGTGCTTTGGGCTTGCGAGCAGCAGCCTTCTCAGCGCGAGCTTCGTCTTCGAAGATGCGAGAGTGAGAGAGGATGATGCGCTTGCTGTCTTTGTTGAACTCGATAACCTTGAAGTTGAGCTTCT
>CAZAME010000092.1:0-6707 GCA_964486445.1 uncultured Bacteroides sp. | reverse complement strand
CCGAGAAGATGTCGGCTACGATCTCGGCGAATTTGCGCGAGTTGTTGCGCACGTCGTGGCCCACGGCTACCGAGATCTCGGGCAGGTCTTTGAATGCCTCCTTAAGGTAGTTGGCAAGACCCTGTGTGGCGGCGCCAACGGTGTAGATGTTCATGCGGTTGGTGCCGGCGCCCATAATGCCGCGCAGACCGCCTGTGCCGAATTCCAGGTCTCTGTAAAAAGAGTCGATAAGTTCTGTGGGGTCTTCGGCGTCGAGCATGCGGCGCACTTCGCTGCGGGTTTCTTCATCGTAGGCATCGCCAAGCCATGTTTGTGCCTTGGCGGTAACTTCCTTGATAAGTTCCTGATTTTCCATAGGATCTGTAGTGTTTAGGGTATTTGATTATTAATGTATTTCCGATGGAGTCATACCCCGGAGGGTATCGATAACAAAGGTAATTGAAAGCCGCGAACAAAACAAGACTTTCGCCTTTTTTATCGCAAAATTGCGTTGCTTCATCCACCACCGAGGGCTGAAAATGAGCGGGAGCGCCGAAGGTGGTGGGTTACACGGCGCTCCCGCTTAATAAAAGAGAGAGAAAGAATGAGTATACATTGTCGTTTGTGTTATTGCAGGTGACAAACCTTGTTTTTTGAGCTTAATAGTTAACTTTTTAATTTTTATGTCTGCTATTAAGACGCTTGATAGGGCCGTTTGGTTTAATCTGCCCGGTAAAATAAATGTTAATCTCCGGAGTGTCGGAGCGGAAGCCGGGCCTGCCGCATTATAAGCCGTAGCGACGAGCTGAACGAGAAGTAAGCCCATATCCAGTTGATGAGCACCACAATGCGGTTGCGCATACCCATCAGCGTTATCAGGTGCACCATCATCCATGTCAGCCATGCGAAGTAGCCGCTGAATTTAAACCGGCCTATGCTTGCCACAGCGCGGTTGCGCCCGATTGTTGCCATTGTGCCCTTGTCGCGGTAGCTGAACTCATATCGCCACTCACCGCAGTTGAGGTTGCGCGCCAGTGTGCGTGCCTGCTGTATTGCCGTCTGCGCCAGCTGCGGAGCACCGTGGGGATAGCGCTCGTCGGTGTGCAGCGATATGTCGCCTATTGCGAAGACGTCGGGGATGCCTTCCACGCGGTTGTATTGGTCGACGACGAAGCGGTTGCCGCGACCAGTCGTCACGTCGGTACCGGTGAGTTTGAAGCTGCACCCGGTCACTCCGGCTGTCCATATCAGCGACTCGGTGTAGAGCGGCTCTATCGACTCGTCGGTGAATGTTATCAGGTTGTTTTCGTATGTCTTGAGCGTGCGCGACGTGTAGACGTTCACCATCAGTTGCTCGAGCGACCGTGCTGCCTTATGTCGCAGATTTTCTGGCAGAAAGCCAAGTATCGACTCGCTGCCTTCAATGAGGTTTATCGTCACCTCGTCGCGGTTTATCCCCGGATATTCCCGCGGCACAATATATCGCTTCATCTCGCCAAGGGCGCCGGCAACCTCCACTCCGGCCGGGCCACCGCCAACGACTGTGAAAGTGAGCATCTTGCGCCGGCGCTCGGGGTCGGTGCACACTGATGCCTGCTCCAGACGGGTGAGCATGTCGTTGCGGCAGCGTATTGCCTCGGGGGTTGTCTTTATTGTGTTGACATGCTTGTCGAGGTCCTTGATGCCGAAAAAGTTGTTGGTAGAGCCGGCGGCTATCACGAGCTTGTCATAGTGTATGGTCTCATATTGGGTGACTACTTCGTGCCTGTCGGTGCGTATTTCCGACACCTCGCCATAGTGAAAGTCAACACCTCTCATGCTGCGCTTGTGGAGCTCGCGGCGCAGCGGGAAGGATATGCTCGACGAGTCGAGCCCCGAGGTCGCCACCTGGTAGAACAGGGGAGGGAAGGAGTGATAGTTGTTTTTGTCTACGATGATCACGCGCCATTTGTCGCGGTCTATGTGTTTGGCAAGGTTGAGGCCGCCGAAGCCTCCGCCTATAATCAGCAGCAGGGGTTTATCTGACATATTTTTGAGTAGGTTTTTTGTTCTCTATATTTTTTGAAACACCGGCCGTGCGCTATTTGTTGTCGCCGAAAAACAAATATCCTTGTGTCGATGTTATTTTTCTGTCAATAAGACTCAAAACACGACTCATCACACTTTGCTACCTTATGAATAGATTTTTCACAGGATTGCGCCGGTCGATTGCCGGTTACTTTGCTCTCGGCGACTTCATGGTGCCCCAGGCCGATGCCGAGAAAGACATTCGCGATGGCGTATCGTTCCGCGGCCCAAACATCCTCATACTCGTCATAGCCATCCTCATAGCTTCCCTTGGCCTCAACACCAACTCTACGGCTGTCATCATCGGCGCCATGCTCATTTCACCGCTCATGGGCCCCATCATTGGCATAGGCTTAGGCGTCGGCATCCGTGATTTCGCCCTACTCAAGCGCTCACTGCGAAATCTGGCTATGGCGGCCGGCTTTTCGGTGATTGCCTCTACCATCTACTTCCTCATCTCGCCGGTGAGCGAGGGACACAGCGAATTGCTTGCCCGCACGTCGCCCACCATCTACGACGTCCTCATCGGCTTCTTCGGCGGAGGTGCCGGCATCCTTGCCATCGGCTCGCGCAGCAAGGGCAATGTCATCCCCGGCGTCGCTATTGCCACAGCTCTTATGCCCCCGCTTTGCACAGCCGGCTATGGCATAGCCACCATGCAGCCGGCTTATTTCCTCGGTGCCTTCTATCTCTTCCTCATCAACTCCATCTACATCGGCCTCGCCACATTCATCGGCGTCAAGCTCATGAATTATAAATGCGTTGTCGATGTCCACCCCGCCCGTGCACGCCGTGTGCGCCGCCTGGTCTATTCCGTGGCAGTGCTCACGCTCCTGCCAAGCATCTATCTTACTTATAATATGTTGCGCGAGAATCGCTTCCAGATGAATGCCACACGCTTCGTCAACGCCGAATTCGACTTCCCTGGCACCCACGTGCTCGGGTATAATGCCACAATGGACCATGGTGCCCGCTCGCTCACGGTCACTCTCATCGGCCGCCCGCTGCCTGTTGATTCGCTCGAACTTGCACTTAATTCCCGCCTGAAGTTCTATGGCATGGCCGGCACCGCGCTCAACATTGTGCAGGGCAGCGACACCCCCACGACTGCCGACCTCTCCGGCGCCTCTGTCCGTGATATTTACGAACTCGCGCAGACGGCCATCGCCGCCAAGCAGACCACAATCGACTCTCTGCGGGCTGTCATGGCCCTGCGCCGTGTCGACGACTCTGTTGCCTTGCGCATCACTCCCGAGCTGAAAGTGCTCTTCCCCGAGGTGCGCGACATTGCCATCAGCCGCTCGGTGCTGTTCAGCAACATCAGCGCACACCGCCTCGACACCGTGTCGGTGGCTATGGTGGTATTCTCGGGCCGGGTAGCGCAGCCCACCCGCACCCGGCTGAGCGAATATCTGCAGGCGCGCCTCGGCCTCCGCAGCGTCAGACTTGTCGAAGTCCCTGCTACCATTGCAGACAATTAAGCTATCAAGCCTATTATAAACAACACGCTCCCGCAGCCTTGAATGACTGCGGGAGCGTTGTATAAGATCTTATCTGGCGATTATTCGTAATCTACGAAGCTGATTTCGCTCACACCTTCGAGGGTGGGGATTTCGAAGCCTGTCGAGCCCCAGGTTTCAATCACTACGTTGTGCTGGCCTGCGTCGGCGAACTTGATTGTCGACGTACCATTGTAGGTAGCCATGTCATTTCCCCAAACGAGTGTACCGTAAACTTCTGAGCCGCTGAAGAGAGGCTGCAGCCACTGCGAGCCTTCAACAGTCACGCTGATGATGCCGTGACCCTCGAGCTTCTCAAAGCTGTCGCTGTTCTGGTTGAGCGACACCTGCTGGGTGCGGGTGGGGATGAACTGCAGACCGTGGTTCGAGAGCACCAGGTGATAGATTGTCTGCAGACCGGTATTGAGGTCGGCGCCGGGGAGCTCAAGAGCATAGCTGCGACCGTCGATGGTGAAAGTGATTGTCGTTGCGTCGGCTTCCGATGCATTCTGTGTCGAGAAAGGTATCATCCACATGCCGGGGAGGTTTTCCTTGAAGCCCTCGGCCGAGATGTTGGCGTTGAACGATGCATTCACGGTGTTGCGGTCGGTGCCGGTCACCTTGCCGGTCGAGGCGTCGAGTGTACCTGCCGAGTATACGCGAGTACCGCCCACGGTGATGCCGGTGAGCTTGCCTGCGCCGGTGTAGCCGTCAGAGGCGATGTTAAACGACGCCAGGGTCAGCGCATGCTTCAGTGTCACCTTGGCCTTGTTTGAGTTATACGACACAGGCACCGATGCACCCGAGTAGAGCAGGTCTACCTGCTTCGACAGATCCACGGGGATAGCCTTGGGGGTGGTGTAGGAAGCGTCGTAGGGCGACACTATATATATAAAGCCCACCTGACCCTTGCTCAGTCTTATCTCAGGGGTCATTGTCCAGTTGGCGCCCTGCATCACACCCTTGGCGGGAGCCACCAGGTCGACAGCTTCGGGCGAGTTATATTGCTTGGTGAAGACGGTGATGGCGTCGCCGTCTTTGTGCTCGGTGGTGACATTGGCCTGGGTGAAGACCTCGGTAGTCAGGGTGATTGCCACCGAATTGGGGTCTACATTCTCCTTGGGCCCGTCGTCTTTCGACTCACCGCACGAGGCCAGCATAGCCATGCCGGCGGCTAATAATGCATATTTATATATAGGCTGTATCATAGCTTTTCTATTTTGCTTATTTAGTTAGTTGTGTGATGAGTTTAGGGCAGAACAACCACAAAAGTCTTGGTGTCGTTGCCGTTTTTCAGTGTCACGGTGTTGCGGCCGCTCGACAGCAGTGAGCGGTCTACCGACACCTGAGGCAGGGGCTGCATTGTCTGGTTGTTCACCACAGCAGTGCCGTTGGCATTGGTGATTGTGCACACGGTGTTGTGCTTTGAGTGCACGGTCAGCACCTTCTTGGCGCGGTCGTAGGTTACGCTCGATGCCTGGTCAAGCGGGCGCTTGGCAACAACATTGATGGTGTAGCCCTGAGTCATGCTCTCGCCCGAAGTCTTGTGCTTGGCGTTAACCTCCACGAAGAAGCTCTGTTCGTTGTCAAGAATATCGCGGCTCAGCTTCACCATGCCGTTTTCATAGCTGAAGGGGATATCATTGTATCCTCCGTTATTGTTGCGGCTGCCGTTGATGCTCACCTCATATTCCGAGGTCACGAACTCGCCGTTGATCAGCACCGATGCGATGCCGTGGCCCACGGGGGTTCCTCTTTCCACAACGTAGTCGGTGAATTCGAGTTTGCGCAGATTCTTGTTGGGCGAACCGATGCCGAACACAGCGCTCTGCTGGTCGGAGTAGGTGTGACCGCCATAGCTCAGCTGAGCCAGAGAGAAGTAGCCGTTGCCTGTGCCGCCCCAGCCCCAGTTGACGTGGAAGAGACCCTTGCCGTCAAAACCGTCGAGGTTGAAGCTGTGACCGGCGCTGTTGGCCTCGTCGACACCGTTGTAAACCAGTGCGCGGCCGGCCTGCAGTTCACTCAGCAGCATCTGCTCCCAGTCGCCGCGATACTGTGCGCGGGTTGAGAACTGCACCTCGTCGGCCTTATACTTGAAGTTGTTTACAAGAGCGTCGCGGATGATATACAGGCGGTTGGTGTAGACACCCGAGCCACTTGTGCCATACATCATTTCCACGGCCATACCTGCGTGGAAGAGCAGGCGTGCTGCCTCGTCATAGCGGTTGGCGCCCGACATGATGTTGCTCCAGTTGTAAGGCTGCTCGGCGTCGAAGTCTATGGTCAGTCGGCCATAGTTTGCGCAAGTATAGCTTTTGTAGCCCGTGGGGCGGTCGGGATACTGCTGCACGCTCATTGCCTGCGAGGTAGCCACGGCCACACATCCCACCAGTGCATCACCGCCGGCCTTGGGGCAATACTTCCAGAAAGGCTCGGTCTGGTTCCAGTTCACCTTGATCAGAGGCGATACCGGCGAACCCTCGGCGCGGCTCATTGTGCCG
Source organism: uncultured Bacteroides sp. (assembly GCA_964486445.1). Classification (GTDB taxonomy): domain Bacteria; phylum Bacteroidota; class Bacteroidia; order Bacteroidales; family Muribaculaceae; genus CAG-873. The sequence continues at coordinate 661 of CAZAME010000092.1, read as the reverse complement.
GCTGCAGAGTTCCACGCGGCATTGCGCTTCACGCCGTCTTGCGCCAGAGTGCGCACACCCTTTGAGTACACTTTAAGCATACCCTGCATGTTCGTTGGCATATTGAATCGGTTGAGCGCGCCCGTGGCGTTGTAGCCTATCACGGGGAGTGCCGCATCGTCGGTCGACACGATCACCCAGCCGCCCGGGTTGAGATTGACAATGTAGACATCGCCAAACTGCTCGATAGAGTTTACTGTGTAAGTCTTTTGCGTGCGTGCATTCAGATAGCGCACGGCGTAGTCTGAAGCCTCGGCCGTCGACACCTTCTCAGCGTTGGCACCAAGAAGACATCCGAATGCGAGCACAGACGTCAAGAGCAATTTTTTCATATTTTATTCTCTAAATATTGGTTTATCGTAGTTTATGATGTAGATTATCAAGTCACAGATTATGCAAAGTTAACGATTTTCTTTCAATAATATTGCATCCCCGAGCAAAAAAATATGATTTTAGCGATTTTTCGCACATAATGTCAACTTATAACTAAAAATACCCTCAAAATACGCCCAGCCAACAGCGTGGCGCACTTAAAGGCTTACATAACAAAAAACAGGCCGTGCATCGGGCACGGCCTGTTTCTTATTGGAATAGGATTTATTACTTACGTTTAAGTTTCATG
>CAZAME010000091.1:0-6723 GCA_964486445.1 uncultured Bacteroides sp. | reverse complement strand
AACCGGATCAAACATATTCACACTCTTAAGAGCATCGAGCTCGAATGCCACAGGATCGGCAACAGGCTCAGTGATTGAATGCCATGCCATATCGACATATCCGAAGCCCAACTGACGCATGCATGCGTAGGCTGCAGCGTATTGCGAAGAAGCGATAAAGCGCTCAAGCAGATCGGCCGGGATTGGTTCACCGGTCTGATAATGGCGGGCAAACGAATCAAGGAAGTCTTTTTCGCGCATATAATTTTCATTAAACTGCGATGGCAGCTCAACAAAATCGCGGTACACCGATGTGCCGGACAGCGATGAATAGCGTGTGTCGGCAAACAAGCCATGCAGAGCATGACCGAATTCATGCAGGAAAGTCGAGACTTCGTATGGAGTCAACAGCGACGGCTTGTCGGCAGTAGGCTTTGTGAAGTTCATGACAATAGACACCTGAGGGCGATGATTGCCCGCTGCATCCTTCCACTCGTCGCGGAAACCCGTCATCCATGCACCGGGGCGCTTGCTTTCGCGAGGGAAGAAATCGGTGTATATAACGCCGAGGAAAGCACCGTCTTTGTCTGTAACTTCGTATGCCTTGACATCAGGATGATATACTTCAATTTCAGGATTCTCTTTGAACGAGATACCATAAAGCTTACCCGCAAGACCGAAAACACCGTCGATTACAGAATTGAGTTCGAAATATGGGCGAAGCTCTTCTTCGTTGAAGCTATAAGTGTTATCCTTGAGTTTGCCACTGTAATAGCTGTAGTCCCAAGGCATTATAGAGTCTACCGCATGTCCTTCGAGCTGCGAAGCAAACTCGCGCAATTGCTTGAATTCCTGCTCCTGCGCGGGCTTATACGCATCACGCAGACGATCAAGAAGATTGAAAACGCCTTCAGGATTGCGGGCCATGGTGCGTCGCAGCGAATGCTCGGCATACGTCTTGCTTCCAAGCAGATTCGCAATCCGGCGACGTGTATCTGCTATCTCAGTGAGAACTTCGAGGTTTGAGTATTCACCCTTGGTATTACGGCTGTTGTAGAGAGTCCACATGTGCTTGCGCAGGTCGGGGCGGTCGCTGTATTTCATAAAGGCCATGTATGTGGGCTGAGCAAGTGTAAACAGATACTCGCCTTCGCGACCTTTGTCCTTAGCAGCCAATGCCGCAGCCTCAACCGAACTCTCGGGCAGGCCGGCCAGATCGTCGGCCTTGAGCCATATCTCATAAGTATTCAACTCTTTGAGCACGTTTTGCCCGAAGGTAGTTGTAAGCTCCGACAGACGCGCGCTGAGCTTGCGGAAAGCCTCGCGATCATCGCCTTCAAGTGTAGCACCCGACAATGCAAATGAGTCGTATGTTGTCTGGAGCAGCATGGAATCCTCGGGATTGAGGTGAAGATCGGCGCGCTTGTCATACACGGCCTTTACCCGCTTCCACAGATCGGCATTGAGGATAATGTTTGTAGAGTGCTCGCTAAGTTTACCCGATGCCTCAAGCGATAACTGCATAAGTTCATCGTCGCTGTTGGCCGACAGCATCGGATACATAACATTAAGCACGCGGTTGAGATCAGCGCCCGACTTCTCCAATGCAACTATTGTATTGTCGAATGTTGGCTCGTCATTAGATGTTGCTATAGCGTCAATCTCCTTGGCGGCCAAAGCTATACCTCGGTCAATGGCCTCCATATAGTGCGAATTATTTATCTTTGAAAACGGAGGAGTATTGTGAATGGTGTTGAACTCCTCGAAAAACGGATTGGCGGCTTGTGTCATAACAGCAAAAAATAGTGTTATAAATAAAACTTTAAATCTTATCATCGGCAAAAAATATAATAAACATTTGTGACAACAAATTTACACAAATTCTCCCGCTTTGCCAAGAGCGACAACCGATGCATACACTCTATGCAGCCTCTTTTTATATAATAGCTCATAATCATATCACAAAATATGACTATATTTGCGTTATGAAGCAAAAAATTATTCATCGGCGGTTGCATGCGTTTTACACAAGTAAAGTGCTGAATTCACTCATGATTGTGGTAGTCATCTGTCTGCTGCTCATTAATTATAATCGGTCATTGGTTCTTCCAGCCATCTGCGGAACAATAGCACTGCTTTTATTTATCGCGTACTCTCTGTGGATATGGATAAAAAAGCCAGGGAGCATAGTTATAAACAACAGGCTTTCGGATGCCAACGGGGTGTATATCCTCTATTTTCTGGTTGTCTCTGCTTTTCAACCGATTAACGAATGGTGGTATATCACTCCTATCGCCTCCTCCGTGGTCCTATTATTTATTTCATTGATATACGACACCGACGAAAAGTTTGATATATAATCTATGCTGACTGATACACATACACATCTGTATCTTGAAGACTTTGGCTCAGAAAGTGAAGCGACTGTGCAGCGGGCTATTGATGCAGGCGTTGAGCGCATGATTTTTCCGAATGTCGATCTGAACACTATAGCTCCGATGAAGACCTTGGCAGCGCAGTTCCCGAAAAACACGTTCATGGCAATGGGGCTACACCCCACCGAACTGACTGACAACTGGCGCGAGCAACTCGACATTATAGAGTCGCACCTCACCGACGGAACACCCTACGTGGCTGTCGGTGAAATAGGCATGGATCTTTATTGGGATACCTCGCGGCGTGAAGAGCAGATGCTCGCTCTTGACATGCAAGTGCAGTGGGCCCTGCAACATGATTTGCCGGTAATCATACACTGCCGTGAAGCACTCGAGCCAACGCTCGAAGTTCTTGAAAAATATCGCAATAACGGACTGCGCGGTGTGTTTCACAGCTTTGGCGGCACGACAGACAATGTGAAAGAAATTCGCCGACGGGCCGGCGACTTCTACTTCGGCATCAACGGCATAGTGACATTCAAGAATTGCAAAGTGCGCGACTGTCTGGCCGACATTGGCACTGACCGCCTTTTGCTCGAGACAGATTCGCCCTACCTTGCACCGGTGCCAATGCGAGGAAAGCGCAACGAAAGTGCCTATATAGTGCACACGGCAGCACACGCCGCGCATGTGCTCGGCATTACTCCGGAGTCGTTGGCCGAGATAACTTCAGCTAACGCATCTGCCCTATTCAAGCTATAGCAATCTTTACTTATCGCGCACGGCGGCCTTATTTGCAAGGCCCACAAAGATATCACGATATTCCTGCGGCATATCCACCTCGTCGAGTGCGTCGATGGCTTTGCGGGTATAATCTGCAATTAGTTCACGGCATCGGCCGGCAAGACCAAGGCGATTATAGACATCAGTGACCGCCTTTATCTTTTGCTCACGATTCTCAAGACTCATCGCAGCGGCAAGTGCCCCATCAGTGTCTTCAGCCATGGCATTTATCAGTAACCAAGTCTTTTTGCCACAGGCAATATCACCTCCAATAGGCTTTCCGAAAATGGCGGCATCGCCAAAAGTATCAAGATAATCATCCTGCAACTGGAAGGCAAGGCCGAGATTTATGCCATATTGCCACAATGCCTGACACACAGTGTCGGGAGCCTCTGCAACAGTAGCCCCAAGAAGGCACGCTCCGGCAAGCAATACGGCCGTCTTCAGGCGTATCATTTCAAGATACTCAGCCACACTGACATCTGAGCGCGTCTCGAAATCCATGTCATATTGCTGTCCGCGATATACGTCCATCGCCACCAGGTTAAATGTATTTGCCAGCTCTATAGCAGTGCGTGGATCAGCACGCATTATCCACATCTGGGCCAAAGTGAGCATTGCATCGCCCGAAAGGATAGCCGTAGCCTCGTTCCAGCGCCTGTGCACCGTAGGCTTGCCATGGCGCATATCAGAGCGATCCATGACATCGTCATGCAAAAGTGTGAAATTATGAAACATCTCCACACCCACAGCCTGCCCCATGGCCTTGCGGAAATCAGCACCAAGGGCGCCACAAGCAGTCAGCAACAGCACCGGGCGCAAGCGTTTGCCTCCGCTGCCAAGCATATATGAGATGGGCTCGAAGAGTCCTGCTGGGGTATCCGGCAGAAATCCCGGCTGAGAGATATACTCATTGAAATATTCGGCAAAAAGCTGTGCTGAGACCATAGTTTTTTTGATTTACTGGTTATCCTGAGTTATTATACGTATTGCTTCACCTCAAGCTCGCCGCGCAAAGCACCGAGGCCATTGGCTGCCAGCGCAAGCATCTCGTCTTCGCCCGGATAGATATACACCGGAGCAAGAAAATCCACATAGTTCTTGATACCATCGGTGACATACGCTGCGTGAGCTATACCGCCAGTGAGCAATATGGCATCCACCTTACCACGAAGCACTACTGCAGCCGCACCTATATTCTTGGCGATATTGTATATCATCGCATCAAGAATGAGTTTGGCATGCTCGTCGCCCTTCTCTATCCTATCGATAATGGCTGCTACATCGGTCGTGCCAAGATGCGATGCCAAGCCGGCTTTCCCACTGATGCGTTTCTTGAGCTGATCTATGGTATAGCGACCCGAATAGCAAAGATCGATAAGAGAGCCGGCAGGCAGGCTACCTGCCCGCTCGGGCGAGAACGGGCCCTCGCCGTCGAATGCATTATTGACGTCGACACAACGGCCATGGCGGTGAGCACCAACTGATATTCCTCCACCTAAATGGCAGATTATAAGGTTTAGATCTTCATAGCGGACCGAAGTATACTCGGCAGCATAGCGGCGCGCTATCGCACGCTGATTGAGAGCGTGCCATGTGGTGATACGCGGCATCAGCGGCGAACCGCTCACGCGTGCCACATCTTCCAGTTCATCAACCACACCCGGGTCTGCCATCAGAGCTCGGCAGCCAGGGATGCGTGAGGCTATGTCATAAGCAATACGGCAACCAAGATTACAAGCATGACTGCGCAAGGGATGCTCCATTTCGGCAAGCATGACATCGTTGACTTCATAAACGCCTCCTGGCACGGGCTTAAGCAAACCGCCGCGACCAACTACGGCGTCGAAATCAAGGGGCACACCGTCGCGCTTAAGCTCATCAAGCACCAATGCCAGTCGCATATCAAACTGGTCCTGCACTTTATCAAAGTGCGACAAGTCTTCCACACTGTGGCGGATTGTAGACACAAGCACCGGTGTAAGGTCATTGTAAACAGCTATTTTCGTGGAAGTAGAACCCGGATTAACTGTCAGAATTTTCATGTCAGATAGATTGCAGATTAAATAAACAGGTGAAAACGTGATTTCTCATAGCAGGCAAGCCGCTGCCAGCGAATAGTATTTTGAATCGGCCGAATCACTGCGCGACGGGAGCACCACCGGTGCCGATGTGCCGCACAACATACCGGCCATGCGGGCCTTAGCCCAGAGAGTTATTGTTTTGTAGAACACATTTCCGGCTTCAATATCGGGGAAGAGCAAAGCATCGGCACGGCCTTCGATGGGTGATACAATACCCTTGATTGCGCCAGACGAAGCTTCACATGCAGTCTTGACATCCATCGGACCATCGACTACTGCTTCGCCGAATGCGCCGTCGCGATTCATTTCAACAATGCGCACATAATCAAGCGTGACAGGCATTTTGGCATTGACTTTCTCGCTGCAGTGCACCAACGCCACTCTCGGGCGAGTAATGCCGAAACTGCGGCAAGTTGAAGTGAGATAACCCACCATTGCCACCCGTTGCTCAAAAGTAGGTGTAGGTATCACAGCCGCGTCAGAGAAAAACAGCAGCCTGTCGCGACCGGGTATCTGAGCAATAGTCACATGAGACAGCACATTGCCGGCAGGTAAAATGCCACATTTTTTGTCGAGGATAGCTCGCAGAAGATTGTCGGTGTTGATAAGCCCCTTCATAAGCACGTCGGCCTCACCTTCGCGCACAAGTCTCACAGCTGTGCGGGCGGCTTCGTCGCGGTCATCAACAGCGATAACTCGCACCCTGTCGCCAAATCGGCGCAAACTACTGAAACGGTCAATTATGTCGCCTGGGCCCACCATCAATAAATCAGCGAAACCATCTTCGAGTGCGCGCATCACGGCTTTCTCTGTGTTTTCATCGCTTGCACAAACTACAGCAATCTTCTTGCGGATGCCCGAGGCGCGCAAATGTGCCGACAGGCTCTCAAAGTCTTTGATAGGGGTCATATTGCAGATATTTTTGCAAATTTCACAAAATTCTGTGAATTGTGCAATAGTACTACAACATGTCGCAATCAACAAATGTTAAAAAAGCAGGCTGCCGCACAGCTGTCATAATTCTTTTGTAGAACAGACCGGCTGTGCGGCAGCGCGAATATGTGTGTCGGCGCTGAATAGTAGCGCAGATTGCGACTATCAGAAGAGTTTATCGGGATATGTACCGTCGTCGTGGAGCTCGGCAAACTTGGCGACTACACCGGGGCGGTCGGCAGCGTAGGTAACGCCAAACCAACGCGAATCAGTGTCAAGCACCTTCACCGTTGCCTCGCCCGAGTTGATGAGAGCATCAATGGCAAGGGGAATGAAGAACTCGGCCTTGGGTGTGTTGAGGTCGCGGTCGAGGAACTTGCGGAATTCGCGGTCGCTATACTCAAAGTAATCGGGAGTAAAGCCCCAAAGATTCATCGATACCGGAGTTGCCGGATCGAGAGTCTGCTCCTTGCCGTTTTCGTCTGTGAAAACAATGTTGTGCTTGTCGTCATAGGAAATGGCAGTGCGCTCTACAACAGATGTGAGCAAGCCGTCTTTGGTCTCGCACA
>CAZAME010000090.1:1712-6744 GCA_964486445.1 uncultured Bacteroides sp. | reverse complement strand
TGGAGTTCTGGCAATGGGCTATCCCACAAGTAAAGAGCGCATCGGAAGGCATCATATTCATAGCCGAAATCTACGACGTGGCACTATATCGCAGCTATATAGGTGCCGGATTTGACTATCTCTACGACAAAGTCAATCTCTACGACACCCTCCGGGCCATACAGACAGGAAACACGTCGGCAGCAGCTATCACGGGCTGTTGGCAGACGGTAGACGGTATTGCAGCAAACATGCTCAACTTCCTCGAGAACCACGACGAGCAGCGCTTTGCATCAGCACAATATGCCGGCGACGCATCGCTTGTGATGCCCTCGCTGGCCGTGAGCGCAATGCTCGGCACAGGAGCAATGATGATATACGCCGGTCAGGAGCTGGGAGAACCGGCAGCCGATGCAGAAGGATACAGCGGCTACGACGGCCGCACCACAATCTTCGACTACTGGAGCATACCCACGCTGCGCCGATGGCTTAACGAAGGCAAGCCCGGCAATGACCGCCTCACACCGGCCGAAGCATCGCTACGCGAGAAATACCGCCGACTGCTGCGCCTATGCAACAGCGAAGACGCTATATCACAAGGCGCATTCTTCGACTTGATGTATGTCAACTACGAAAACCCGACATTCAACCCTCATCGCCACTACGCCTTCCTTCGACGCGGAACCGACGCCACATTGCTCGTTGCCGTGAATTTCTCGGACACAGATGCCGACGTGGAAATCAACCTGCCCGCACACGCATTTGAGTGCCTCGGAGTAAAACCGGCCGACAGCGTCACCGCACGCGAGCTCCTCGCCGGCGGCAAACCTGCAGTCAAGACATTCTCTCCCGACAAGCCCTTTGCCACATCGCTGCCCGCACACTCGGCAGTTGTGTGGCGCATCGACGACTCAGAAGCAGCCGACACACCCACAGACAACAAACAACACAACAATACCACTCTTTAACCATATTTCAATCAATGTCACCAACAATCAAAGTTTTTGCCGGCACTAACTCCCGCTACATGGGCGAGGAGATTTGCAAGGATCTCGGACTCGAATTAGGCAAGATGAACATCACCCGCTTCGCCGACGGCGAGTTTGAGGTGTCGTTTGAAGAATCTATCCGCGGCTGCGAGGTCTATCTCGTGCAGTCGACCTTCCCCAACACCGACAACCTCATGGAGCTCCTGCTCATGATCGACGCTGCCAAGCGCGCATCTGCGGCAAAGACCATCGCCGTGATACCCTACTTCGGCTGGGCCCGTCAGGACCGCAAAGACAAACCCCGTGTGTCTATCGCCGCCAAGCTCGTGGCCGATCTGCTCACCGCAGCAGGTGTTGACCGCGTGATCACTATGGACCTCCACGCCGACCAGATTCAGGGCTTCTTCAACGTGCCCGTCGATCACCTCTATGCATCGTCAGTATTCGTGCCCTACATCGAGTCGCTCAACCTCGACAACATGGTTATCGCCACTCCCGACGTTGGCGGTGCCAAGCGTGCTAACTCCTATGCCAAATACTTCGATGTACCCCTGGTACTCTGCCACAAGCAGCGCGCCAAGGCCAATGTTGTGGCTTCGATGACCGTCATCGGCGACGTAAAGGACAAAAACGTAATCCTCGTAGACGACATGGTCGACACAGCCGGCACCATCACCAAAGCCGCCGACCTCATGCTCGCCAACGGAGCAAAGAGCGTGCGTGCTCTCGCCAGCCACGCAATCATGAGCGATCCCGCATCTGAGTTGGTAGACAAGAGCGGCCTGGTAGAAATGATCTTCACCAACTCCATCCCCTACACCAAGGGATGCAAAAAGTGCACCATCCTCTCCATCGCCCGCATGTTTGCCGATACTATCCGCCGAGTACACGACTTCCAGTCAATCTCGTCGCAGTACGTGTTCCGCTAAAAAAAGCCTGGTGCCTCACAGGGTGCCACACATAGACTCACATCAAGGTGTGCCGCCGGCTCCGACGCCACACCTTGATGCATTTATCCCCTCACCAACAGCACTTTTTTTCAACATGATCATTGGCATAATAGTGGCAATGGACAAAGAGCTGAAGCTTCTGCTCCATCTGCTCAAAGACCACACCAAGACCACAACAGACGGCTACACATTCCACACCGGCAGAATCGGCGACCGCAATGTCGTGGCTATGCAGTGTGGCATAGGCAAAGTCAACGCCGCCCTCAGCACCCGCTCTCTGATAGACAATTACCACCCGGCCCTCATTATCAACACAGGTGTAGCCGGTGGTGCCGGCAATGCAGCCGGTATTCTCGACGTTGTCGTGGGTGACCGCGTGGCCTACCACGACGTGTGGTGTGGACCTGGCACAGAGTGGGGACAGGCCGCCGGTTGCCCGCTCTACTTCGAGGCTCCGTCATATATCACGTCGCTGCCTGCTCTCAACGATGCCACCAACGTGCGCCACGGCCTTATCTGCTCTGGCGACATATTTGTGAGCTCCGTGGAGACCCTCAACTCAATACGAAGCCATTTCCCCGATGTTATGGCCGTAGACATGGAGTCGGCCGCCGTGGCTCAGACCTGTTATCTGGCCCGTGTGCCCTTCATAGCCATCCGCGTCGTAAGCGACACCCCCGGAGCAGCCGACAACATTGCCCAATATGAAGACTTCTGGTCAGATGCGCCACGACGCACATTCAGCATCATTGAGAATCTTCTCGCCCAAGTCTGAAGCCTCAATATCCTACCGACAATGCAAAAAATAGCATCTTTCACCGTCGACCACCTGCGTCTCAAGCGCGGAGTATATGTGTCGCGCACCGACACCACACCATCGGGCGACACCATTACCACTTTTGACATCCGCATGACCGAACCCAACCGCATGCCGGCACTCACAGGCAAGGCTATACACGCCATGGAGCATCTGGCAGCCACCTTCCTGCGCAATCACCCGGTATGGGCCAACCGCATCATATATTGGGGCCCCATGGGTTGCCTAACAGGCAATTATCTCATTGTTAGCGGACAATACACCTCTGTCGACATTCTGCCGCTGCTACGCGAGACATTTGCGTTCATCGCGTCTTACACAGGCGAAGTGCCCGGAGCAACCGCCCGCGACTGCGGCAACTACACTTATATGGATCTTGACAGTGCCCGTGCCGAGGCAGCCCGCTACCTCAGCGAGGTACTCAACAACCCCACCTCGGAAAATCTGCAATATCCAGTCTGAAACCGCACTATCGGCAAGGCATGATCAAAGACATCAAGGCTATCAAAGGCCGCTATCACATAGCTTCGCTCATCGAACAGGGCGAGCACGAGTGCCAGGACTTCAAGCACTCAGTGAGCGATGCGTCTAAGATTGCCCACTCGCTGTCGGCTTTCGCAAACAACCGTGGAGGCCGCCTGCTCATAGGCGTCAGAGACAACGGCTCTATCGCCGGTGTGCGCAACGAAGAAGACATATACGTCGTGCGCCTTGCCGCCGAGAGCTATTGCCGCCCCGAGCAACAGGTGGATTTCCGCGCTTATAATGTTGACAAGGGCACCGTTGTCATCGTGGCCGAGATCGCCCCATGCACCAAAGGGCGCCCGGTGATGGCGCGTGAGCACGACGGCTCCTGGCGTGCATATTACCGTGTGGCCGACGAGAATATCGTGGCTCATCCACTGATGGTGCGCGGATGGCAGCGCGCAGCCGAGGACACGCCTGTAGCCCTGGGCGACTCACATCGAGCCGTGCTGGCTGCCTTAGAACGCCTCGGCGCAACAGACAATCAAGGTGCCGGGCTGCTCGAAGTGGCTCGCATGGCCCACATGTCTACTGCCGCCACAGAAAGTGCAGTCGCCGACCTGTTAAGCCTTTCTCTCGTAGCTATGCGCCACACACCACGTGGATTTGTGATCGTGCAGTCAACAGCACCATAAATGACTGCATTTCATAGCGCCGCACAACGCAGCATTGCAAAAATGTAGCTATCTTTGCATTCACAATACACAACATAGAATTTTCAAACCAATAAAAACGACTATCACCTACACAGTTATGACCAAAATCGGTTCAGTAAACACTCCCGTCGGCCGCAAAGCCCTCCTGCTTGGTTCGGGCGAGCTCGGCAAAGAAGTAGCAATAGCCCTCATGCGCATGGGCGTGCAGGTTGTGGCCTGCGATAAATATGCCGGCGCACCGGCCATGCAGATAGCACACCGCTGCCATGTATTCAACATGCTCGACGGCGAAGCTCTGCGCCGCGTCATCGAGGAAGAAAAACCCGACCACATCATCCCCGAGGTTGAGGCCATAGCCACACCCGTGCTCGTTGAACTTGAGAAAGAAGGCTACAACGTGACCCCCACTGCCACCGCTGCTCTGCTCACAATGAACCGCGAAGGCATCCGCCGACTTGCAGCCGAAGATCTCGGCGTACCCACATCGCCCTATCGCTTCGCCTCGACTTATGAGGAGTTCGTAGATGCTGTCAAGGAAATCGGCATCCCCTGTGTGGTGAAACCCATCATGAGTTCGTCGGGCCACGGACAGAGTCTGGTGCGCACCCTCGCCGACGTCGGCGAAGCATGGCGCATTGCTCAGGAAGGCGGTCGTGCCGGAGCCGGCCGTGTCATCGTCGAGGGCTTCGTAGACTTTGATTATGAAATCACGCTGCTCACTGTGCGCAGCATATCGGGCACAAACTTCTGTGAGCCCATCGGTCACATACAGATCGGTGGCGACTACCGCTACTCCTGGCAGCCGCAGCCCATGTCTGACACCGCCATCGAGCGCGCACGCGACATCGCGCGCAAAGTCACCGATGCTCTGGGCGGATATGGCATCTTCGGAGTAGAACTCTTCATCAAGGGCGACAACGTCATCTTCAGCGAGGTTTCGCCCCGCCCCCACGACACCGGCATGGTCACCATGATTTCGCAGGATATGAGCGAATTTGCCCTCCACGCCCGCGCCCTGCTCGGCATCCCCGTGCCCGGCATCCGCTTCTACGGCCCCTCGGCATCGCGCGCCATCGTCGTCGAGGGCGACACCGACAAGGTAGTCTTTGACAACAT
>CAZAME010000090.1:0-1702 GCA_964486445.1 uncultured Bacteroides sp. | reverse complement strand
CCTCGACCAAGTGCTCGCCGAACCGGGCACCGACATGCGCATCTTCGGCAAGCCTGAAGTCGTTGATCACCGCCGCATGGCCGTAATCCTCGCCACAGCTCCCACTCTTGAGGAAGCACGCGCCAAAGCCGACCGCGCATACGACAAGCTCAGCGTTGAAGTACTTCCACGCTGAGCCGGCGACAACTATCAGTAGTTGTTAATTTTCAATATATCATAACGACAGCCTCACTATGTCGCACCAGCCTTTCACGCGGTCGGCAGTGAGGCTGTCGTAGTTTACACGATCGAGCAACAGACCGGCAGTACGGCCGTCAATAAAAGCATGGCTATCGGTAATACCATAACCCTCTACCCCATATCCCTCGCCGATAAATGTTACGCCTGTGCCGGCCAATCGGTCGCGGATCACACCGACTGCCTCACAGAAAGTGTCGCCCATGTTCACGTCACCACAGCCAAAAAGCGCCACCTGTCTGCCCTTGAGGTCAAGCTCCTCGGCACCGGCGATAAAATCATACCAGTCATCCTGCAGTTCACCGGCACCCCAAGTAGAACTACCGAGAATCAGATTATCATATTCTCCAAGGGCCGAAGGTGCCGTCTGAGCCACATCGTGCACATCGGCGTCAGCTACACCAAGCTGTTTTGCAATCATTTGAGCAGCCTCGCGGGTACTACCCGTCGACGAACCATAAAAAATACCGGTCTTTTTCATATCAAGTTTTATTATGTTTTTTGTTAATAATCAATGTTGATAATACATAATCATAACATTCCAATCCCGCCGAGAGTTCTCACAACAACCTAAATGCGACATAGCATTGACCATAGAATATCAGCGCCGCGTAAAACATTAATCTTTTCTTTAAAAATATAGTCCGGCAGAGAAAAATAGCAGTAGTAATATGCTGCATGCCACAGAAAAAATTGCTAATTTTGCACTTTAAACCATTAAGGCAACTAACAATTTCCCAAGGCATACAGAAATGACAAATCAGTCAGAACAGCTCAAACCCATACGCACCGCTTTGGTGTCGGTATTCCACAAAGACGGTCTCGACCATATTTTGGCCGAACTTAACCGCAATGGTGTGAAATTTCTCTCAACCGGCGGCACCCGCTCGTTTATCGAATCGCTCGGATATCCCTGCGACGCAGTAGAAGACCTCACCGGTTATCCCTCAATCCTCGGTGGCCGAGTGAAGACTCTGCATCCCAAGGTATTCGGTGGTATTCTTGCCCGCCGCGACAACGAAACCGACAAGAGCCAGACCACTCAATATGAAATACCCGAAATAGACCTCGTCATCGTCGATCTCTACCCCTTCGAGCAGACTGTGGCCAGTGGCGCCTCTGAGGCTGACATCATCGAAAAGATTGATATAGGCGGCATTTCACTCATCCGCGCTGCCGCCAAGAACTTCAACGACGTAGCCATCGTGGCTTCAAAAGCCCAGTATCCCTTCCTGGCCGGCATGCTCGACAAGCATGGCTGTGCAGCAACAACCCTCGAAGACCGCCGCTTCCTGGCAAAAGAAGCATTTGCAGTATCATCGGGATATGACTCGGCAATCTTCAACTACTTCGCCGGAGAGCGCCCATCAGCACTCCGAGTAGCCATCGACCATGAGCACTCTCTGCGCTATGGCGAGAATCCCCACCAGGAAGCTCTCTTCTATGGCGACTTCAACGCTATGTT
>CAZAME010000089.1:0-6832 GCA_964486445.1 uncultured Bacteroides sp. | reverse complement strand
CGACGGCTATGTGCAGGGCACAAACTTCCTGTCATACAATTATTTCGTGAACGTGTCTAAGGTCATCAACGACAGACACCAGATTTCGTTCACCGCATTTGGTGCACCTCAGTCGCACGACCAGCGCAGCAACCAGGATGGTCTCTCTATCAACGAGTGGCAGACTTATGCCAAGCGTGTCATGGACGGTGAGAGCCCCTATCGCTACAATCCCACCTATGGTTTCGACCGTCAGGGTCAGCGTCGCACCTCGCAGCGCAACGTATATCACAAACCCCAGATTTCGCTTGCTCATATCTGGCAGATTGACGAAAAGTCGTCGCTCTCTACTACTTTCTACTTCTCTATCGCAAACGGCCAGGGCTACAGCGGTCAGGGTCGCAAGATCGGCAATGTCAACTATCGTAATTACTGGTATGGCGCATCAAATGGTATAGTCAACACGACTTTCCGCAACGCCGACGGCACATTTGACTATGCCGGCATCCAGTTGATGAACGAGGCTTCAGAGACCGGTTCAAACATGATTATGTCGGAGAGCAATAACTCGCACCAGTGGTATGGCCTCGTGTCGACCTACAAAAATGAGTTCTTTGACCGCAAGCTCAAGATCACAGCCGGTATTGACCTCCGCTATTATATCGGCGAACACAATAACAAGATTATTGACCTTTATGACGGTGAGTACTACATCGACGATGTTAACCGTTCGACTGTGAATCCTGCTAACCGCGCTGAGTTCAACAAGACCAACTTCGACTGGGTTAACCAGAAACTCACTGTGGGCGACATCGTTTATCGTGACTACGACGGTCATACTCAGCAGGAAGGTGCCTACGCTCAGGCCGAATACACCGCATTCGACAAGAAACTCAATCTTGTTCTCTCGGGCTCGCTGAGCAACACCGGCTATCGCCGTGTCGATCGTTTCTACTACGACAAGGCCAATGGTACTTCGCCCTGGTATAACTATCTGGGTGGCACAGCCAAGTTTGGTATCAACTATAATATCGACCGCAACAATAACGTCTACGGTAACGCAGGCTTTATCTCCCGTGCACCCTTCTTCGCCCGTGGTGTGTTTATTTCAAAGGAAGTATCCAATGCAGTGAACCCCAACCCCATCAACGAGAAGGTTATGTCATACGAACTCGGTTATGGCTACCACTCGCGCAGCTTCACCGTAAACCTCAATGCCTACTACACCAAGTGGCTCGACAAGACAACATCACGCTCGGTTACTCTTGATGACGGCTCTTATGGTGTATTCAACATGGCCGGTGTAGACGCCCGCCACATGGGCATCGAGCTCAACCTCATCTACGAACCTGTGCGCTGGCTCACTCTCGAAGGCATGCTCTCTGTTGCCGACTATGAGTGGTCATCAAATGCCAAGGGTTACTTCTACGACCTCAACGGTCAGCCTCTTGCTTCGCTCAAGCCCACGATTGCCGACGGCATGATGGCGCCCAATCACCTCAGTGCTGTTCTTGAGCAGAAGGGTGTGAAGGTAGGTGGCTCGGCTATGACTACAGCATCTATGTCAGCAACATTCCGCCCCTTCAAAGGCTGGCGTCTGTCGGCCGACTGGGTGGTAAATGCCAACAACTATTCCGACTATCAGATCTCAGACAGCGACTTTGTCCCCGGCAGCAACATCAAGGTTGGCAAGCCCTGGCGTATTCCCTGGGGTCAGCAGCTCGATCTCTCGGCAGCCTACTCGTTTAAAATCGGCGATCTCGATGCCCGTATATCAGGCAATGTCTACAATGTCTTCAACTACAACTACGTAGTCGACGGCTGGACAAGCGCTACCGCTATCGGCACATGGCAGAACGCCTATCGCATCTTCTACAGCTTCGGTCGCACATACGCCTGCAAGCTCAAAATCAACTTCTAAACACTACCGACGATGAAATTCAACATACTCAGCCGCGCCATTCTTATGGCCGGATGCGCAGTGGCCTTCACGGCCTGCGAAGAGGATGCCTGGAACAAGGATAACCTCGACGGCTATGATGCCGACCAGCGCCCTACTGTGGTGGAGACTCGCGAATACACCCTCACCGCCGATGACTATGCCATTATTGCTAAAGACGCTACAAACAAGGCGCTTGCAGAGGCCGGCGGCTTTGCCGACCAGTTGGCTGCTCTGTCTTCGACTCAGGCTTTCTCCGGCGATCTCAACCCCGAGAAACTCATTCCCGCCTTCCTTGGCTCAAAAAACTTTCCTTACTATATCCTCAATAATGGTTCTTACGTAAAGGTGACTTATAACGTTGCCCTTGGTGCCGATCCCGTAGTTGTGGCTGCTTCTGCTGCCAAGACATTCACTGTCGGTGAAGACGAATATATGACTAAGGTATGGGAGAGCGATGAGAACTATATCGACGGATTTGCTCCTTCGAAAGAACCCCGTCGATATGTGTCGGCTATGCTCGCCGAGCAGTTTGCCGATGCCCAGGCCGGCGACTACGTGCTTGTTACCTATAACATGGCTACCCAGGAGCCCGTCTTCGGCAACGTAGGTGGTGGCGGCAACGAAGAGCCCACCTTCGAAATGTCGAGTGTGCTTGGCGATGTTAAAGACCTCACTCCATACGAAGTTTACGGCGTTGTCACAGGTGCTTGTTCATGTGGATTCACCATCACCGACCTCACCGGCACAGTGCTCGTATACATGGGCAGCGGATATGACCCCGACACCTATGCCATCGGCACTCAGCTGAAGGTCACCGCTACAACTGGCGCATACAAGGGTCTCATGCAGCTCAAGAATGCTGATATTGAGGTTATCGGTCAGCAGGAATACACCTATCCCGCACCCAAGGTATATGATCGCGCTGCTCTTGATGCCATTATGAACGACATCAACAACAAGGCCTTTACATACGTTGAGATCGCAGGCAAGGTGAGCGTGAGTGGCAACAACATCAATATCAATCTCGCCGGCGACGGCACTGCTGTCGGCAGCATCTATTATGCTACTGCAGCTCAGAAAGCTATTGCCACCGATGGCGCTGACGTTGTTGTGCGCGGCTGGCT
Source organism: uncultured Bacteroides sp. (assembly GCA_964486445.1). Taxonomy (GTDB): domain Bacteria; phylum Bacteroidota; class Bacteroidia; order Bacteroidales; family Muribaculaceae; genus CAG-873. Next base: position 3,787 of record CAZAME010000089.1, on the reverse strand, counting down.
GACATATCTCTCCGGCTCTAAGTATTGCAACATCATAGCCACCGATATTACCACTCCCGCTGTGGCAGCATCACCTCGCGCGGCAGCCGCTGCTTCTGTACCCATGGAGGTGAAGAACGTGATGTATGTCTTCTCTGGCAACAGCTGGGCTCCCGCAGCAGATATGGATGTACTTGATCCTGCCGATTACACCGCCATGGGTCAGACATACGGCAACCTCTCTGGCACAGCCCCCGACACATATCTGCCCATGTATCTCCGCAACAAATATCCCTACGCACTTGCTGGCACACACAAGTATGTGGTATATAAGTTCTATGCCGGCGGCACAACCACCAATGCTGTTGGAGACTACACTTTCGACGGCACCGAATGGACAAAGACACCCGTCACCGAGACTGCCGTGTCGCAGTTTGTGCGTGTGCAGGGCAGCTGGATGTTTGACCCCAGTGTAGTGCTCACTCTCACTACTGCCAAGAACGATGCTACAAGTCTCGCGTACTACACAGCATGTGTAGATTACGTGCGCGATATCGTGCCCGATGGTGCAAATTATGTCACATCATACGGCAACAACGAGTATTGGGCCGGTGCTTCATGGTATCAGAATAATATTGACCTGCGTGCAGGAAAGGCCCGTGCTCAGTATGAAGAAGGATGGGCCGGCTATACCGACGATGAAATCGTGGAGACGATGAAGACTCGCTTTGTTGAGGAATCTCTGCTCTACGCTGTCAATAAACTCAATCCTGATGCCAAACCCAATCCCGATGTTGAAGTGCTCTACACTATCAACTTCTATGCCTATACAGGCGTGACAACAGGTCCGCACACCGCTGTTTACAAGGTCACCGCCCCCGGCAAACTTGAATTTGAGAGCGTAACCTGGAACTTCGAATAAGTCCTCAGGTTTACAGAAATAGCCACAGCAGGCATCATCGGGTCAGCGCTATCAGCTGTGCCGGGGATGCCTGCCGTGTTTTTTATCTTAGTCTTCCAAAACAAAATCCGCTCTCCGGCGGTTAATATCTTTAGTGATAATAAACACTCACCTTTCAACTACATTATATTATTATGAGACGTATATCGCTATTAGTGCTTGTGGTGGCCGCAATGTGTGCCTTTCAGGCCAAAGCTCAGTACTATGAAATGGCTAATCAGTTGAGCAAATTGATTACTCCGGCTTTGTCGGGTGCCTTTAACTACAAAGGTTATGTAGACCTCAGCGGTGTGGCTGGCATTGGCCCCAACCGTGCTAACTTCATCGGTGTCTCAACCACGCAAGGCTTCAAATACTCGTCGTGGTTCTTCATGGGTGCCGGCATGGGCATTGATGTTGCCATGGCGAGTCAGACTCCGCTCAAAGACGGTCAGTCATATCCGTCGTATTATGGACACTCTACATCTAAGACAAAGGTGATGGTGCCGGTTTTCTCTGACTTCCGCTTCACACTTGGCGACCAGACTCGCACTTCGTTTTTCTTTGATATAAAGTTGGGCGCCGCATGGCTTCTCGGCTCAAGTTATCTGCGTATGGATGATGGATGCCTCACCAACGGCACACAGTTCTATATGAAACCATCACTGGGTGTGCGCTTGCCTCTTGGTGATAACAACAAGAAAGCCGTCAACATTGGCATAGCATATCAGTTGCTGACTTCAAACAATAACTACTATCGCACCTCAAATTCATTAACCCTTAGCAACATCGGTGCCACCATTGGGTTTGAGTGGTAAACGATAACATTACATAACACATCGGTTTTATGCAGCGTTGGCCTACAGCAAAAGTTTATGGCCGGCGCTGCATTGCTTTCTGATAAAAAAGCAGCTGCGTCGCGATGCGGACATCACGGCGCAGCCTACCAAACTAAAAAATATTTTTACAGCAGCTTTTTTATAGTTTGGTTTTATTTGCGGTTCTTGCGGTCTTGCCACAGACGGGTCATGTCTTCGAGCGTCTTGCCTTTTGTCTCGGGAACCAGACGCCATACAAACCATGCGGCAAGTATGCACATAAGGCCATAGAGAAGATATACAAACATGTGGCCGAACTTATCACCCATTGATCCTAACTGCATGTTATACATCGGCACGAAAGTCGATGACACTATGAAGTTGAATATCCACTGGAATGCCACGGCTATAGCCACAGCGGTGCCACGGATAGTGTTGGGGAAGATCTCGGAGATAAGTACCCAGCAGATGGGACCCCATGAGAACATGAAGCAGGCCGAGTATAGCATGATCGACACCACGGGCACAGCCGAAGGCACTGCCACAAGGTTGCTCAGAGCTACGCCGAGAGCACCAATGCCCATGCCTATGGATCCGATGATGAGCAACGGTTTGCGGCCCAGACGCTCTACGGTGAAAATCGCTACGAGTGTAAACGATATATTCACAATTCCCATAACCACGGTCTGCACCATGGGGTTACCCATGCCCATAGACTCGAAGATGCGGGGTGCGTAGTAAAGCACGGCATTGATGCCGACAATCTGCTGGAACACCGAGAGCATGACGCCAACGAAGATTACCAACACACCAAATGAGAAAAGGCGGGTTGAGGCTACAACGTCGCTGCGACGTATATCCTGCAGAATTTCCTCGGCTTTCTTCACGCCGTTGATGCGTGCAAGCACTCGCAGCGCAGCTCGGTCGCGGCCTTTGAGGGCCAGATAGCGGGGCGACATCGGGATGAAGCAGGCGAGAATGGTGAAGGCTGCAGCAACAAAGGCTTCAGAGCCAAACATATATCGCCAGCCGGTCTCGATGGTCCATGCATCTGAGCTCGAACTAACCTGATATACAGTTTCGCCGATCCGCTCGATGATGGGCTGGGTGTGTTCGCCAAGAATGAGGAAGTTGACAAAATATACAACGAGCTGGCCGAAGATGATGGCAAACTGGTTCCAGCTCACCAAAGTACCGCGGATGTTGGAGGGTGACACCTCTGCAATATACATAGGGCACACAGCCGAAGCAAGACCCACGCCAATACCGCCGATCACGCGATAGACGTTGAAGACAACAAGCAGACCTACGTGGGGCACGCCTTTGTCGTAGAGCATGAACTCAGGATAATAAGATCCTAAGGCCGAGAGAAGGAAGAAGACGCCGGCAATGATCAGTGAGCGTTTGCGGCCGAAGAAGTTGGCGCAGAAGCCTGACAAAGCAGAGCCTATAATGCAGCCTATCAAGGCCGACGACGATGTAAGGCCATGGATGACGTCGGTGTAGACAAAATCCTTAGCCCCGAGGAAGAACGCTTGCAGACCCTTCTCTGCACCGGATATTACGGCCGTGTCATAGCCGAAGAGCAAGCCGCCGAGCACGGCCACCATTACCACAGAATAGAGATAGGCTTTTGACCCCTGCTGCGGTAAGGTGGCTGTGTAGTCGGGTGTGATAGATTGATTGGTCGATTGCATATCAGTGCTCCGACATGTTATGCATACATATTCACGATAGCCTCGTAGAGCTCCTGCTTGCCCGATGTTGTGGCGGGTTCGCCGTGCTCCTTGGCGTATGCTACAACATCTTCGAGGGAGAGCTTGCCTTCCTCAAACTTCTTGCCTTCGCCGCTGTCAAACGAAGCGTAGCGGTCGGCAAGCATCTTTTTGTAGGGCGACTTCTCGAGCACGTCGGCTGCGCTGAGCAGGGCGCGGGCCATGGCATCCATGCCGGAGATGTGAGCGATGAATATGTCTTCAAGGTCGGTAGAGTTGCGACGGGTCTTGGCGTCGAAGTTTGTGCCGCCATTGCCGAAGCCACCATTGCGAAT
>CAZAME010000088.1:0-6932 GCA_964486445.1 uncultured Bacteroides sp. | reverse complement strand
GTTTTATCTTTGCTGCTGTCTGTTCAAATACGGTTCTCCTTTGAGCCTCGGTAAGTGTCAGAAACTTATTCATAACAATCGAGTATAATTCTACGGATCCAAGCCGGAATCAGGGAAAAATCCTTTTTTATACTTTCCAATGGTATCTCTTTTATCAGATTGCGGACATGCGAAAGTTGACTTCCTGAGATATTGTTTTCCCCTATTTCACGCAGAGCAAAGGTGAGCAGCATTGCGATTTCATTTTGGAAAGCCAGATTTTTTTTAGATGTATGTTTAAACTGTATACCCCTGTTCCCTTCCAACTTTATTTTACGTGGTGATCCATCTGTCAGATACACTACATTCATCGGCAACTGAGTTGATAATCCAAGCTTATTAAGTGCATACGCCCCTGTCGGAACGATCTTAGCTTTGTCGCGCCTTGCTATAGCAGCTGCAATCTCCTCAATGGTCGGATAAAGAATACCCAGCCCTAAAACCTTATCAATCCTCGGGTAGCAATAGATTCCGCGTGCCACTCTCATCAGTTTTTCAGACGCAGTCAGTCGTTCAAAAGCCTTTTGCACTGCCTTTGAATCTCCATATCCTGCATAATCAAGAGGCGATATGATTGCGCCTCTTCCGCGTTTTGATATGCTTGTAATTATTCTATTTTCAATAGATTGCATCCGATTTTTGAAATAATTTTGTCGCAAATATACAATATTTTTGCGACAAGCCAAATAAAATTTATAACGTATGTTCCATTCTTTGCTAAACCTATAGCACGGCAACAGTCCCAAACCAATCTATTGCCTTACAATAAAAAAAATAAGAAAGAGCTTCGTCTCAAAGCTCTTTCCTATGAGGTTTTCAATAGGTACAATTCTAAGGTAAAAAAGATTGCTTTAGGTTGGAGTACAAAGGTCAGCCTTTTTACGGCCTAAAACAAATAATTTTTTATGTTATCCAACATAATTCCACAGCAGCAAAATCAGCCAGGACTCACACACCGCTCGATAATTCGATGATTAACACCACTTTACAGCATCATCCGGGCATAACTCTCGAAGCGCCTCATTTATTAAAGAATGTTAATCGAAGTTCCTCGCCGTCGAAAACTGCGTAACTTCCACCCGAAATCCAGTCGCCAAGGATGATCATGCGCGACGCTTCAGTGAGGGGATAGTCAACCGGAGTATGACGGTGTCCGAATACAAAATAATCCACCGGTTCCGACGGATGCGCGTCAAGCCACTCCCTGCAAAACCGAGTCAGATTCTCGTCTTCGCCGCGGAAAGGCACTGGAGCCTTATAGTCGTTGCCGCGCGATGACCGCGACCACCCGTGAGCAAAAGGTATTGTCCACCGCGGATGTATGGCAGCATAGAGTTTTTGACACACCTTGTTGCGGAATGTACTGCGGATAAACCTGAACATCGGCGGGAGATGCCCCACCCCGTCGCCATGAGTGAGGAAAAACCGCTTACCCATGATGTCGACAACACGATAACCGTCGACAACCTCAATGCCGATCTCATCGCGCAGATAGTCAAAAAGCCATATATCATGATTGCCGATATACCAGTGTACTCTCACCCCGGCATCAACCAGGCGCGCCAACGTGCCGAAAAAGCGCACATAGCCACGCGGAACGACCGTGCGATACTCATACCAATAATCGAGAATATCGCCAAGCATATACACGTCAGAGGCTTCACCGATAATACTGTCGAGAAAAGCACATACATGCGCCTCCTGCCGACGTGGATCAGCATGATACGTTGCCCCGAGATGACAATCGGAGATAAAATAGACCTTACGCGGCAATGTCGGGCTGGGAGAGTCAGTCATCATAAGAACCCAAGCTCGAGTTTAGCTTCCTCGCTCATCATATCTTGATTCCACTCAGGCTCAAAAACCAGATTAATGTTGACCGACTTGACACCCTCTATGCTTTCAAGCTTCATTCGCGCGTCTTCCATGAGGAAGTCGGCCGCCGGACAGTTGGGAGCAGTGAGGGTCATGTCGATGTTGAGATCGCCATCGTCGTTGAGGTCGATGGCATAGATCAGACCGAGACTGTAGATATCTACAGGGATCTCGGGGTCGTAGACAGTGCGCAGCATCTGCACGACTTTTTCTTCTATAGCGAGGTGTTGCTCGGGGGTCATGTCTTGTGTTTTCTGCAAATTTACGACTTTAACGCAAAAGTTGGAGGTCGATATAGCAGAAAATGCTTATTTTTGTGGAAAATTCATATATGTTTCAACTTATCAACTAAAGCTCAAAGGACTTATGAAACTACTGAGAACAATTATGCTCGCGGCCGCAGTAGCCGGCTGTGTAATGGCAAGCAATGCCCAGATCTTCCGCTACGGTATCCGTGCAGGCGTGAACATCAACAAATTACATATCAGCGAGAAGGCTCTCGACAGCAAAAATCGCACTGGCTTCACTGCCGGTGTCGTAGGCGAAATCAATCTGCCCATACTCCCCTTCACCGTCGACGCTGCACTTATGTATGCTCACCGCAGCTACAATGTGACCGACAGCGACACAAAGGCGAAAACAACCAAGTCGGCAAACTATCTCGAAATTCCCGTGAACCTGCGCTGGAATGTGCTCAGCATGCTCGGCGTATCGCGCATCGTGAAGCCCTACCTTTTCACCGGTCCTACATTCGCATTCACCGGCAAGAAAAAATTCTCCGACGCCTTCAGCCGCAGCAACTCCGACATCGACTGGAACTTCGGTCTTGGTGCAGAACTTATGCGCCACGTGCAGCTGTCGGCTTATTATAGCCTCGGCCTGTCGCACACCTATCAGGGTGCAGAACTGGGCAAGGCCCGCAACCGCAGCTGGACTGTAACAGCCACATACATCTTCTAAAAGATGGCCGTAATACTTAGTATCGAAACCTCGACGACAGTGTGCTCCGCCGCACTGTCGGCCGAGGGTATGGTGCTGGCTCACCGCGAGGACTTCGACGGCCGCAATCATGCCACGCTGCTCAGCGGATTTATAAAACATTGCCTCGATCACGCCCGCGAGCATGAGATAACCATCGATGCCGTGGCGGTGTCTATTGGGCCCGGTAGCTACACCGGTCTGCGCATAGGTCTGTCGGAGGCAAAGGGCCTGGCTTACTCTTTAGGAGTGCCTCTCATCACCGTCGACACCCTGCAGCTGCTTGCCGTGACAGCAATGTTCTCCACCGACTATCTGCCAGAGAACGCCCTATTCGCGCCAATGATAGATGCCCGGCGCATGGAGGTGTTTACAGCTGTCTATGATCTTGCCCTGCAGCCTCTGATGGCTCCGCAACCGCTCATCCTCGACGCCGACAGCTATTGCGAATTTCTGCAGCAAGCTCCGGTGGTGTTTATGGGCGACGGCAGCAACAAGGCCCGCGAAGTCATTACATCACCCTCGGCCATATTCCTCCCCGACATAGCTCCGCTGGCTGTAAATATGGTGGCACTTGCCGAGCGTGCATACGCTGCCCGCGACTTTGCCGACGTCGCATACACCGTGCCTGCTTATCTCAAAGATTTTCAAGCCACAAAACCGCGCAATCCGCTGAACATTTAAGCACATAAGCGCGTATTAAACAATGTGTGGCGGGCTACTCAATAATCATTATTCACTTATACCCCGCACACTACTATTGATATGACTGTGAAATTATCTTCAAATCTGCTGTCGGTGATTGCCGCCGGCGTATTACTGGCTGCAACGACATCATGCAGCATCCTCAACCGCCCGACCAAAACTGCAACAAAGGTTCAGGAAAAAGAGACTTCAGAATCCGTGACCAAAACCGACCGCACTAAAACCGCCGTAAAGGACTCCGGCAACAAAGCAATCGCTTCTTCAGACGAACAGACGAAGAAAATTGCCGGCGAATGGACTATTGTAAAGGTCGGCAAGAGCGCTGTGCAGATCACCGACGAAATGCCATACGTAAACTTCGACAAAGCCGACGGCAGATTCTATGCTTCCGACGGTTGCAACATAATCAACGGCGACTTCACGATCACCAAAGACAACATCCTGCACCTCGACAATGTGCTGTCGACGATGCGCATGTGTCCCGAGATTGAGAACGGCAGCGCAATCAGCTCGGCTCTGAACGGGGCACAACCCCTCACCGTAGGATTCACAAAAGCAAATTCCGAGGACGTAACAATGATGACCCTGGCAAATCCTCAGGGCAAAGTATTGCTGACACTCCGACGCTCCGACATGAACTTCCTCAACGGACAATGGCAAGTAGTGAAAATCGGCGCAACAAGCTATGACAATCCTGAAATCAATCTGTTTTTCGACCTGCCGGCATTGAAAGTACACGGCAACACAGGTTGTAATTTCTTCAACGGCGATATCTATATTGACCCCACAGTGGGCGCATCGCTAAACTTCGGCCGGATGGGTGTGACGCGCATGGCATGCCCCGACAGCGGAACTGAAACCGCTATGCTTGTTGCGCTTGAGCAAGTTTGCTCGGCCCGCCCCGGCACAGGCGATACTGTACTACTCAATGATGCATCGGGCACTACTCTGATGGTGCTCAAGCGCATGCCTACCACTGACTAAAGCCCATAATAGCCCCCCGAAAAAAGGATATGCGATCAAGAGTTTTTGCCGCCACAGTGGCATTGGCCAGCATGCTCCCGGCTCTGGGAAACACCGATGGCGATGTGTGGACATTTCAGGACTGTGTAGAATACGCACGCCAGCACAATCTGCCCCTGCAGCAGGCACGGCTCAATGAGCAATCGTCGGCCTATGCCGTGGAAGGCGCTCAGGCGCAATGGCTACCGTCGGTTGAGCTAAACACATCGCATGCTTTTACCAACTCAAACTGGGGGTCTCCCGATCACAACAAGTTCTCTGGAAACGCAGGCATCAACGCCAATTGGGCAATATACAGCGGTGGCACACGCATCAACAATATTAAGCTTGCCAAAAAGCAACGCGAAATCGATGTGCTCAATGTCACCGACGCCGAGCGCACTCTTGAAACAGAACTGCTGGCAATATATCTCAATCTGCTGTTTGCCAAGGAGGCAATAGCCATTTATGAGGAAACGGTGAATCTGAGCGACGCCCAGACATCGCGGGCCAAGGAACTGATGGATGCCGGGCGCATATCGCGCGTCGACTACGCCCAACTTCGTGCCCAACTCGAGCAAGACCGCTATAATCTGGTGAGCGCACGCAGCAAATATACATCACAGCGCATGGAGCTGAAAAAATTGCTGCAACTCGGCATCTATGACTCCATAACACCCGCAACGATGGATTGGACACGCGAAGAGCTGATGGCACCGCTGCCACCCCTCGCTGAGAGCTATGCCATGGCTGTAGACCGCGATCCGGTGCTGCAATCGCTTGTTTTAAAAAAGGAGAAAGCAGACCTTACGGTGGCCGTGGCTAAGTCGGGCCACGGGCCTCAATTGTGGCTCGATGCTGGCATAGGCACTGCATACAACACTCCGGTGGGAGCCAATATGGGCCTTGACTTGCGCAACGGGCTCAATGAGCACATAGGAGTGTCGCTGACTCTGCCTCTACTCGACCGCAAGAAGGCCAAAGTTGCTGTGGCACAGGCCGAGATAGCGAAGCTTGACATTGACCTGGAGACAGACAACCGCTTGCTCGAACTGTCGCAAACCGTGGAAGGATGGTATGTCGACGTCAGCACGTCGCAGAGCAATTATGTGGCAGCTTTAGAGCGTGCCGAGGTTGCAGCCCTCAGCAACTCGCTTGTAAATGAGCGCTTTGTACTCGGTCTTGTTAATCCTGTGGAGATGCTCACAGCCCACAACGGATTGCTGACAGCTCGCCACTCAGTGCTTCAGGCAAAATACATGGTCGTGCTCGGCCGCAAAATGATAGAATTCTACCGCACGTCGACTGTGTCCCTGCCATAATCGGCCCTGTCGGCATCAACACAAATATTATGAGGATAAACGACACAATCAAGATATGCATTGCTGCCCTACTGAGCTGTAGCTGCTCAGGCAATAAAGGCGATGTCGCAGCCATAGAAGCCGGGGAGCCAACCGAAAGCATCGTAGTGATTCATGCCACGGGGCGCCTGCAGCCATCGGCACAAGTCGACATCAGCAGCCGTGTGCCCGGAGTGGTGTCAAAGCTTTATGCCGACTTCAACGATGAGGTAGACACAGACATGCCTTTGGCTGAGATAGAAAAAGTGGTGCTTCAGGCCGACTATCGCAGTGCAGATGCCGTGCTTGCCGCAGCTCGAGCCAACCTCGAATACACACGCACCAACTATGATCGCGATAAGGCTCTGTATGAGAAAGATCTCATCAGCGCATACGAATATCAGACCTCTCGCAAGGAATTTGAAATGGCCCGCCACGAACTCGAGCGCGCTTCGGCTGAAATGTCGCGGTCGGCCGAGAATCTGCGCTCGGCAAAGGTGTATTCCCCTCTAAAAGGCGTGGTTCTACGCCGCCATGTGCAGCCGGGACAAAGCGTAGACGGAGCTGCTGACAAGCTGTTTACAATTGCCAATATCGACAGTATGATAATCCTGGCGCAAGTAGCCGAGGCCGACATTGCAGAAGTCAAGGAAGGGCAACACGTGAGATTCGCAGTAGAAGCCTACCCCGACAGCATATTCAACGGGCGGGTGGAGCAGGTGCGCATCGGTGGCACTACCGACAGCAACGCAACCGAGTATGAGGTGGTAGTGTCGACGCCCAACCCTGGCCGACACCTTTACCCGGGAATGTCTGCCGAGCTCGATATCATTATATCTGAAGCAGTTAGATCGACAAAAGCCGACTCTGTGCCAAATGTTAGCGCGGCCGAATAGTGTTAAAATTGTATAATCACTTTGTCGGTTCACATAAAAGCGCTACCTTTGCACTCGTAAAACATCGCGGGGTGGAGCAGTGGTAGCTCGTTGGGCT
>CAZAME010000087.1:0-6938 GCA_964486445.1 uncultured Bacteroides sp. | reverse complement strand
GGCCTTTTTAAGATAAATTTTCCACTCTCTTATTTTGCCACTGCAAACTTAGAGTCTTTTTTTGTGCAAAATCCTTTAGACAAGCCATTCAGGGGAGTCGGTTGGCCCCAACCGATTATTTTGAAAAACAGACGTTTAATCGCTCCAATAATGATATATTTATTGGCTGCAGGCTGCGCCGCCGATGTCTTTGCGCAGAAAGTAGACTATTCGGTAGTGCAGGTGCCCGAGGAATCGGGTGTAGAATTCCTGAAAATCACCAAGGAAAGCGACTATGTGGCAATGCCTGCTGTAAAACGCAGCGGCAAGCAACTACGATGGATGACCAATCGTGTGCTGGGCATATCGCCCGACGGAACACAACTGGCATATCTGTCGCTGCGCAACAATGCCACCAATATTTTCCTCAAAGATGTAGACAAGCAAGGAAGCGCCGTGCAACGCACAAACCGCACCGGCGTGCAGGATTTTTCGTTTTCTCCCGACGGCAAATACATAGTCTTCTCTGAGGCTCGGGGCAAGACCAATCAAATATTCCGCACAGATGCGGCAAAGGGTTATGTATGCCGCCAGATTACAACCGGCGACCGTGACTATGCTCCGGTGTATTCCCGCGACATGAAACAAATATTCTTCAGCCGCCTCGAAGCCAAGGGCTCGAGCGTGTGGTCGCACGACGTTGCCAACAACTTCCTGGCAAGCTACGCACCGGGGATGTCGCCCTGCCCCGTGCCTGGAGAAACAGCATTCTTAATCTCTCGTGACGGCTCAGACGGGCGTGGCGAGATATGGAAAGTAGACTATGCCACAGGCGCCGAAGAGTGCATCGTCGCCTCGCCAGATCATAACTATGCATCGCCGTCAATATCGCCCGACGGTAAGTGGATATTGTTTGTCGGGGATACCCGCATACCGGTTGGTAATGGCGAGTATGCAAACACCGATATTTATGTGTCGCGCATAGACGGCACTGAAGTAACACAGCTCACATATCATGCTGCCGATGATCTTAGCCCGGTGTGGAGTACCGACGGGCAATATATCTACTTTATTTCGCAGAGAGGTGATGCAGCAGGCACACCAAACGTATGGAGAATGACCTTTAATCACTAAGCCCCTTATCTTATCGACAATATTAACCCCTATTATTAATCAACCAATTTTATCATTATGAAACTCAACAAATTTCTTGCAGCTGCACTTATGATGTGCGCGTCTTTAACAGGTATGGCACAGTTCACCGGCGGCGGTGCTGCTCAAAGCAACAACACTACAGAAGACTCCTATTCAAACTTCTCACACCTCTCACTGGGCTATCATTCTGTAGATATCGAAGATGCCTCTCTTAATGGTATCAGCGCCGAATACACCTATAATATAAACGTTGTCAAGACACTGCCCTTGTATGTTGAAGTCGGTGGTGCGTTTGCTTATACTTCGGGCGATGATTTCAAACTCATGAACATCGCAGTCCCCGTGAATTTGGGTTATAAATTCAACATCACCGACTCGTTCTCAATCATGCCCTACACCGGTTTCGGCTTTAAATACAATCTCTCTTTCAAACTCGATGGCGAAGATCTTTTTGATTATGATGGCGTAAAGCACTTCCAGGTTAGCTGGAATATCGGTGCCCGCTTAGGTTTCAAGAATTTCACACTCGGGTTCCGCTACACCAAAGACCTCTCAGAGATTGTCAAGGAATGTGATTCTTCTGCGATCACAGCATCTGTAGGTTTTACATTCTAAATCAACACCACCATCTTTAACTCTCAATGCCCAATCTTGTGAATAGATGTTTTATACATTAGGGCAGCAAAAACGCCGTTAACCGCGAGAGGCAGTTAACGGCGTTATTCGTTTAATCAGCTAATAAAATCACACAGGTATTGCATCGACAATCTCAATCCTGCGCCCCATTGCCTCAAGTATCCTGACAACAAGATTAAATCCAGGCTCTATAACGCCCTTCTCAATTCGAGATATATAGGTCTTGTTTGTGCCTACCCTCTCGGCAAGTTGCGCCTGAGTAAGATGCTGACGCTTGCGTTCATCCCGCAATATTATGCCAAGCATATAATTACGTGCTTCTTCATTAAACGCCTCACGCTCAGAAGTGCCGGGGGCACCGTATGTCTCTGACATGTATGCATCGTAATCGTATATATCTTTACTTACTTCTTTGAGTTTCATAATAATCTTTCATTATGGTTAGAGCTTTTCTTATTTCCTTCTCCGGTGTTTTCTGCGTTTTCTTCTGAAAACCGCTGAACAGAACCACGACGTCGTTGCCATCAAATATGAAAAAGACACGGAATATATTTCCCTCGCACTCCGCCCTTAGCTCAAATAGTCCATCGCGGACATGCTTTACAAACTTCACTGAAACACGGTCTTGCGTCTTGAGCATTTCGATTGAATAATCGACCTTCCTACGCTGAACCGGTGTCAATGTCTCCATGAAATCTATAAAGTACCTTTTATAGACCCGTATGCGTCTTTTGGTTTCCATACCGCAAAGATACATAAAAGTTTACATATATAACATCTTTCTCGCCTATAAAAGTTTACAGATATAGCAAAAAAACGCCGTTAACCGCGAGAGGCAGTTAACGGCGTTATGGTTATCTTCTACGAAAATGATCAATGGCAACCGCCGCAGTGGTCATCGCCACAGCCGCCTGAGCAGCCGTCATCGCAATGGTCATGACCGCAGCCGCAACCACAGCTATGCTGAGGCTGAAGTTCCTCGGGGGTAGCATCGCGCACGGCAATAACCTTGCCCTTGAAGCGCACGTCTTTGCCGGCAAGAGGGTGATTGAAGTCGAGAGTCACTTTGTCATCGTCAACCTTGACAACAAGACCGTTGATGCGATAGCCCTCGGCTGTCATCATGGGCACGTAAGCGCCTTCCTTGATCATTTCGGCGTCAAACTTACCGTCAACCATGAAGATGTCTTTTTCAAGAGGCACGATCTGCTCGGGATCTCGTGGACCGAAAGCCTCGTCGGCCTTGACGATAACGTCAAATTCGCCACCGGGCTCAAGACCGTCGATAGCTACCTCGAGGGGGCGGATCACGCCGGGGGTAACTCCGTAGATGATCTTCTCGGGGTCGTTAACATCGCTCTGGTGAACGAGAATCTGGCCGCCATTGGGCTGCACTTCATAAAGATCGTAGCCCAACTCTACATATTTACCTGGTTTGATTTTTTCCATAATCTTATTTTTGTTTTTAGGTTTTGTGTATCTGCTTTGTCTCTATAATAGATTAACAACTATCGTGCCAAAATGTGCGCGGCTGTCACTCCTTGCCAGTGAGAATCTTGCGTATGTCGTGTAGCTTATTGAGCGCCGCCATGGGCGTAAGGTTGTTTATATCTGTGCCGATAATCTCGTCGCGCACCTGGGCGAGCACCGGATCATCAAGCTGGAAGAAAGAGAGTTGCATATTACCGTCTGTCGCAGCAGCACCGGCTGCAACTGCTGCGCGGCGATCAGCATCACTCTCCCGACTGGCCGTCTCCAGACGATGCAGAACCTCGTCGGCCCGGCGCACTATCGACGGCGGCATGCCTGCCAGTTTGGCGACATGTATACCGAATGAGTGCTCACTGCCACCTCGGGCAAGCTTGCGCAGGAAGACAACCTTGCCGTCGATTTCTTTAACCGACACATTATAGTTGACAACTCTGGGGAAGCTATGCTCCATTTCGTTGAGTTCGTGATAGTGAGTAGCAAAGAGAGTCTTGGGATGCATGGTCGGATGCGAATGTATGTGCTCTACAATCGCCCATGCAATAGAGATGCCGTCGTAGGTCGACGTGCCTCGCCCGAGCTCGTCAAAGAGAATGAGCGAGCGCTCCGACATATTATTGAGGATTAGGGCGGCTTCGTTCATTTCCACCATGAATGTGCTCTCGCCCAGCGATATATTATCACTGGCACCGACACGGGTGAAAATTTTGTCGACTATGCCTATATGCGCACTGTCTGCGGCCACAAAACTGCCTGTCTGGGCCAGAAGCACATTGAGAGCTGTCTGGCGCAGCAATGCCGATTTACCCGACATATTGGGGCCGGTGATCATCATCACCTGTGTCTTGTCGTTATCGAGGCAGACAGTGTTGGAGATATACGGCACTCCGGGGGGCAATTGCTTCTCTATGACAGGATGGCGCCCCTCGACAATGTGCAGCTCGAGCGAGTCATCGACCACCGGGCGGCAGTAGTGATTCTCGAGGGCAACACGTGTGAAAGCCGACAGGCAGTCAAGCCGCGCAATAAGCGACGAGTCAAGCTGCAACGCTGGTATATAGCAAGCCAGCGCCGCCACAATATCGGTGAATATGCGGTTCTCTATCTGCAGGATTTTCTCCTGGGCACCGAGTATCTTCTCTTCATACTCTTTGAGTTCCTGAGTGATATATCGCTCGGCATTGACAAGAGTCTGCTTGCGTATCCACTCGGGGGGCACTTTGTCGCGGTGGGTGTTGGTGACCTCGATATAATAGCCGAAGACGTTGTTATATCCGACTTTAAGCGATGAAATACCTGTCGCCTCCGACTCGCGCTGCTGCAGACGCTGCAGATAGTCTTTGCCTCGGAAGGCGATGTCGCGCAGTTCGTCGAGTTCCGGGTCTACCCCCTTGGCAATCACATCGCCACGGGCGATAGTGTTTGGGGCGTCATCGCGTATCTCGCGGGCGATGCGCTCCATGATGGGTGTGCACGGATTGAGTTGTTCGCCTATAGCCGTGAGCGCGTCGAGGCCGGCATTGCGGCAGATCGAGCGTATCGGGTCTATGGCTTCGAGGGCCATGCGCATCTGTGTAACCTCGCGTGGGGTGATGCGCCCTGCCGCAACTTTGGCAACAAGTCGCTCGAGGTCACCGACATGCTCGAGCAATTCCTTGAGCTCATCGCGGCTGTCGGGACAGCGGAAGAAGTGCTCCACAATGTCGAGGCGTGAGTTGATAGCCTTGGCATCCTTGAGAGGGAAAAGCAGCCAGCGGCGCAGAAGACGCGCGCCCATAGGTGAGACCGTGCGATCGATGACATCGAGCAGACTGCGACCATCATCGCTGAGCGACTGCAGGAGCTCGAGGTTGCGCACCGTGAACCTGTCGAGGCGCACATATTTCTCTTCTTCAACCCGGGCAATGCTGGTGATGTGCGATATGCGCGTATGGCATGTTATGTCGAGATAGTGCAGAATGGCTCCGGCGGCGATAATTGCGTCGGCCATAGAGTGGATGCCGAAGCCCTTTAGCGACGACGTGCCAAACTGCTTGAGCAAGCGCTCGGTGGCCGCATCGGTGGTGAATATCCAGTCGTCGAGATCGGTGGTGAGATAGTGAGCCGTGGTCATTTGCTCGAAAGCTGCACGTGTGCCGCGCTCAATGAGCACCTCTTTTGGGGCAAAATTCGCCAGAAGCTTGTCGATATACTCGGCATTTCCCTCTGCGACTAAAAATTCGCCTGTTGATATATCAAGGAAGGCTATTCCATAGCGCCCCTTTGCGCCCGGTCGGAGAGCAGCCAAAAAGTTATTCTCGCGATGGTCAAGGATGTTATCGTTGATAGAGACACCGGGTGTGATAAGCTCGGTGATGCCGCGCTTGACGAGTTTTTTGGTAGTTTTGGGATCCTCGAGTTGCTCGCAGATAGCTACGCGCTTGCCGGCACGCACCAGCTTGGGCAGATAAGTGTCGAGGGCATGATGGGGGAAACCCGCCAACTCCACATACTGGGCCACCCCGTTGGCACGACGGGTGAGCGTTATGCCAAGAATTTCAGATGCCGTAATTGCATCATCGGAGAAGGTCTCATAAAAGTCACCCACGCGGAAGAGCAGCACAGCATCGGGATGTTTGCTTTTCATCTCGGCATACTGCTTCATCAGCGGAGTTTCTACAATAGTCTTTGCCATAGCAACAAAGGTAGTGATTTTTTCGCAACCTCTGAAATTTTTCTCCTAAACGCAAATTTCATGATCTGGGATTGACAAAACAGAGCCGGCCTCACATAAATGCGACGGCCAACTCTGTTTTTATTTCTTCCGATAAAGGAAATATGTCGTAATCAATTCACACCCTTACTCTGCGTAAAGGTTTTCTGCCTGCTGAGGGATATAATGCTCAACCAGTCTGCCGATTTTTATCAAATCGGGTTTCTTATTGGCATAATCAATAAGAGTGCCGATCGGATACAGATCAGGATCCGAAGCCGATTGAAAATCAGCAGCATCCTCCGAATAGTCACCATCCTCCACAGCGTCAGCTTCGATGGCATAGTCACTGAATGCAATTGCACGTTCAGCATCATCATGCCGCTCTATGCCCACTAACAGAGTTGTCGGGATTATGCTTAGCTGAGGATCCACGCCCCACGACTCAGGTTGATTGATGACTTCTGCCACTTTAGCGGCTATGATGTCTGTAAGTTCTTTTCTTGTCATACTAATACTTTTTTTATTAGCACAACGCATCAATCAACAAAATGGTTCTCCGCCATATTAAAGCACAATGCATACAAACTCAAAGAATCCACTTTGTTGTGTGGATACTCTTCTTCCTTTTAGAATATTTCTTCCCTAATCACAATACAAGGTTAGTAAGAAATATTAATTAATAACTACTTTTGAGAACATTTATAAATTCAAAAATATCATCAGGTAGGTGTTAATCAAGTTTACCATTGTCTCTTAACTCCATCAAAAGTCTTCCCAAGAGATTACTTCCAACAAATTTATCACCATTGGGTTTCACACCCCAAGTATCTCGTGTTTTTCTATGTCTTTTCGTTTGGTCTTCAACAATGATATAACCTCTTGTATCTTCTAATTTTTTTCTGAATTCTTCTGACTGGTCATACTTGGTTTGAAAGAATGATAAGATTAAACCATTATCTCCATTAGTTTTCTCTTAGACTGATAG
>CAZAME010000086.1:0-7027 GCA_964486445.1 uncultured Bacteroides sp. | reverse complement strand
AGTTGTTGATGAAGAGGTTGCGCATGATGGTGAATACCCAACCTTTGAAGTTTGTGTTGTCGGCATACTTCTCTTCATTATCCAGGGCTTTGAGGGTAGTGTCCTGCAGCAGGTCGTAAGCATCGTCGCGGTTTGATGTAAGTTTGTAGGCGAAGTTAAGAAGATTGTCCTGAAGCTTCATCAGATTTTCTTGAAAAGTAGTAGTTCCCATAACTTGATTTTTTTGTAGCTTTTGCTCTCGCTTAGCTTGGTTAGATTGATTTGACGGTTCAAAATTACTGCCGATTTTGTAATCTGCAATAGATTTTGAGTTAATATTTGTTAACCTTGTAATTTATTATCCCTTTATAGCTGATTATGTGGTGTTTACAAATTACTAAAATTCTTACATCAATTTCACTTTTGTTACATTTAATACACTGATTTGTGACATTAACCACTACGTAACTCTTGTGAAGCAGCTTTGTAAATTACTTGTTACATCATTGTAACATCAAAACCACACAAAATGTTTGCGATAATTAAGCACTTTTTTTAGCCACATCTTGTCCTCTCGATATGCCTTCTCATACACATGCGCGTACAATATATTAGTGATGATTTTGCGCAGTCGCGGGTTTTTCGTTAACTTTACAGCATCAAACAAAAATTATTACACCTCAATAAAAATCCTCCACCGACAATGAAAAAATTAATAGTGGCATTATTTGCCGTAGTGCTGCTTATGCACACTGCTTCGGGACAGAAGCGCCAGGGCATGACCATGGGTATAGCCTTCTATAACCTCGAAAATTTGTTTGACACAATCAACAACAACGGCAAATACGACCTTGAGTTCTCTCCCAAAGGCAGCCGACAGTGGGATAGCCGCAAATATTGGTCAAAGATCAATAAACTTGCAACTACCATGGCTCAGTTCACCACCAAAACCACACCCTTCGGTCCGGCCATCATAGGCATATCGGAAATAGAGAACGAATCGGTTGTCGCAGACCTTGTGAAAGCAGAACCGCTCAAGAAGTGGAATCTCAAATATGTCCACCATGACTCCCCCGACCGCCGCGGTGTCGACGTAGGCTTGCTCTACAATCCCAAATTCTTCGTCGTGGAGAATGTGACCAACACACGACTCGTCATCGAGGACAAACCCTACTTCCGCACCCGCGACCAGATGTGTGTGGTGGGCAAGCTCATGGGACAGCCTCTTGCTGTTATCGTCAACCACTATCCCTCGCGACTGGGCGGACAAGAGCAGTCGTCACCTCTGCGCGAAGCAGCAGCTGCTCTCAGTAAACATATAGCCGACTCGCTTTGGCAGATTAACCCCGACATGGGCGTCATCATTATGGGCGACATGAACGACGATCCCCAGGACAAGTCAATGGCTCAGGTGCTCGGCGCCGCCCGCGACAGCGAGAATGTAGGACCACACCAGTTCTTCAACCCCTTCTGGAAACTTCTCGACAAGGGTATAGGCACCCTCGCATATAAAGGTCAGTGGAACCTCTTCGACCAGATTGTGCTCTCAGGCAACCTTGTCAACAGTCCGGCCGACACCTTCCGCTTCCGCAAGGCTCTCGTTCACAACTTCGACTTCCTGCGCGACACCACAGGCCAGCATAAGGGCGCGCCTCGCCGCACGTTCTCGGCTGGTGTATGGCTCGACGGATACTCCGACCACTTCCCGACCGAGGTACTGCTCGTGAAGGAATTCCCCGTACAACAATAATTCTATCACAAACGACTATACACAAAAATCAGGCCGACGATTACACAAATTCGTCGGCCTGATTTGTATTTTGTGGTTTACATTACCCGGGCATCCGGACTACTTGCTGAAAATGTTGTGGAAGAACAGCAGGTGATAATATATCGAATTATTCCAGTAAGGCCACACGTGCTTGCCGGGGCGTGAAATATAGTCATGAGGGATTTTATATTTGCGCAGCTCCTGGTGCAATTTCTCATTAGCAACCGTAAAAACATCCTCGGTGCCACAATCAATAATGATGTTGAGTTCTCCGGGCTTCCACTTGTGCACTTGGGTTATAATAGTGTGATCCGCCCATTTTTGTTCGTTATCAGCCTGTTGCCCAAGAAGTTCAGGCATATTCCAGCTACGCGGGAAAGGGCGGATGTCTACACCACCTGACATTGAGCCAACCGATCCCCATAGTTCAGGATGCCGTGTTGCAAGCCATAAAGCGCCGTGGCCACCCATACTCAGGCCGGTTATAGCACGTTTGTCCCGGTTTGCTATCGTAGGAAATTTCTCATCTATATATGTCACGAGATCCTCGACAAAGAAAGACTCCATGCGCATTTTAGGAGTATCCCAATACCATGAGTCACGCCCATCAGGAAACACGAAAATCATTTTATACATATCAGCCAACTGATGCAAATGATTATTCCTCTGAAGCCAGATGCGATAATCGCCACCATGACCATTAAGGATGTATACCGAAGGGAAGCGTTCTCCCTCAGCTCCGGTTGAGGGCGTCACCACCGACACCTTCATCGGAATCGGCAAAAACCGAGTTGCAATCTCCACTGTGTCGACAACCGCAGCGCGCATGCCGGCCACACACACAGCCAGCAGCAATACCGACATAATAAGTCTTTTCTTCATAACGGCATAAATATTGCGTTTATGGCAGCAAAGATAACTACTTCCGCGCAATAATGACACTTATGCGCCGTTAATAATTACACCGGAGCGGCCATAAACCGTGCTCCTCCCTCATTTTCTCCTCAAAACAATCTCTCTAAAAGCAATCTCCACAAATGGCATTACGCACTCTATCATATCTGTCACTGCTGACTACCCTCCTCGCCATTTTCACATGCAGCTGCATTGAAGACGGCTTCACCTCCTCGCCGTCAGACCAGCCCGACTTTTCGGTCGACACACTACGCCTCGGCACCGTATTCACCGGTGAAGGCACGGCTACCAACCGCTTTGTCGTGCGCAACCGACACAGCAAAGGACTGTCTATAAGCAGCATCAGCCTCTCCGGCGAAGCCGCCGACTGCTTCCGTCTTAACGTCGACGGCATGAGCGGGCGTAGCTTCTCCGACGTGGAAATACGCGCAAAAGATTCTATTTATATCTTTGTCGAAGCTACATTCCCCGTGCACGGCATGATAGAGGAGCAACTGCGCGAAGCTACACTCGACTTTGTCACCAACGGCGTGCAACGCTCCGTCGTGCTCACTGCCTCTGGGCTCGACGTCACCAACATTTCTACCCTCATCATTGACAGCGACGAGAGTTGGTCGTCGGCTATCCCCTACCGGGTGCTCGACAGCATCGTGGTGGAGGAAGGCGCAACGCTTAGCCTTGAAGAAGGCGTGAGAGTGATGCTGCACGACGGCGCCTCGATGCGCGTGCATGGCAATCTCAAAGCCAAGGGCACCCCTGACAACCCGGTGATAATCTCTGGCGACCGAACAGGCAATGTCGTCGGGCAAATTTCTTTCGATCTCATGTCGCGCCAGTGGGATGGCATATACCTCACACCCGGCGCATCGGCCAATCTCGACGGTGTCATAATCAAAAACTCATGCAACGGTGTCGTGGCCGAAGACGCCGACATATATCTGCGCAACAGCGTACTGCGCAACAGTGGCACCACCGATCTGCTCATGGTGGGCGGCAAAGTCACCGCTGTAGGATGCGAGTTCTCTGAGGCAGGCGAGCATCTGGTGCTTCTCGCCGGAGGCACACACACATTCAACCATTGCACGTTTGCCAATAACTACCTGTTTGCCTCAATGCGCGGTGCCGCCGTGATGCTGCGCCACTTGTCGCCGGACAAAGCTGAGCCCGACTTGACCGACACTCCTTATACCGACGCTGATTTCTCCAATTGCATCATATACGGCCTTGGCGGTGAAGTCTCGCCTGGCAACCTGACGGGAGCCGCCGTAACCCTACGCCGCTGTTTACTCGGCAGCAAAGGCTCCGACGACGATAACTTCATCAACTGTCTGTGGGAGAGCGATCCGCTATACCGCACAGTGCGTGCCGACTACATCTTCGACTACCGCCTGCTCCCCGACTCGCCGGCCATACAGGGCGCAGACCGCTCGCTCACACGCGACGATGCTACTGTCGATCGCTACGGAGTGACTCGCTCAGCCGAGCTCGGAGCCTACGCCTTCGACCCGGCATCGCTGCCTGAAAGCGAAGAATAGTCATCCTCGCTTCGACTTAGAGCACAAAATTCATCACATCTTATATCATGACAATCAACCAATTCTTCACGACAGCTCTGGCCATATTCGCCGCCTCGCTACCTGTATCGGGCAGTCTGCATGCTGCATCTGCCGACTACACATCCAGTTTATCCGGAGAGAAATCAGCAGCCGACGGATTTACAGCTATCACTTTGATTGCAGCAGGGACAACCAACAAAGTCGAAATTTCGACTATCGACCGCCACTTCACATACACTGGTTCTCCCCTGTCTGCAGTGATAGGCCGGAGCGTGAAAATATTGCCGACATATAAAGGTGCTGCAACAAAATTCAACTTCTATATCGACCTGAATCAGGATGGCATATTCAGCGAAGACAACACCGAACTTCTTGCAAGCGCCGCCACGGCCAATGCTCTTGCCGGCTATAACATCCCTGAGCAACTCATAGGTGGAGTCTACCGCGCACGTCTTGAAGCAGTTGGCGACTGCGATGTCGATTTTCCTGTAAATATCCATGCCTCAGAGGGTAATGTATACGTTGATGTCATGAACGGTTATGCAACGATGGAGTACTCTCAGCCACTTCCACTTACCGTGGCGTATGGCACTCAGCTGAATGTGATAGTCACCCCCACCCTACCTGGCTTCGAGACCGACAAAGTTATTATCCGTCACGGTCATAATCTATATGGCAGTCAAATGATTCATGGCAACCGTCAGTGGGTAGAGGAGACTGTCAATCCCGAAGAACTTGCCACCCTTACTGCTGCCGATGGCGATGTGCGGGTGATTGCCGACTTTGCCGAGCAGCCCGAGAGCGAATGGACAGCAATATGGAGCGACGAGTTTGATGACGATGCTCTCGACACCGACTCATGGGACTTCCATCCCAGGTATTCATCTACATGGAATAAACTTATTGCCAAGACAACTGCCGGAAAAGAAGCGGTGAATAAGTTTGAAGACGGCATATATAAATCCTACTCAATCTCCACACCATCAGACATCACCGGCGAAGATGCCGACATGATTACGGGTGCAATCTACACCGACGGGAAATTTTATTTTAAAGGCGGTCGCATCGAGTGCCGACTCAAGACCCTCCCGCACACCGGCAACTTCCCCGCCTTCTGGATGATGCCACATGACAACACCGGCGGCTGGCCTGTCGGTGGCGAAATTGATATATGGGAGCAGATTGATGCTTCTGAGATTGCATATCACACCATTCACTCAGGCTGGCGCCACCAGTCGTTCGGTTCTGTCAGCCGCGCAACCCCCAGTCCCAGTGGCAGCGAGTACAACGACGCCTCACTATGGCATGTCTATACCCTCGACTGGACCGATGAAGAGCTCAAATGGTATGTCGACGGTGATTTGAAATTCACCTACACCAATCAGCACTGGTCTGACCCTTACAACGAAAAGTACACCGAAGCCGTAACATGGCCTTTTGACAAACCCTTCTATGTAATCCTCAATCAGTCGGTAGGCGACGGCTCTTGGGCACGCTACTACGACAGCAACTTCGATTACCGCACTGATTTCGACTACGTGCGTGTTTATCAGAAGAAAGACGCCATCGACTACTACACTCAGGCCGACGGACATGTCACCGTTGCTATCGACGATATTTTGCAAGACAACAAGCCCTGCAACGACACGCCGGCCGAATATTTCAACCTACAGGGGCGACGGGTCGACGCCTCTGCTCTCACCCCGGGCATATACATCTGCCGCAAGGGAGAGAATGTCACCAAAATTGTCATACGCTGACCACGCGGTCTTTTTACCGCACGACATTGTTCCCCACAAGCCATAAATAGCCCTCAGCGGCTTGGCCGTCTGCCCGAAAGGTTGTAATTTTGCAGGATAATAATCAACCGACAAATGCATCCTGCGGGCAATGAGCATCACCGACATTATCATACTCATCATCATTGCCGTCGGCCTGTTTATGGGCTGGCGCAAGGGGCTTATTGCCCAGCTTGGTAAGATTGCCGCCCTTATAGCAGGTGTGGTCGCATGCCGGGTCTTCGGCGACAAGGTGGCTATGTGGCTTGTTGAAGCAATGAGCAACCCCGACGATGCAGCCGAAACCCCACTGCTGTGGGTAACATTAGCATACATCGTAGTCTTTTTAGGCGTATATTTCGTCGTCACTGCTCTCTACAGCTGCCTGCGCAAAGCCGTGCATCTTATTACGACGTCTCTGATAGACCGCCTCGCCGGCGCTCTGTTCAGAGCTTTGTTATATCTGATGGCTGTGTCGCTGGCGCTTAATCTGTGGCTGCTCATATCGCCGGGGAGTGCCGTTGCCATGAGCAGGCTTGTGCACACTCGCGTGTTCGGCATCAGCATCCTCACCCTGGCACCGGCAACACTTGGGGCTGCAACCACTGCCTCGGTGATGGATAAAATTTGGAATCCGGAGCATGCTGACGACAACCACAACGCAGGTAGAAACGTTGATAAAACCGATAGATAACAATTCATATATATGGACCAGACCAACAAGCCGCAAGGCTGTCCGCTCAACCAACAGGCTCCCGACAAAAACATACCTGAGAGCAACGACGCCATAATTGACCGCGTCACCACCGACGACTATAAATACGGCTTCACAACTGAGGTCGACACCGACATCATACCCCGTGGCATCAACGAAGATGTCATACGCCTCATATCGCAGAAGAAAGGCGAGCCCGAATGGCTGCTCGACTTCCGCCTGAAAGCCTACCGCCACTGGCTCACGCTCGACATGCCTCGCTGGGCGCATCTCGACATTCCGCCGATAGACTATCAGGCGATAAGCTACTATG
>CAZAME010000085.1:0-7117 GCA_964486445.1 uncultured Bacteroides sp. | reverse complement strand
GCTTGAGATACTCAGCCTGCTCCTGCGAAGTGTACTTGGCACCGTTCTCCTGCTTCCAGGTGTAGTCATAGATGCCGTCTTTGTAGAATTCTGAAGAAGCGCAGTCGAGGCCGATGGTAACGTCAACACCGGGCTTGTAGCCTGCGAGTTCGATAGCCTTCATGATCACGTTGAGAGCGTCTTCTGTGCCGTCGAGAGCGGGAGCAAAACCACCTTCGTCACCTACGGCAGTTGAGAGGTTGCGGTCATGGAGCACCTTCTTGAGGTTGTGGAATACCTCAGTACCCATGCGGATACCTTCCTTGAATGACTCTGCACCGATGGGGCGAATCATGAATTCCTGGAAAGCGATGGGAGCATCTGAGTGAGCACCACCGTTGATGATGTTCATCATAGGCACGGGAAGAACGTATGAGTTCACACCGCCGATGTACTTATAGAGGGGCTGATCGAGATAGTCGGCAGCAGCCTTGGCTACTGCGAGCGACACGCCGAGGATGGCATTTGCACCGAGGTTTGACTTGGTGTCTGTGCCGTCGAGGGCAAGCATCTTCTCGTCGATTGCAATCTGGTCGAGAGCGCACATGCCAACGAGTGCGTCGGCAATAGGACCGTTTACGTTAGCAACAGCCTTGGTGACACCCTTGCCCATGTAGCGGGCCTTGTCGCCGTCGCGGAGCTCGAGAGCTTCGTTTACGCCGGTAGATGCACCCGAGGGAACAGAAGCGCGACCACGTGCGCCTGATTCCAGGATTACGTCTACTTCTACTGTGGGGTTACCACGGCTGTCGAGAACCTCACGACCGATGATTTTTTCGATTTTCATAATTCTAAATACTTAATATTTTGGGGTTTGATGTATGTGTCAATGGTGTGTAGCCATCTGCACGCAAAGTTACGCAATAAATTCGTTTTTTTAAAATGTTAATGCCACAGATTGGTTATTTTTTTTGTCAGACACACAATAGTGACAAGAATATGCGGTTTTTGGCAAAATTATTTGTAAATTTGAGGCAAATTTTGGCTTTCGGCAATGAAGAAGATGCTTCGACATATTATTGTGCTGGCTGTGACACTGATGGTGTCGGCGGCTGCCGCCGCGTCGCTGCGTTGGGAGCTGGTATCGCCGGCACCTGCCGCCGAGCTTGCCGAAGACGAGCACGTCGAGGTGCTTGTAGACAAGGGCGCGGTTTACATAACCGTCAACAAGCCTATGCCGGTCAAAGTCCTCACAATCGTGGGGCAGATTGTCGCTCAAGATAATCTACAGCCCGGAACATCAAGGCTGAAGCTCTCGGCCAGAGGCATTTATATCCTCAAAATAGGTTCTGCCACAAAGCGCATATCTATCTGATGCCGCAACATTCTCTTTGTTGCCCTACACCCCTCTTATATCTCTTATGGACAGCATAAAAGTAAAAATCATCAATCGTTCCGGCCATGAACTGCCTGCATACGAGACCCCTTCATCAGCCGGTCTCGACGTACGCGCCTGTCTTGACGCTCCTGTAGTGCTCGGCCCTATGGAGAGAGCTCTTATACCCACAGGTCTGCGTGTGCAGCTACCTCAGGGATATGAAATGCAATTGCGCCCCCGCAGCGGTCTGGCCCTGAAAAAAGGTATCACTCTTGTAAATAGCCCGGGCACAGTCGATGCCGACTACCGCGGTGAAATCGGCGTTATTATTATCAATCTGTCGCAGGAACCGTTCACCGTTAACGATGGAGAGCGTATATGCCAGATGGTGATCACAAACTACACCCGTGTACATTGGGAACCCGTGGAAGAACTCGACCACACCGTGCGTGGTGATGGCGGATTCGGTCACACCGGAGTAGACTAAATCAAGGAATTATACTATCGTGATGACTGCGCAATATCATTCGCTGCGCCGCATGGTCGGCGCACTGATAGTTATGGCTGTGTCCGCAATACTCGCCACTGGCTACATGCCGGCATTGGCGAAGAAACTATCATGGGACCAAGCTGCCCGGATAAAAAAAGCCGACTACCACTTCATGGAAGCTCGACGCCTCAGCGCCATCCACGCGCCGTCGGCCGACTATTACACAACCTCCAGGCGTGCCGTTGAGCTCAATCCGGGCGACTTAGATGCCGAAGCCGAACTCGGCTACTGCGAAGTAGCTGTTGGCGCCGACCCTGAGTCTGTTCTCAGAGGCATCGACCGTCTGCGCCGCCACTACGAGGCAAAACCCGAAGACTACTTCTGGAGCACCACTTATGCCGGCCTGCTCCGACGCATGCAGAGACTCAAGGAGGTTGTGGCGGTTGAGCGCACTCTCGACTCTCTCTTCCCCGACCGCACCGAACTGTCGCTCACCTATTGCGAAGACCTGTCAGCACTCGCCGCCACAGGCGATACAGCTGCATTCAGCACAGCCCTGGGCATTCTCAACCGTCTTGAGAAAGGCGTTGGCAAAGCGCCTTGGCTTGTCACTCGCAAAGTGCGCCTCTATTCGGGCGTGCGCGACACCGTGTCGATTATGCACGAAGTCGGCCAAATGCTCGCCGAGTCGCCGAAAAGCAGCGAGCGCAATCTGCTGGCAGCATCTATCTTCAACTTCTTTGCCATCCCCGACAGCGCCCTCATTTACTTTAATCGCGCCTGCGAGCTCGACCCTGAAAACGCCGACGCCATACTCTCGCGTGCCGATTTTTATCATCAGCAGGGCGACAGCGCTGCCTACGAAGACGAGCTATACAACGCCATGCAACTGTCGACACTCATGCCTCAGACTAAGGAGGAACTGCTCACCGGATATCTACGCGAATATGTGGCCGACACAACAGCGGCCCGCCGGCAGCGCGTAGAGAAGCTGTTTGAAGCCGTCTTAAGCCGACATCCCCACGAGTCCGGACTACACAATCTCTATGGTGCATACCTGGCTATCTCACAGCGATATGCCGAAGCCGCCGAAGAGTATCGCTACGCCACCGACCTCGACCCCAACGACGAAGATCTATGGCGACGCTCGGTGTCAGCAATCGCCCAGACCGAGAACTGGCCCGTGCTTGAGAAAGAGGCCCGCCGCGCAGCCACTTTCTTCCCCGACAACTACTGGTGGTATCAGCTCCAGGCTATAGCACGCTCATCTCAAGGCGATAACGAAGGTGCATACGCCGTGATCGACTCGGCCCTGACTACACACAAATTTGACTCTGCTGGAAAAGCTGTGCTGATAGGTTGGAAAGCATCGATGCTGCAAAACGACAATCCCACCGACACAACCATGCTGGCGCTGTATGACGAGGCGGTGCAGCTTGATCCGTCAAATTATCTCAATCTCAACAACTATGCCTATGCACTTGCCCGCAGCGGCAAAGATCTTGACAAAGCCGAGCGCATGTCGCGCAAAACCATCGACATTGACCCCGAGAATCCCACATACCTCGACACCTACGCATGGGTACTCTTCCGATTGCTCCGCTATCAGGATGCCAAAGAATACATCGACAAAGCTTTAGCATTGATCGATGATCCTGAAATTGCCGAGGCCTACGGCAGTTCGCAGCCTGAAATGCTTGAGCACGCAGGCGACATATATTATATGTGTGGCGCTCCCGAAGAAGCTCTTGAGTTCTGGAAGAGCGCTTTAACTCTCGACTCCGACAACGAGTTACTCGCCCGCAAAGTCAAAGCCAAAGCCTACTTATATAAATGACAGCAGTGAAACCATACTCATACACATATATAATATATAGACACGCAGCCCTCACGGCTATGGCTGCACTATGCTTGCTGGCGATAGCATCATGCCGCTCTCAGAAACAAAGCTCAAAAACCGACTACACCAGCGTCACCCACACCGGCGAATACGTCTCGATACCCGCAAATCAGGTGCTTGGCGCGCTCGCCGCTAATACCGACAATAACTGGACTGCAGTGACTATGCCCGTAAAGTTGTCGATGCTTAGCCCGGTGTCGGCCTCGATGTCAGGGCGCGCGACTCTGGTCCGCGACAAATGCATGTATATATCCCTCCGCGTCCTCGGACTCGAGGTGGCATATCTCTATGCCGACACCGACTCGGTTTTTGCGGCCGATAAAGTTCACAAAATGTATCTGGCCGAAGGCTTGTCGGCTTTATCTGAGAATTATGGCGTAAACCTGTCTAATTTTCAAGACATGCTGCTCGGGCGGGTATTCGAACTCGGCGGCCACACTATCTCCGAAACAACCACCGACCGGTTCACCGCCACTGATCAGCAGGTCGAAGAGCGGCGTGTCTGCGTGATAGAGCCTCGCAACGTTGCTCCGGTGCGCAGCATTTTCATCACCGAGACAGGCCCCGACGGGCAGCCCTCGCCCGTGTCATTTGCCGCCCAGAACGGCGATAACCAGATGGTGTGTTTCTACGGGCTCCCCGTGCCCTCTGCCCACGGATCCATAGCCTCCGACGTCACCCTGCGTCTGAATGCCAATGACACCACTGCCTCTGCGCGCGTGTCGTGGACCGTCAAAGACGCCAAATGGGATAACAGCGCATCTGCCATCAGTTTCAAACGCCCCAAAGGCTACACCCGCGTTGAGGCAAAAGAGCTATTGAAGATGCTTAATATCAAATAAATCTTCAGCGCACAAAATCAATTTAGTAAGACCATCCGCACAGTGCATAAAACACGCCACAAGATACTGACATATATCATTGCCGCGGCAATAATAGCCGTGACCGGAGCACTGTGTGCCGATGCTGCTAAACCCAAACGCAATCAACAGGGAGTGCGCCGCGACAAGCAGCGAACCGAAAAACAGATACGTCTCACCCAGGAACAGTTGCGCGAAAACAAGATCAAAACCCGCAGCAATCTCAATAAGCTCAACGCGCTCAACGCCGATGTAGAGAAACAGAAACAACTCATTGCTGCCATGAACGACTCGCTGCTGCGCACTCAGCAGGAGATCGCTCGCACGTCCGACTCAATAACAGCACTTGAGCGCGACGCCGACATTATCCGGCGCTCCTACGCCAACGCCCTGCGCACCGCCCGCAAGCGCCGGCGCGGAGCCGACGACCTGGCGTTTATCTTCTCTGCAGGCAGTTTCACACAGAGCCTCAGCCGATATCGCTATCTACAGACATTCTCGCGCTGGCTCGGCAACAAAGCCGTCGTGCTTCGCGCATCTATCGACACCCTACAGACAAAAAAGGAGCGGCTCGAGAGCCTCAAAGCATCGCGGGCAGCCGCTCTTGGGCGCCTCAACGAGGCCAAAGACATGCTGTTGTCGCAGCAGTCTGCCACCAAAGTAATAGTCGACCAGCTACAGGCCGACAAAAAATCTCTAAACGCTTACCTCAAGGAACAGCAGCAACAGATGCGTCGCCTCGACGAAGAGCTCGACCGCCTAATTGCCGAAGAACTCGAGCAAGCACGCCGCGAACAAGAGCGTAAGGAAGCCGAAGAGCGTGCGCGCCAGGCCGAGCAGCAACGCAAAGAGGCCGAGCAACGCCGTCTTGCCCAACAGAATCAAGACAAGAAAAACGGCAAGAACAAAAAAAGTTCTAAAAAAGACAAGCAGCCCGCCGCGCAGCAGCAACCGGCCACCGTGCAACCGGTGACACCGCCCCCTGCTCCCAAAACATCGATCGATCGCCCCGACCAGCGATTGTCGGCTGTGTTTGCCGAGAATCGTGGTCGCTTGCCATGGCCTGTCGACGGCAGCCACACAATCGTTAAGCCATTCGGCGTTACACATCACCCGAGTCTGCCTGATGTGCTTGTGGAGAACTCCGGCATAGACATGGCTGTAGCCGCCGGCGCATCGGCCCGGGCCGTGCACGACGGTGTTGTCAGCGTCATCTTCAAACCATCGGGATACCGCACCGTGGTCGTCGTGCGCCATGGCGATTACCTCACGGTCTACGGCAATCTCGACAACGTGCAGGTTGCCAAGGGCGACAACATAAAACGCGGCCAGACCTTAGGTCGCATCTACGCCGACCCATCCGACGGAGGACACGCCATCCTGCACTTCGAGGTGCGAAAAGGGCGCGAAAAACTCAACCCACAGCTCTGGCTTCGATAAAGCTGTAACACAAATGCCACAGCTTAAAGCTGGGATATAGACACTTAAAAGGACAAAAAAAGCACTGCGGTGCATAATATAGCGGGCAAAAACTTTAAAATGTCAAAAAAAATCGTTTACTTTGCACCGCGAAAATTCCGAAATTATTAATCATAAAAATTTAGCATTATGTCTGAAATCGCAAATCGCGTAGTAGCAATCATCGTTGACAAACTCGGCGTAGACGAAAAGCAGGTAACCGAAACCGCATCTTTCACCACTGACCTCGGCGCAGACAGCCTCGACACCGTTGAGCTGATCATGGAGTTTGAGAAGGAATTCGGCATCCAGATTCCCGACGACAAGGCTGAAGGCATCCAGACCGTAGGCGACGCTATCGCATACATCGAGGCTGCTAAGTAAATAACGCCTTTAAAACCCCACACTCCTCTCTCCACCCCTTTTCTCTCCTACCCAATCAGCAATCTAATTCATTAGTATTTAATGGAATTAAAAAGAGTAGTAGTCACCGGCCTCGGTGCAGTTACCCCCATCGGCAACGATGTTGCCACCACATGGGACAACGCCCTTAAAGGCGTGAGCGGCGCCGCCCCCATCACTCACTTCGACGCATCTAAATTCAAGACTCAGTTTGCCTGTGAAGTCAAGGACTTCAACGGCGCCGATCACTTCGACCGCAAGAAAGTGCGTCAGCTCGACCTCTATGCGCAGTATGCTCTTGTGGCAGCTCGCCAGGCAGTCGCAGATGCTGAACTTGAGACCAGCGACAAAGTCGACAAAGACCGAGTAGGCGTCATCATAGCAGCCGGTATCGGCGGCCTCCACACCTTTGAGGAAGAAGCCGGATACTATGCTACCCACAAAGAAGACGGACCAAAATACAATCCCTTCTTCATTCCCAAGATGATTGCCGACATTGCATCAGGTCATGTGTCGATGGAATACGGCTTCCACGGCCCCAACTACGGTCTTGTTTCAGCTTGCGCTTCATCAAACAACGCCATCATCGACGCTTTCAACCTCATTCGTCTCGGTAAAGCCGATGCCATCGTCACCGGTGGTGCTGAAGC
>CAZAME010000084.1:0-7150 GCA_964486445.1 uncultured Bacteroides sp. | reverse complement strand
CTCTCCGGCGGCATGGACTCCGTGACAATGCTTCACCAATATGCCGATAGAATAGCTGCGGCCGTAAGCTTTGACTACGGATCAAACCACAATGCGCGGGAGATTGCTTGTGCCCGTGCCAACTGTGAGCGTCTTGGCATACCTCTCACCGTCATCGAGCTGGGATTTATGTCCAAATACTTTGAGTCGTCGCTGCTCAGTGGTGCCGACGCCATACCCGACGGAGACTACGACGAGAGCAACATTCACTCTACCGTCGTACCTTTTCGCAACGGCATAATGCTGTCTGTAGCAGCTGGCTTGGCAGAAAGCCGCGGACTCGACACCGTAATGCTCGCCAACCACGCAGGCGATCATGTGATATATGCCGACTGCCGCCCCGACTTTGTCGAAGCTATGGACAAAGCCATTTCTGCCGGCACCTTTGCCGGTGTGAGTCTTGTGGCCCCTTATACACACCTCACAAAATCGCAAATAGCAGAGCGCGGCGCAGCGATGGGTATAGACTATTCGCTCACCTACTCATGCTACAAAGGAGGCGAACACCACTGCGGCCGATGCGCCACATGCCTTGAGCGTCGCAAAGCACTTGCCGACGCCGGCATCGCCGACCCAACGGTTTATGATGCCTGACAACCACGGCCGCGCGGTATGCCTTATTCCTTAACTCCGTAGGCGAGGTCTCCGGCATCGCCGAGACCCGGCACAATGTATGAGTGAGAGTTAATCTCGTCGTCGATACCGGCAATCCACACCGTGGTGCGGTCAGCCGGGAAGGTGCTTTTCACATATTCCACAGCCTTGCGCGACGCGATTACTGAAGCGACATGCACATGTGCAGGCTCACCCTTGGTGAGCAGCGCGCGGTAACTGAGTTCCATTGACGCTCCGGTTGCAAGCATCGGATCGACAAGAATGAGCGTCTTCCCATCAAGTCGAGGCGAAGCCAGATACTCTATGCAGACGTCGAAGTTTTCCTTCTCCTTATACTTGCGGTAGGCCGACACAAAGGCATTCTGAGCCTTGTCGAAAAACTGCAGGAAACCCTGATGAAATGGCAGGCCAGCCCGGAAGATGGTAGCAAGCACCACATCGGTGTCAATATCCACGCATGCGGCCTGAGCAAGAGGGGTCTGTACTGTAACAGGCTTATATGGCAAGGTCTTGGAAATTTCGTATGCCATAATTTCACCGATTCGCACGAGATTCTCACGGAAACGCATGCTATCGGTCTGCACGTTGATGTCGCGCATTTCTTTGAGGTAAACCGACACGAGCGAGTTTGTGTCGGCAAAGTTTATGATATCCATGGCTATAGTTTTTATGTATTTGCAGGTATCTTTGTAAGACGTATCAGCTCAAGACGCGAGGCCGACTTCTTTATAATCTCCATCTGCAGATTGCCAAGCTCCACAATATCGCCCTGTGAGGGAATGGTGCCGGTGGAGAAGAGTATATAACCGGCGAGTGTCTGATACTGCTCGTCTTCGGGTATGTCGAGGTGCAATTTGTCGTTTAGCTCGGGGACTTCATATCGGCCCGATATCTCATAGACATCCGGAGCGACAGCGCGCAGCGTCAGGCCGCCCTTGTCATGCTCATCTTCAATGTCTCCGAATATCTCTTCAACAAGGTCTTCGAGAGTAACCATACCAGCGGTGCCGCCGAATTCATCGACCACAATAGCTATCGAGCGCTTCTCCTGAAGCAGACGGCGCATCATCTTGTTAGCCAGCAAGGTCTCCGGAGCATATAGCACAGGCTTTATGTGGTCGTGCCAATCGGCGTTGGGGTCAAAAAGCTCACTCACATGTATGTAGCCCTCGATGGCATCTATGTCTTCGCGATACACTATAATCTTTGACCGGCCCGACGATGTGAAAAGCGACGACAACTCGGCTCGTGTGGTGTCGTAGTCAACAGCCACAATCTCGTTGCGGGGCAGCATACAGTCGCGCAGATGAGTATGCGAGAAATCGAGAGCGTTCTGGAATATCTTCACTTCATTCTCCACGGTTTTCTGCCGCTCTTCAAGATTGTCAATTGTCTCCTCAAGATAGTCATTGAGGTCAGTGACCGACAATAGTTGCAGACGCGTGTTCTCTCCCTTGACTCCAACAAGACGCATAATCATTTTTGACAGCCACGCAGTGAACATGGATATAGGATAGAGCACGATATAAAACAGATAAACCGGAAGCGCCACCAACCGCAGTGAGTTGTTAGGGTTAATGCGAAAAACGGTCTTAGGAATAAATTCACCTGTGAGCAGTATGACAGCCGTTGATATGAGCGTCTGGCACAGGAGTATTAAGAAATCATTTGATATGCCGCATGTGTTTGCGAGCCATGGCTCGATGAGCGCGGCGGCCCCCATGCCATAGACAACCAGCATTATGTTGTTGCCGACGAGTATAGTGGAGATAAAAAATTCAGAGTGGGAATAAAAGCGGTTGACGATGCCCGATATTACACCGCCGCGTTTGTTGTCGATCTCCGTGCGCACCCTGTCAGATGTAACAAAGGCAATCTCAGTGCCAGAAAAGAGCGCCGAAAACATCAGCGACACGACTGCTATTATTATCCAGGTAAGACTCTCGTTCATTCTATATCTCTGCTGAATGGTGGGGGATGATTTTCATAACAATCGCCGGGAGCTCAAGGTTGCGTTGCTACAGGTGGTAACTCGGGGCGGCGTTGCGATGCACGCACAGGCGCACCACGCCTGCGTCGGGCATCGAGGCTGTCCATATTCACATTCTGCTCCTGAGTGGGCTGCACATCAGTCGGCTGTGGCGCAGGCGCTTCTTTGTCCTTGCGTATATCGCGCATGGGGATGATGGCCTGAATACTGTCAACAGTGAAACGTGTCATCTGCTCATTGCTTTGAAAGCCATAGCCTTCGATAATACGATCCTGGCGCACTATGTGTATAAATGAGTCGGAATAAACAGACTGTGCGTTCTGGTCCCAATAAAGTTGCTGGGTGAGGAAGGTGTCGCGCATGGTATTGACCATCACCACATCGCCGTCAAGGCGCCACAGACGTCGTGCGCTGAAGTATATGGCCGAGTCGCAATCAATAGTGGCCGAGGGGCGGAAGTAGTCGTCATATTGCTGCACGTGCAGTCCGTCGGGGAAACGCCAGTGGGGTTCACGCGCTTCGTCATACATAAGCCACAGCGGAGCAGTGATCTCATAGCGCGTATAGCCGGAGTCACTGATGAGGCTTCGCACAGAGTCGGTGCGCATAGTTGGCACAAGTTCCGGATCATGGAGATTGTCGACGTATGTTCGCTCGCTCTCGCCACACGACGACAGCGACACACCGGCCACCATGGTCGACAGCAGAGTAGCAGCCAACACAGGCAACGCTCTCAGATGTGGAATCTTGGTCTTACGCATATACTCTCAATGGAAGAGCCTGCATCAGCGCAGTTTGTTGCGCCAGAACCACAGCTCGTTGAAATTCACACCCAAGGTGATATTAAAGTATTGTTCCTTGATGAGCGGTGTAGGATTGGCCTGACGATGGCGATATTCAAAGCCAAGGTTGATGATTGTCTTGAATCCGGGCACCGGGAAACCGAAGCCGCAGCTCACGCCGTAGTCAACAAGATTGTTGCCCTTGACCATCACATAATCATGATTATAATATCCACCGAGGCGATATGTGATGCGGCTCAGATATCCGCCACGAGGATTGGGCTGATACTCGGCACCCACGGCCACCTTCCAGCGGTTGTCAAACTGTGTGCGATCCCATCCGTCAATAGCATGAAATTTGGCACTTTTCCAATTTTGATAGGTAAAGTCAATTTCAGCAAGCAGACGTTTGTTCCAGCGATAGCTCACGCCGACACCGTATGTTGCGGGTAAAGAATAATTGCCTTTAAGACCGGCACGATCGGTGGTGTCGGGTTTTGAGTCCTGAGTGACATCATAGATGATACCATAGCTTGTGCCCCGCAGATCCTTGGCCGGGCTATATTTTGCGCCGACCGACAGTTCGTTGCGCTTCGA
Source organism: uncultured Bacteroides sp. (assembly GCA_964486445.1). GTDB lineage: Bacteria > Bacteroidota > Bacteroidia > Bacteroidales > Muribaculaceae > CAG-873. Next base: position 3,127 of record CAZAME010000084.1, on the reverse strand, counting down.
CAGTTCGAAGGTATACTGCACACCAAGATCAAGATGCCAGTCGCGCACGCTTATCTCGTGGCGGAAGAGGCTGGTTGACCCGGTCTGCGTGTAGGCGTAGGCCGAGTTTGTGACATCGCCCCACAGATATGAAATATTTGCACCGACCGACAGACCGCGATAGATCTTGCCGGCAACGCCTATATACAGCTGATTAAGGCCACCGGATCCCTCGCGGGCATCCGCGCCGTTGTCAATAGTGCCGCCAAAAGAGTAGCCTACCGACGAATATGGCAACAGGCCCAGACTGGCTCCGATATATTTAGTGAGGGGCACCTGCATGGTGATGTATTGCAGACCACCCGAAGTGCTCGAGCCATATTCCTTGCCCTCGTGGCTCCAAAGACGCGAGTAGTCGACACCCATGTCGAAAAGAAAAGTCAGCGAGTCGCAGTTAGCATAAGAAGCGGGGTTCATGACATTGATTTGCCTGCCTGAATTCATGGCATATCCCACACCACCCATTGCCGATTGGGCCGAGGTGGCATTATCGTTGAGCAGGCCGTAGCCGAAACGCGAGTATGGCGAGCGCACGTCTTGCGCATTGGCGGATATCGCCAGAAGTGCCATCACTGCGGCAAGCGCACGCAGCAGATTGGTCTTAAAGGTTTTCATTATAGCGTAATATGCTGTTAAGTCCTTTGGGGACAAGATGATGGTCTATTATTACGGGAAATTTCACATACGGGGCAAGCAAATCGGCTGCTCCTCCAGTAAGCACCACGGCTGCATCGGCGGGCAGACAACTGCGGTAATACTCGAGTTCGCCGAGAACACCGCGGATAGCTCCTGAGCGCAAAGCCGTCTCGGTGTCATAACCCCACTGGGGGCAATCTCCGTCGGTCTCTACCAGCGGCAGTCTGGCCGTAAAGTGGTGCAGAGCCTCAAGACGCATAAATATGCCCGGGGCAATGTTGCCACCAACAAACACGCCCTCGGGAGAGAGCACGTCGTAGGTTATAGCCGTGCCGACATCGACAACAAGCACCCATTTATCGGGAGCGAGTACCTGAGCGCCGGCCACTGCGGCAACCCGGTCAAGGCCGAGGGTAGCCGGAGTGCGATAGGCAAGCTTCACCGGCAGGGGCATGTCGGCTTGCATGCGACACACACATCCGCAGACACGGTGGAGGGCTTCAATTATGTCGTCGCCGCCACGCACTACGGTGCAATATATCGCAGCCGACGGGGTAAACCGTGCGGCGAGTTCGTCGATGTCCGATGCCGACAAATGACGGCAACAAGCAACATCTACAATCCTGTCATTGTCCCACACCACCACTTTAGCAGCGGTGTTGCCTTGGTCTATGGTGAAATTATATCCCATAATTGCTCGCAAAATTACGAAATCTTATGGATTACCGCACCAGCTCACGCACTTTTACTTAATATTTAACTATTTTTGAGTTCGGCAGACTTACGCATTTCCCGAGGAATGCGCACAGAGCAATACAGCATGAGCACACCGCCGGCGAGAGTCAACGCAATCCAGTCGCGCGGAGCAGTGCGCAGAAACATAAACACCGCAGCCGCACAGAAGAACATAGAGCTCCACACCTCCATGCGACACAGACGCCGCAGTTTCAACGAACCTGCTGGCAACGGCATCATAAGTCGCCCCACAAGCGACACTACTGCGCCCGAGGCATACACCCAAGGATAGACAGGCGAGTAGAGAGTGAGCAACAGCGGCAGTACTATGCCGGCGGCTACAGCGAGCAGACCGAGCGACACAAGCCATCCGGCAGCCTGAACGCGCAGCTTCGACACATTTGCGTTTTCTTTTTTCATTATAAATAAGCTATTTGAATATACATTCACTCGGCTCCTGAGGTGAAGACGTAGACATCTTCTCCCGCCCGATTCATATTATATTGCTCCCGGGCCACGCGCTCCATCTCTTCGGGCTCAGTAGAAAGGCGGCGGTTTAGGTTACGGTAGTAATTCAGCGAATCTTCAGAAGCTCGTATTTCACGGCGCAGACTATCGATACTGCGGTCAAGTTCAATCGAGCGAGCCATGGAGTTGTCGTTAAAGACGAATAGGAACAACAAATATGCCACCACTATCACCAGTGTCAGCGAAAAATATCGGCGCCCCCAGCCGAAAAGACTCTTTACGGTTTCCATAGCTCAGCAGTGTTGTTGTCGTGAACGGTTAGTTATTTGTTTGAGACTACAAATTTAATCACTCATCGGCAAATATCAAAACAGAGCGCGTAAAACGGCGGGCGACGTCATAGCATCAGTGCGTATGCCAAGATGCCGGGTATAATAAGCAAGGATATGATCAAGAATATCATTGCGGCTGTTGCGGTTCAGACGCCATCGGTGTAGGTTATCCGTGCGCATGCGCGACAACATCACCACCACCCTGCCCTCCTGCGGTGTCAGACAATCGGCATGCATTGGAGCTATCGGCCGGAAGATGCCTTCGCGAATATCAAAGATTCTACCCGGAGCATACGTAGCCACATCGGGTTCAACACCGAGAAAACGGCTGAGCCTGTATAGAAACATCAGATGGAAATTGGCGACACCCCGCCCTGCAGCGGCGAGTTCAGCTGACATCGAAGCGACAAAATCAAACAGATGCTCATCGGGAGTGCGCTCACGCAGCAGAACGCCCAGGGCTTCGGCCATAAACGCAGCTAACGCCATCTTCACGGCATCGCCCGTAGCTGCCGGCGACATCACAGCCATAGGCCGCACGTCGCGCATAGATAGGATGTCGCGGCCCGGGCGGACATCAGCCATGCACTCCACCAGCCCCAAAGGCATAGTCAGGGCCCTCCGGCGTCGCCCCTCGCGCGATGCAGCAGAAGGCACTTTAAACGCCACCCGCCCCAGCTCGCGACTATAGGCATCAAGTATGGCCGAAGTATCGTCGTAGCTGACAGTGCGCAAACATAATATGTGCAAAGTTTGGTACAAAACAAGTAACGATCATGGTTTTCGTGCCCAAAATTACCTATTACCCACCATTCTCGTCAAAAAAAGCTGATAAAAAAAGATTAAAGCGGGCTTATTTTTTGAAAAAATTTGCGGGATTAAAAAAAACTTTCTAATTTTGCACCGCAATAGCGCAA
>CAZAME010000083.1:0-7362 GCA_964486445.1 uncultured Bacteroides sp. | reverse complement strand
CGACACATGGTATCCGAAAGATCCGTAATAAGGGTGCTCCTGGATGGCCATGATCTGAATGGCGTTGTAACCATCGGCAGCTATACGCGGGAGCACTTTGTCGCGGAACTCGGCGTAGGAGCCAACGCCTTCATATTCCTGGGCCATGCCTATGTGGCACTCATATATGAGCAGCGGTTTTGTGTCGGGCACAAACTTCTTGACCTGCCACTGATAAGCAGTCGCGGGACACCAAATCTGAGCTGAAAACAGATGAGTGTCGTGGTCCTGCACCACGCGTGTTGCGTAGGCCGGGATGCGCTCGCCGTTGCCTCCGGGCCAGTGCACCATCATTTTGTAGAGTTGTCCGTGGCGCAGGGCGTCGGCGGGGAGCTTTATTTCCCACACGCCGTTGTCGAGACGGTTAAGGCGGTATTTCATTTCTTCCTTCCAGCCGGAGAAGTCGCCGACGAGAGTTATGCCGGTGGCATTGGGCGCCCATTCGCGGAATACCCATGTGCCGTCGGCGTTGCGGTGCATGCCAAAGTAGTTGTGGGCGTTGGCAAAGGTGTCGAGGTCGCCGGCTTCAGCCAGCAGTTCGGCTTCTTTGTTGATGACGTCTTGGTGGCGACCTTCAATAGCCTCAGCGTAAGGCTCGAGCCATGGGTCGTTCTGGATGATAGGAAGTGTGGTAGCCATGAGTTAGAGGGCCTTGGGGTTACGTTTATTTTAATTGAGATTCGCAGGCCTGGGGAGAGAGAACTCTCTTGGCGCGTATGATAGCTTTGGTGATGCGCACGCCCAACAACCGCTGCATGCGTTTGCGCAGGCGCATAGATGGAGAGCACCATGTGCCGGCAAAGTGGTGCACGGCGATAGTGCGGTCGGTGATGCCGACGGCCATTGTGCAAGTGTCGATGGGCGAGAAATAGTCGCTGGGCAAGACGCTGAGAGCTCGCGGCTCGCGGTTGAATTCAGCCGGTGATTCGATGAGGTGCACATCATAGCGGTTGTGGATGATGTGGTGCATGATAGTCGGCATGGGTTTCATGTCGAGAGAGCCGTCGGGCGCAATGAAGTGGCGGTCGGCATAGTAGTCAAGGAGAAGCTTGAATAGAGGAAGGCCCTTCTCGGCGCCCATGCAAGCGGCTTCGACAACCCATCCGCCCGACTCTCGGCAGAAGAAATAGGGGAAGTCGAGGAGCGAGTCAAAGGGCTTGAGAACCTCAACATCGCTGTCGAGGTATATGCCTCCGTAGTTATATAGAGCGTAGGCGCGCACGAAGTCGGCAGCAAAGGCATATTTGCGGGCGCTGAAGGCTTCGCGAACCCACCCATTGGCAGCATCTCCGAGCCGATTTAAATCCCAGAGCCATATCTCGTAGTCGGGGAGTACGCGCGACCAAGAGTCTATACACCGCTTGATTTTGTCGGGATAGGGGTCGTTGCTGAGCCAGCAGAAATGGATTATCTTGGGAATCATGGAAATGTCGTTTAAGAAGAGGAGTGATGAGAGAGTTGGATGTGGATTTAAGGAGCTTAGTCGAGCAAATCGGGGCGAAGCCGCCGGGTGCGCTCGATCGATTGCTCATGACGCCATGCATCGATTTTTGCCTGGTGCCCTGACAGGAGAATCTCAGGCACGAGCCAGCCTTTGTATTCGGCCGGTCGGGTATAAATTGGCGGTGCCAGCAGATTGTCTTGAAAAGAGTCGGTGAGGGCGCTCTGCTCGTCGCCAATGGCGCCGGGGATGAGGCGCACCACGGCGTCGGTGATGGCGAGGGCGGGTAACTCGCCACCGGTGAGCACATAGTCGCCGATGGATATTTCGCGAGTTACCAGATGCTCGCGTATGCGATAGTCGATGCCTTTGTAGTGACCGCAGAGAATTATGAAGTTGTCGAGCATAGACATAGAGTTGGCCATCTGCTGGTTGAATACTTCGCCATCGGGCGAAGTGAAGATAACTTCGTCGTAGTCGCGCTGGGCTTTAAGAGCGGCAATGCAACGATCCACCGGCTCAATCTGCATCACCATGCCGGCTTCGCCGCCGAAGGGGTAGTCGTCGACCTTGCGATGCTTGTTGGTGGTGTAGTCACGCAGATTGTGCACGCATATCTCTACGAGCCCTTTGTCGCGGGCGCGCTTGATGATCGAGCAGTTAAGAGGCGACTCGAGCATCTCCGGGAGCACGGTGAGGATATCTATTCGCATATACGTTGTGTCGTGGTCTGTTTTTTTGTGTTTTGGCGGCAAAACAATTGCAAAGATAATATTTTCCTGCTGATATAGGGCGCTGAGGCGGTAAAAAGTTTGTAGCTTTGCATTGAAATTCAACCATCACGCCAAATGATTGCTGACCCGATAGAAGAATACATCAGTGCTCACATCGACGCCGAACCGCCGCATCTGCGTCGTATTTACCGCGACACTCATATTTATCAGCTATATCCCCGCATGTGTTCGGGGCATCTGCAGGGCCGTGTGCTTAAGATGCTTACTGAGATGATAGCACCGCGCCGTGTGCTTGAGCTCGGCACGTTTACCGGCTACTCGGCTCTGTCGATAGCCGAGGGGCTGCCGGCCGGCGGGGAAATATGGACAGTGGAAATTGATGATGAGATGGAAGATCTTATACGCGGCAACATAGAGGCGGCGGGCATGAGCGATAGGGTGCATCTGGTTATAGGAGACGCGCTTGAGGTGGTTCCGTCGCTCGGTGTATCGGACTGGGATATGGTGCTAATCGACGCCAACAAACGACTTTACGCCGACTACTACCGCATGGTGCTGCCGATGGTGCGCCCCGGCGGCTATATACTTGCTGACAATACGCTCTGGGATGGCAAAGTTACCCGGCCCGAGGAGTGCCACGATGCGCAGACAAGGGGGATTCTTGATTTTAATGACATGGTTGCGGCGGACAAGTCGGTGGAGAAGGTGATATTGCCCATGCGCGACGGTCTCACCATAATGCGCAAGCTCTGACGCTGCAATAACTTTATTACAGAGGGAAAATTTCGGCCACGCTGTGCAGTCTGAGCAGTCGCACGGCGAGCGCTGACGGGCTCAGCCACCAGCTGAGGGCGCGGTCTGATATCGCAAAGTTTGCTATGTGGAGAGGGGTGCCTGCGATGTCGTTCCAGATATAAATATCAGCCTGCATGGTGTCTTTTCTGACGATGGCAACTACATCGCGCTCGCGCACGATGTGGGGCAGATCGGCGGGTGCAGGGTGCTCTATCACCGGCATGGTTGATGGCAGGGCAGTGCCAAGGTGCGGGAATGATGAGCTGATGGCTTGGGCTATCTTGCGCATGCGGCCGAAACAGATGCCGACAGCTTTGGTGAGTGTGGCAGCGGTGCAGTCTTCAGAGTCAAGCGGGCGCATGCACTCCCAGTAATCGCTCACCGGCCAAATGCTGTTGATAGGGTCTACTTTTATAATATATGTGTATACACCGTGGCCAGCACCAAGGCCATATTGGGCTATGCGGTTGAGTTTCCACTGATGGAGGCTGCCGGGAAGCGCCATCTTCAGGTCAAGCGCCGCAATGTCGATGACTGTTTCGGAGCTGTCGCCGGAGGGCGGTAGTAGTGCCGGAGGTGTGAGCCTGCGCAAGCGGGCCGACTCAAGCAGCCGGTTGCCGGTTGCCTTTATAATGCCGAAGGCTACCTCGATGGTCTCAGGCAGCAACGGTGGTGTATAGTTGGCGGGCGGAGTGATCATGAAGAGAGGCGTGAGTGTTTATTTCTCGCGATGAATGATATAGTCGAAAATCGACATGAAGGCGCGTGATACGTCGGATGCAGGGAAGGTCTCCATGATTTCGGCGCCTCGGTCGCGCAGATTCTGCATGACGGCTTCGGCATAATCGATGCCGCCCGAGGCAATGGCAAAGTCGATGAGCCGGCGGATGTCGGTGTCGCTGAGTTCCTCGTTGCGCGACAACTCTACCATAGCTTCGCGCTCGGGGAGCGCAGAGTGTGTGAGTGCGTGGAGCAGAGGCAGGGTTATCTTGCCTTCACGCAGGTCGTTGCCGACGGGCTTACCTATCTGGGTGTCGGAGGCAAGATAGTCGAAGATGTCGTCTTTGATCTGGAAACATTCACCCAGCAGGCGAGTGAACTCGGCGAGGCGCTCGAGGGTGCTGTCGTCGGCGTCAACGCAGTAGCATCCGATGCGTGCGCACGCAACAAAGAGTGATGCAGTCTTGCGGTCGATGATGTCGAAGTATGCCTGCTCGGTTATTGTGTGGTAGCGCGCATTGTATATCTGGTCGAGTTCGCCCTGAGAGAGAAGTTTGCCGAGATTGCTGATGGTCTCGATCACGCGGAGATCGCCGGTGGATATTGCCTGCTGCAAGGCGACGGATACGAAGTAGTCGCCGACGAGTACGGCTATATGGTTGTCCCACACACTGTTGATTGTGGCTTTGCCTCGGCGCATCTTAGACTCGTCGACAACGTCGTCGTGAATGAGCGATGAGTTGTGCAGCAATTCTACAGCTGATGCTCCTGAAATGACGCGATCGTTGACCTGGGCCGACATTTTAGCAGCCAGCATCACAATGATGGGCCTGATCTGCTTGCCGTGGGTTTTGAGATAATTCTCGACAATGGTGTTTATCATCGGACACGACGATCCAAGCTGCAGGCGCATCTGCTCGTTGAGAGCTTTTAGTTCGCCGGCGATTGTTTGTTGGATTTCCTCGAGGGTCGTCATTGACAAGCAGAGTTAGTTTTGATTAAATACCGTGCAAAGGTAGCAAAAATAAGTCATATACGGTTATAAGTCGTATAAGATTTATAAAATAGGCTCTCATCGGTCTCCGGGATCAATGATGCGTGCGGTGAGCAGTAAAAGCTGCCGGCCGGCAATTGTGAGTTGTGTGGCGATGTATTCACGGCCGCAGGGTGATGTGACTACAATAATCCGGCTTTTCTCGCGATCGTTGCAATGTTGTGTGCTGCTCCAGCCTTGCGGGAGGTGCTCAGTGAGTATTGATCCGCTATTAAGAGTAGCGGGTAGGTGGGTCAGAGCTGCTTCGACATCTGCTTTGGAGTCGGGAACAATGATAAGAGGCTTACGGTCATGGCTGTAGAAAGACTCGAAACGGTCGATCTGATATGCGTCATCGGCGTCGGGTACACCACGCAGTTTGCCGAGGAGCCATTGGGGTGCGCAGTCTTCGTATACGACATCTGGCATATATATAACACCGTCGGGTGAAGCGATGTAGAGTGCTCTCATCTCATCGGCCCGGCTCGCCATACGCCATTGCCACGCGGCAAAAGTGGCGCAGTGCACAGTCAATGCGCATGACAGCACAATGGCTGCTACGGCTCCTGCTAAACGCGGTATGCGCAGATGCATGGCGCCACCGAGTTGCCACAGGGCTATGAGGGCGTATATTTCGCCGAACCATCCGCTGCGGCCAACTATGCCGCCAACTGCGCAAATGGCTATTGAAGATGCTGCGGCGATCACAAACACGGGCCACAAGCCATGCATGAGGTGGCTGATGGCTCTACGGCCACGTCGGCTCAGGGCCGCGCCGGCAATAGCAACAAGCGTGAGTAAAATGACAGGGCATGATTTGATGATAAGCATCAAGGGAGTGTCATCGGGTGTGGTTGTAGCTGTTGCTCGCAGTAAAATACCCGGAGACATTACACACCAGGCGACGCCGGCTGCGAACCACAGAAGCAGTCGACGGCGGGGCATGGCGATATACTTGCGGTATCCGGCTAAGGCGGTTGTCACGAAGCCCGCGGCAAGGGGCAGCGAGGCAGCCTCGTGCATAGCGCCTGCGACAAATGCGAAGACGCATAGCAGTGGAGTGTAGCGGGGTATAGGGTCGCGCAGCAGTTTGAGGAAGAGCAGTATCGCCACCGTGCTCCACACATAGTTGACCGAGCAGTCAAATACCTGCATAGAATCCCACCATGGCAGGGCGAAAACCATCAGGGCTATCAGCAGTAAGGCTGCTGCGGCTCCGAATCGACGTCGACCAATACCTGCCCATTGAAGCACCAGCCACATCATGACGGTGACGGCAACGCCGTTGAGCAGCATGTTGATGCTTTCGGGGAGTGTGCGCAACATCACGGCGGCCAGATAATTGGCTATACGGCCATTTTGATCAAGCCAGTGACTTATTATGAATTTTGGGAAGCCGGATATGCCGGCAAAGTGGCCCGGCGCGCCATCGGCATAGCCGAAGTGCATCAGATAGCTGAAGTCGTCGCCCGAGTAGCGCATTGCGGAGAATGCGGCGACAAGAAGTATTGCGCAGACCGCGAAAACAGACCACACGAAAGGCGCCGCATGGCGATGAAGATTATCGGAGCCGTTCATATAAGGATACAAAAAAGGGCAAGCTTACTACATCGCGCCGCTCAACCCAGTACCGTTGCTTCGATCAAGACCTGGCGGAATTCCCGGGGAGCATGCCGTGTAGGACTTACCCGAGTGCAAAGTTACGTCTTTTTTTTGAAACCGCAAGTAATTAATCTCTCATTTTTTCAGTGTACGATATAATTTTGCTAACTTTGCACGACTATGCGCCATTGCGTGGGGTTGTGGACCTGCACGCAGGTGTGTAAAATGTAATCAAGACAATAAAAACAGACTCTATAGAAGAATATGAATCCATTAGAACTCTCAGAACAGGAAATAGTGCGCCGCAACTCGCTCGACGCTATGCGCCGCGCAGGGATAGATCCTTATCCTGCAGCCGAATATGTAGTCACCGGTCATGCCGATGAAATCAAGAGCACTTTTGCCGACGACGCCCCCGTGCGTGAAGTGTCGGTGGCCGGCCGCATCATGAGCCGCCGCATCATGGGCAAGGCATCGTTTTTTGAGTTAAAAGACTCAACCGGCCGCATCCAGGTCTATGTGTCGCGCGATGAGATTTGCCCAGGTGAGGACAAGGAGCTATATAACACTGTATTCAAGAAGTTGCTTGATATAGGCGACTTTATCGGTGTCCGCGGTCATATATTCCGCACACAGACCGGTGAGATTTCTATTCACGCCTCAGAGCTTGTGGTGCTCGGTAAGTCGCTGCGCCCTCTGCCTGTGGTGAAGGTAAAAGACGGTGTCACTTATGATGGTTTTGAGGATCCGGAATTGCGTTATCGCCGCCGCTATGTAGACCTTGTGGTCAATGAGGGCGTCAAGGACATCTTTATAAAGCGTACCCGCGTGTATAATGCCATGCGCGAGTTCTTCAATAAAGACGGTTATATGGAGGTGGAGACACCCATCCTGCAGAGCATTCCCGGTGGCGCATCTGCCCGCCCATTTATCACGCACCACAATGCGCTCGACATCCCTCTGTATCTGCGCATAGCCGACGAGCTCTATCTCAAGCG
>CAZAME010000082.1:0-7371 GCA_964486445.1 uncultured Bacteroides sp. | reverse complement strand
GCTCGCTCTTCTCGAGATCATAGTCTACAGTGCCGTCGAACTGGCCGTGCATGGTGTCATACTTGAGCATGTAAGCCATGTAGTCAACGGGGAGGAGGTCGTTGATGGCAACTACTTCGATGTCGTCACGCTTGGTAGAAGCGCGGAATACGAAACGGCCGATACGGCCAAAACCATTAATACCTATTTTAGTCATAATAATATAATGAAAATATTGGGTTATGATGTATAGTTTTTTTCAAGCACAAAATTAAGCAAAATTTTTTGTTAATACTCTCCTTTAAATAAAAATTTCAGTAATTATCGGTTTTATTTCGTTCAATGACCCGCTAATAGCGTATATTAACATTTATTTAAAAACCGTCTCGCCAAAATTTTGTTATTTTTGTGGAGCAACGGTTTGCTTATATTTTTGCATTAATTTTTTATCCGATATATAGATATGAAAAAGTTTTTCAAGGAGTTCAAGGAATTTGCCGTCAAGGGCAACGTGATGGATATGGCGGTCGGTGTCATCATCGGCGGTGCTTTCGGCAAGATCGTGTCGTCGTTGGTCAACGATGTTATCATGCCGCTTATTAGCAAGGTGAGCGGTGGTGCATCTTTCACCGAACTTAAATATGTGCTTACTCCAGCGGCTGCTGATGGGTCTACTGAGGCGGTAACTCTTAACTACGGCACATTCATCCAGAACATTGTTGATTTTGTCATCATAGCTTTCTGCATCTTTGTGGCATTGAAGTTTATGATGAGCTTGCGTCGCAAGAAAGAGGAAGAGGCTCCCGCACCTGCCCCCGCACCCGAGCCCACAGAACAGGAGAAACTCCTGGCAGAAATCCGCGACCTGTTGCGCGACCAGAAAACCGGTAAGTGATTGTGCCGCAGCAGTCAGACTTTGGTAGTCGGCCGCTGTTTCTCATAGGCTACATGGGTTGTGGCAAGACTACGCTCGGCCGGGCAGTGGCCCGTGCCACTGGGCTTGACTTCATAGACCTCGATGCCTATATAGAGAACCGCTATCACCGCAGTATAAGTGCCCTCTTTGCCCAGCATGGCGAGGAGGGCTTCCGCCGTATCGAGAGGGCTCTGTTGCATGAAGTCGCCGACTTCGAGAATGTGATTGTAGCCTGTGGTGGTGGCACTCCTTGTTTTTTTGATAATATTGAGTATATGAACAGCAAGGGCACCACTGTCTTTTTGCAGGCTTCGCAGAATCGCATACATGAGCGGCTTTGCAAGGCTCGCCATAAGCGCCCGTTGGTGGCTACGATGTCCGACGACGAGATACGGTGCTACATATCCACAGCCCTCAGCGAGCGCATGCCCTACTATTCGCGCGCGTCGTTTGTCTTTGCCTCGGATATGCTTGAAGACAGGCGCCAGATCGATGACTCGGTCGAGCTTTTCCTCGATCTAATAAATCACAGCTGTTCATGATTTCTTAAATAATACCCATAAACTCACCACTGTATATAATATATCTTGTCAATGGAATCACCAACCCCAATGCCCCAGCCGGCAGCCACGGCCACCGGTCGGCGTTCAGTCAGTGTGGGTGTGCCGGCCAGTGTATCGCCGGCCGAGCGTCGCTATCCGCTTACCCCTGAAGGTGCGGCTCTTCTGATAGAGCGCGGATATGCCGTGAAGATTGAGACCGGCGCCGCAGCTTGCATCAACTACACCGATATGCAATACACACGTGCCGGCGCGCAGATTGTGAGCCGCGACGAGGCGTTGCGCTGCGACATCGTGCTGCATCCTGCCCCTATGTCACCGGCTGATGCGCGCAAACTGCGCCGTGGGGCACTGTTGTTCACTCTGTTGCATGCCGACGCTCAAGATGCCATGGCTCTGCGTGCAGTGCTCGACAAGGGGGTGGTGGCTATCGCTCTTGATCTTGTCACCGATGCCAGGGGCAACCGGCCGTTTGCCGATATTCTGGCCGAGATCGATGGGCGGGCTGCGATAGCGATAGCAAGTTCGCTTTTGGCCGATCCGGCCATGGGCAAAGGCATTCTCATTGGCGGAGTTGCCGGCGTGGTGCCTTGCGAGGTCACAGTTATAGGCTCGGGTATTGCAGCAATTGCCGCCGCTCGCTCGGCCATTGGCCTTGGCGCTATGGTGAGAATGTTTGACAACGATGTCTATCGCCTGCGTGATGCTATGCGTGAACTTGGCCCCGGTGTCGTTGGTTCGGCCATGCATCCGCATGTGCTTGAAGGAGCGCTGCGCAGCGCCGATATCGTGCTTGCCACACCGACGGGCATGCCGTGCAGCATTGGATCAGATATGGTGGCTTGTATGAAAAAAGGAGTTATCACGTTTGATCTCACCCACGGTGCCGAGCTGACGTTCCCGTCGCTTCCTACTGTAGACCTTGCTGCAGCCTCACCGCGAGACAACGACAGCGTAGGCCGCAATCGGGTGTGCTATGTCAATGCCGGCAATGCCGTGCCACGCACAGCTGCCATGGCCTTGAGTAACACGCTACTTACTCTTTTTGCCGACATAGCGGCATGCGACGGCCTGACTAATGCGCTGAAGATCATGCCCGGGCTGCGCAACGCTGTGTATGCATACCTTGGGCGCCCCGTCAACCGGCGTATAGCTTCGGTTGTGGGCATGCGACATGTCGACATCAACTTTTTCCTGCAATTTTCATAACCACGATGGCGACACGCAAGAAATTCTATGTTGTCTGGGAGGGACTCTCGCCGGGCATATATGACAGCTGGGAGGAGTGTCAGCTTCAGACCGCAAATTATAAGGGTGCCCGTTTCAAGAGTTTCGATACTCTTGAGGAAGCCACCGAGGCATATCGTGGTGATCCTTCGCAATATATGGGCTTGTTCCGGGCCATGGCTGCGCGCGCTGCCGCGGTGGTCAACTACGACTCTATTCCTGAGATAAGAAAGGATGCCATAGCGGTCGATGCGGCCTGCTCACGCAATCCTGGGCCGGTGGAGTATCGGGGAGTGCGTGTGTCAACCGGTGAGCAGATTTTCAAAGTAGGCCCGCTTGCCGGGGGCAGCAACAATATCGGCGAATATCTTGCCATTATCCACGCCGCGGCGTTGCTGGCGCGTGCAGGGGATTTTTCCACACCCATTTACAGCGACTCTCGCACGGCATTGTCGTGGATACGCCGCGGCGCACACAACTCTAAGATTACACCGTCGGCATCCAATGCTCAGATAATGGATATGCTTGCTCGTGCCGATCGTTGGCTCAAGGCCAATGGTCCCATCCGCAATCCGCTGCTCAAGTGGGATACCGACAACTGGGGCGAAATTCCTGCTGATTTCGGTCGCAAGCATTGATTTATTAAGTCCACACCCTTATGCCACAGACTTTTCTGAGTCGTTTATACACAGCCGTTTCCGACATTGTCTCTGCTTTAGGCGACGTCGTCTATCCGCCTGTGTGCGAGGTCTGTGGGCGTACCTTGGGCCGCTCCGAGCAAGTGTTCTGTGCCTCATGCCGCCGCAATATGCCACGCATCACCGATGCCGGCGACAACACTCTGATGCACAGGCGCCTTGTGTGCTCTATGCCTGTGCAGCGTGTTGCGGCTATGTTTCGCTACTATCGTGGCACTCCATATACTGCCCTTATCCGCAATGCCAAATATCATCATCGGCCACGTATCATGCATGTCCTTGGCAATGAATTTGCCGAGGCGTTGCTGCCTACCGGATTCTTCCGAGGCATTGATGTTGTGCTTCCAGTGCCTATGCATCCGCTCAAGAAGTTGCGGCGCGGTTTCAACCAGACCGATATGCTTGCCGCCGGAGTGTCGCAGGCTACCGGCTTGCCTGTTGGCGATAATCTTGTGGCTCTGCGCACTCATGCTTCGCAGACACGACGCACTACTCTCGTCGGTCGCAATGCCAATGTGCGCTCGGCTTTCGCTGTGCGTCGACCCGAGCAACTCTGCGGTCTGCATGTATTGCTTGTCGATGATGTACTCACCACGGGTGCTACATTGCGCAGTGCCATCGACACTTTGGCCTCAGGCGCATCACCGTCGCAAGTGTCGGTGCTGACTCTTGCGGCCGTTCCCGATGTATAATGTTGTTACTGACTAAGTTGAATAATCGTTTTATAAGAATCTCTTAACTATATGGAAAATTTCTCTTACTATACCCCGACTCGATATGAGTTTGGTCGCGGAGCCGAAAACAAGTGTGGTGCATTGGCTCGTCAATCGGGCTGCACACGTGTTCTGCTGGTCTATGGCATGGGTTCGGTGGTGCGCTCGGGCTTGCTCGATCGAGTCAAATCCTCGCTTGACGCAGCAGCTGTCACTTATGTTGATTTTGCCGGCATAAAGCCCAATCCCACCGACGATCGTGTTTATGAAGGCATTGAAATCGTGCGTCGTGAGAAGATCGACGGACTGTTGGCTGTGGGTGGCGGCTCGGTTATCGATACAGCCAAGGCAATAGCTGCCGGAGCGCTATATGACGGCGACTTCTGGGATTTCTTCTGCGGCAAGGCTGTTGTAGCCGACGCATTACCTGTGGGTGTGGTGCTCACTATCCCGGCTGCCGGAAGCGAGGGATCGGGAAACTCGGTGATAACTCGTCTCGACGGCATGCATAAGATATCGCTGCGCACCGACAGCGCCTTGCGCCCGCGTTTTGCCTGTCTTAACCCCGAGCTTACGTTTACACTGCCTGCCTATCAGACTGCCGCCGGCATTGTCGACATGATGGCTCACATATTTGAGCGTTATTTCACTCCCAGTCATGATGTGGAGATTACCGATCGCGTTGCCGAAGGTGTGTTGCAGGCTATAATTGAGGAAGCCCCCAAGGTTATTGCCCGCCCTGATGATTATCAGGCGCGAGCTAACATCATGTGGAGCGGCACTTTGGCACACAATGGCGTCTGTGGCTGCGGTCGCATCGAAGATTGGGCTTCGCATGGCATTGAGCATGAACTCAGTGCCGTCTATGGCGTGACTCACGGTGCCGGTCTGGCCGTTGTTAATCCGGCATGGATGACTTTTATGGCAGAGCATCGCCCAGCCCGCGTTGCGCAGATGGCCCGCCGCGTTTTCCATATCGACATTGCCGATGATCGTGAGGCCGCTCTGGCCGGCATTGCTGCACTGCGCGATTTCTACCGCTCTATAGGCATGCCTGTCACTCTGGGAGAGCTCGGCATCGAAAACCCCGACTATGACCTGCTTGTGCGCAAACTCCACGAGAATAAGGGCGAGGTGTTTGGAGGCTACTACCGACTCACTGCCGCCGACACTGCGCGCATCTATCGCATGATGGAGTAGGAGCGCGTCATACAAGAAACAGAGAAGCTGCGCCGGTGGAGTGATTCCACACAGGCGCAGCTTCGCTTTTATTATGTTAGCTTATGCGACGCTTTCTTAGAAAGTGTAGTAGAGGCCAAATGAGAGGGCATTGCCGCTGAGGTGAAGACCCCATTCTTCGGGGAAGCCGGCGTCTTTGTAAGTGTCGTTACCGCCCTGATAGCCGAGCAGACCGATATGAGCTACGATGCTGAAGTGATCTGTGAGGTTAAATGCGATACCGGGCTTGAAACCGAGTGAATAAGCAACTGCTGTGTCGCTCTTTTCGCCGCCAGCTTTGCTCCAACCGAAGCCAACACCTACAGTGCCGTCAACGAAGAGGCTAAACAGACCTGAGTCTGATTTGAAATATGTGTAGCGGGCGTAGGGGTTAACGTTGATAAGAGTTGTTTTGATGCCTTCATATTTAGTGAAGCCGAGATCAATAACACCACCGAAAGCCCAGTTCTCAGAGAAGTTGTAGCCTACTTCGGGAGCAATACCATAAGTTGTGGTCTTTTCGCCATTCTGCTTGGTCTGGCCAAAGTTGAGTGAACCACCTGCATACCATTGTGCTGAAGCACCGAGTGCCATAACGGCCATAACAGCCATTACTAAAAACTTTTTCATAGACAATTAAGTTTTTAAGTGTGAATAATGATGTTTTTATACGTTTGTAAAATATGTATAAATCTCGCACCGGCCAAACGTAAGTATTAAAATTAACTAAATTTAATATAAAATAGACTTAGAAAAAGCAAGCAGCAGCTCAGGTTATTCAGGGGTTAGTCTGCAATTATCCTACTCGTCGGATTCTTTTACAAGATTGAACTTCGATGAAATTTCTTTCTGGTCAATAGCCTGGCGGAGATTAAAACGCTTGCGTTGAGGTAGATATCCGGCTTTCTCGCAAGTAACCTCTATTTGCACATTGCCAGCATTTTCATCCGTAAGGCCTTTGATGTCAAATGATTCTGTAGACTCATAGGGTGTGGTACCCACGAAGTTGGAGTTTGTATTGCGAACGTCGGGGGTTGACGAGACTACTCGCCACGATACATCGGCTCCTGATGGTGTAGAGATTATGTACCATCGGATCACAGTGTGTTCGAGTGTAGTATTTCCCGCGCCTGTAACTCTCTCTTGGGCCTGATTCTGTTTTTTATTAGGTGTGTTTAGCTGACGTGCTATGCCTTCCCAATCTATCTCTTTAAGAGCTTTAGAGTAAGCTTTGTCGAGAACATCAACTTGATTTTGTCCTACCGAAAGCGTATTGCGACCTCGTGCTGTGCCATCGAGTATCATACGCCGTTCGGGATCATACAAACCCCACTCCAGTACAGCTGAGCATGTTCCGCTTCCTTCGCCATCAAGCACTTTCAGCTCCTTTAGTTTTACTTTCAGCTCGTAGTCAGTAAAGCGATCATGACCTATACTTATGCCTGCGGAGCGAACGAAACTTCTTACAGACTCCTTTACAAAGTCCTCAGTATTCGGAGTGTATATAAACAGAAACTTCTTCTCCATTAACTTCTTTGTTTTGTTGGGGAGCTGCGAAGGATCATAAATCTGATCGTTTGATACACTGGATTCGGTAGTAACTACAAGAGCATGCTGAAGATCTTGAAAATAGCGGTCGGGTGTTGCCGAGCAAGACAATTCGAATCTGAACTCTTTGGGTTTGGCAAACGAGCTGCTGAAGCAACATAAGAGACACATAACTGACAGAATCCGATAAATAACAGATTTTCTCATCACTAAAATAAGTATATGCCTCGGTCATCCCCTCGTTGGCGTTATGTTGTAAAAAGAAAAAGCGCGGGAATCTGTATCTGTTGCCGTCTTACAAGCAGAGGCTTCTCGCATTGCCCTTTAGATGTCAGACGGCAACGCAGAAGCCCACGCTTGTATATGCAATCATTGCGCCCGACTATATTTCTCACGAAATATCATGCCGAATGCAAGATAATCACATATCCACGGGCATCTACCGTTGCTCAATCCCTGACATCTAAATGAAATTTTGCGAGAATTTCTGCTTGTCAAGAATCAGCGCGGAT
>CAZAME010000081.1:0-7635 GCA_964486445.1 uncultured Bacteroides sp. | reverse complement strand
AGGCCTACACCGCTGTCGGTGTGCCAGCAGAGTGGGTAGCTCCCTTGCAGAAAGCCGGAGTTCTCACCGTGGAGGCTCTTGCCGGAGCATCGGCAGGCAAGCTGCATCAGGAGTTGTGCGGCATCAACAAGAAATTTAAACTTGGTCTGAAAGCGCCTGCCCAAGAAGCCGTGGCTCAATGGATAGAGACTGCAGCTGCCGCACAGGCATAAATACGATAAATCCATCTATATCTATCAGCTGATGAGTGAATATAGCCCCGGAAAAATAGCAGTGATGGGTGGTGGCAGCTGGGCTACGGCCCTGGCAAAACTGCTGCTGCGCAACTGCGACGATATAATATGGTATATGCGCCGGCAGGACCGCATTGAGGAATTCTTGCGTCTTCGTCACAATCCGGCATACCTGACCGATGTCGAGTTTGACACCGAGCGCATCCATTTTGCCGACGATATCAATGAGGCTGCCGGTATGGCCGACACGTTGTTGCTTGTGATGCCGTCGCCTTATATAAAATCGCATCTCGACAGGCTTACTGCCGATATATCAGGCAAGAATATTGTGTCGGCTGTCAAGGGCATAGTGCCTGATGACAATGAGCTTGTGACGACTTATATGGAAAAACGTTATGGTGTGGCACAGGATCACATCACTGTCGTCGGCGGCCCATGTCATGCCGAAGAAGTTGCGCTCGACCGCCCGTCGTATCTCACCATAGGAAATGATGATCTGGAGCATGCCGAGGCTTTTGCCCGCTGTCTGGGAGGTAATAATATACACACTATCACCTCGACCGACGTTGTGGGTATAGAGTATGCGGCCGTGCTTAAAAATGTATACGGCATTGCTGCCGGCATTATACACGGCATGAAGCTTGGCGACAATTTCCTGGCTATGACCGTGTGCAACTCTATACGTGAAATGCGGCTATTCCTTGACACCGCATCGCCGCGCAGTGACCGCCGCATCTGTGAGAGTGTGTATCTTGGCGACCTGCTTGTTACTGCTTATTCGCGCTTCAGCCGCAATCACAACTTCGGCTCTATGATAGGCAACGGTTACTCGGTGAAGGCTGCCCGCATGGAAATGGAGCAGACCGCCGAAGGCTACTACGGCACTAAGTGCATGCACGAAATAAATAAAATCTACAAAGTCGACATGCCCATCCTCGAGGGCGTTTATGACATCTTATATCGCGGTGTTGCGCCGGCAAAAGCCATCAAGCGCATGTGTGTCAACTTCCTGTAGTCATACTTATTCATTCACAGAAATGGAACATCCCGAAAACTCATCAGAATACAGTGGCCTGACTGTGAACTCAGGAGTGACTCAGCCACCGTCGGTGAATCCCTACGCCCACTTGCGCCCCAAGCGCAAGCGCCTTCCCTCGGCCGGAGAACTTGTTGAGGGCATCCTGCGCGGCGATGTCACCATGCTGTCGCGTGCGGTGACCCTGGTGGAGAGTCTTCAGGACTCGCATCAGGCTGTAGCTCAGGAGGTCATTGAGAAGTGTCTGCCATATTCCGGCAACTCCCGCCGCATAGGCATCACCGGTGTGCCGGGTGCCGGCAAGAGTACATCCATCGACGTCTTCGGGCTGCATGTGCTCAAACAGGGGGGCAAACTCGCCGTTCTTGCCATTGACCCTTCGAGCGAGCGCACAAAAGGCAGTATTCTTGGCGACAAGACACGAATGGAGAAACTGTCGATACACCCCGATGCATTTATACGCCCCAGTCCGTCGGCAGGCTCGCTCGGCGGCGTGGCCCGCAAGACCCGCGAGACAATAGTGCTTTGCGAGGCTGCCGGATACAATAGTATTTTTGTAGAGACAGTGGGTGTGGGGCAGAGTGAGACCGCTGTGCACTCGATGGTAGACTTTTTCCTGCTCATACAGCTTGCGGGCACCGGCGACGAACTACAGGGTATCAAGCGCGGTATTATGGAGATGGCCGACGGAATCGTCATCAATAAAGCCGATGGCGACAATATAGACCGAGCCAGGCTTGCTAAGGCACAGTTCCGCAGCGCGCTACATCTTTTTCCGCCCACGGAGTCGGGTTGGTCGCCCGAAGTGCTCACCTATTCAGGCTATTACGAACTCGGCATTCCGGAGGTGTGGGACATGATTGACCGCTACTTTGCCTTCGCCAAGGCTAACGGATATTTCGATGCCAAGCGTCGGCGTCAGGCACGTTACTGGATGTATGAGACCATTGATGAGAGCCTGCGCAATCATTTCTATCGCAATGCAGAGGTCGACTCCTTGCTCCGCGACTGCGAGGCCAGAGTGCTCGACAACCGACTGAGTTCGTTTATCGCAGCCCGCGATGTGCTTGATTTCTATTTCAATCAACTCTCTAAAACCTCAGAAAAATGAAAAAAACGACAATAACACGCCTATCACTGCTGCTGTGCATGCTTGTGGCAACAGTGATCGGAGCAGCTGCAAAGTCTGCTCCCGCCATAGAGTTTGCTGAGACCGAACACGACTTTGGCAATATCCGCGAGTCGGCCGGCGAGGTCACATACGTTTTTGAATTCACCAACACTGGTGATGCGCCTCTGGTAATCATTTCGGCCACAGCTTCATGCGGGTGCACCAGACCCAAGTACACAGCTGAGCCGGTGCGCCCCGGCGAGAAGGGTCATATATCGGTGACCTACGTGCCCACAGGCCGCGCCGGCGAATTCAGCAAGACTGTGAAAGTGCGCACCAATGCGCCGTCGGACAAGAAACTCTCGCTACGAATATCGGGCGTGGTGGTGCCTCAGTGAGAGATTTAGCAAAAGAATAGTAGAGCGCGACCGACACACAGCCGGCCGCGCTTTTCATAAGAAAACCTGGGTGGTTCGTCAAAAAATGCTTCGGGTCGTTAAACTTTTCGCAGCTTCTGCGCATCTAATGTTATAAAAGTTACCCGGGAATTCATCAACAAGTTTGCTTACCCTATAAAAAGATATCTATTATGGCTACAACTATACACCGACTCGCTTCAGCCCTGCTAACGGCTACGCTCATGTTTGCCCCTTTTGCTGAAAGTTATGCCGCTCCTACACCCGACCGGCGGGAGGCTCGCAATAACCGTCGCCCAGGAGCTAATAGTCATAATCAGCATAATAGTAATGCCGGTCGACGTCCGGGCGCCAATAGTCATAATCCCGGAGGTAGCAGCAATCATAATCGCCCGGGAGCTGGCAGGCCCGGCGGTAACAACCGACCCGATAATAATCGGCCCGGTAATCACCGCCCGAGCAACCATCGACCCAATCACAGCAATAATCACAATAATGGTTGGCATCCGTCACGCCCTGCGCATCGTCCGCCACATGTAGGGTTGCCTGCAAGACCGCATCTGCCTGCGCCCCGGCCATTCCGTCGCCCCGTGCCACCTCCTGCATGGCGCCCTGTGGGACATTATCCTGTCTTGAGTACCATTCTTGGTGTCACCTTCGGCACAGGAATCAGCCTGTCGGTCAACGCGCTTGTCAACAGCGGATACAATGTGTCGGGCTACGACAACAATATGGTATTTCTCACCAATGTGCCTCAGCTTAACTTCGTATGGCCCGATGCCACGTTGTATTATACCAATGGAGGGTTATGCAGTTCGCAGTTTGTCTATGCTACGCCTTATTCCGACATGGGCCGCTTCAATGCTGCCTATAGCCGCCTTGTCAACCTATATGGAGCACCTGTGAGCTATAATACCGCCTCGGGCAACATCACTGCATCGTGGTTTGGCAACGATGGCCAGTTTGTAAGCCTCACCTTTGCGCCGGCTTACACAGCTGCCGGCGACATGAGTTATTACACGACTCTGTCATTTGGCCGCTGAACAGTCAACAGCGATAATACAAACACACAATATCAGCGAAGGCGTGCCGCACACCACGGCGCGCCTTCGCTGATATTGTGCAGTAATATAAAAATCAAATAGAGATTATACTTTATTCGGACTTTTTCATTAACTTGCGAAAAATATAAAGATATATTTTATGAAGGCATTAGAATCAGGTATATTGGGTAAATTATTTATTGGACTACTTTTTGCAGGCCTATATATTATATGTGGCAGTTGTCAGGTTTCTAATGATACCTCAAATACTGAAGCTATAAACACAGACCAACAAAAATCTATCTCGGAGTTGGTTGCTAAAGCCATAGATTCGGATTGGGCTGCAAAGGAAGCGGATGATGTGATTAATGGGAATTATTGGCAAGGAGGTAGAGACCAGATATTGCTTGATATTAATAATTCACAGATATACAAAGAGTTTAAATCAGGATTAGAAACAGCAGGCATGACAGAACTGACAGGAGTTGTATTAACTGGATTCGCAGCTTATGTGGAATATTGTCGAGCCAAAGATGTATTCATGGGTGATAGCGTGTATTGTGACCGAGATATGCAAGAATATATGAGTATATTAGTAACAGTTAACCCTACTGGTGAGGGACCAACAGATAATCTTGATGAACAACTGACCAATGCTGATAAATATCTTGCTCGTACTACTCATACGTTTATTGGAGTTAATGACATAACGTCGAAAAATGCATATAAAATATTTCGTTCCGGAGGCTTAGTTGGGCTATCGTTTGACTTGCATAATGAGCAATTGGAGATATCGTTTGACAATTCATATAGTAATCCTGCATTTAAATTATTTACTGAATGTGAACCATACGTGTATTGTGAAATGAGAATAACATTAAGTTACTCAAGAGGATATAGGAGGTGGGTGCCTACATCTATAGGTACAAAGATCATAAGGTATAATCTTGATAATTGATGTGTGTGTTGTCAATAGATTGGAATTAATATATTCGGACAAATTATGAGCATAAAATGGCTTTTTCTATTTATCGGCTTGATTCTTATTAACGGTTGTAGTGGGGAACGAAAGCCTGCTGATAATACAGCTAATGTACACCGTACTCGCGAGAATACGCCATCGCAATATATGATAAATACTTTAGCTTTATATAATTGCATATCAAATGATACATTAAGTTTCAATGATTTCAAAAGAGC
The DNA here is from genome assembly GCA_964486445.1 of uncultured Bacteroides sp. GTDB lineage: Bacteria > Bacteroidota > Bacteroidia > Bacteroidales > Muribaculaceae > CAG-873. Next base: position 2,596 of record CAZAME010000081.1, on the reverse strand, counting down.
GTTGTTTTCAAGTACTGGCGATGACTCATCAAGATATGAATATATCGGGGATATGTATAGTTATGATTGGCCAAAAGCTCGAAAATATATCAGGGAATATATGAAGTGTTATTGGTTGTTAACCATGAAACTGATGAATAATCCTGCTATAGCCAAACGGTTCTCATACGATTCGTTTAAGAAGTTCATTGAAAAACATCGCGCAGATTTATCTAAGGAGATTATATATGAATCATTTGGAGAAGCTGATAATTTCAATATCAATATTGATTTAAATAGCTTTAATTATGAAGTGGATACGATATTGAGTACAGAAGGTGTAATTGTGCCATCAAAAATATATCCGTATATGAAATCACATGCTGATTGGATTAGAAACGGTAATACATACTGGAGTTATGATTATTTCGTATTTGGAGATCTGAAATCGACTAATAGATTCAGAGAACTATATCGCATCGACTTTATATTGTACGATACAAAAAAGCCAATGGCAGTGATTGCTCAAAAAATATTAATCGATTCAGGCGTTTTTAGAGATGATTGGACAGACGAATAGTATTATATTTGATACCGCAGATTAATAAATTCCACTTGTATCTAGTCCAGTTGGCGAAGACGGGGGTGCTGTGGTGTGAGGAGACGCTGTTGTGTGATCGAGAAGAAAAAGTCAAAAGGAAGTAAGCACCAGAATTATGAAAAAACGGTTATGGATAATAGTAGCTTTGGCTTGTGTGTGCTGTTCTTGCTCGGTTATACAGACCATGCGAGAAAAACATTATAATATAGTCACGGCAAAGAGGGCCTACCATATGCAGCCACTAAACGAAATTGAAGTTACACGCAGGGCGATGTATAAGACTGTGATTAATAAAAAGTATATTCCTCAGACTGAACTTGAAAAAGCTACATACGCCATGAAGGATACTATTTCAGATTATCGTTGTCTTATAAGATATAATTATTTCGAATCTCATTGGTGTAATATACATGATTACAAAGGCAAAAAATTGCTCATCTCTGAACATGATAGTTTGCCGGAATGTTTTTATATCCCGATTTTTGCTGCTATCCTATATAGTCCACGTTCTACTGATGCTGAAGATACATTTAGCAAGGAGACCGGCTGGATGCTTATGTATGATCCCAGCAGAATGAACGAAATAATCACATTGGCATCGCAGATGCGCCATGACCTGAAGTACTGGATATTGACCGAGGTAATAGGTTATTACATCAGACAATTTAACAAAGCAACCATGTTTATGAGTGGAATAAAGTATACTGATCTGCCGCTATATGAGTACATTGAAGATGATGAATTTTTGAAAGATTTTTTTGCTATAAGAGGCAAAGAATGTGGCTTGGGGTTCCCTCCAAACTACAGAGCATATAAAGATATTAAAATAGATAAGCAGTTCCTCGATTCTTTATATTTGTGTATTCCTCATGAGCTAATGTCTATCAATCCGAGATTTTTCTGATATCATACTTCATGCTACAAATTGTATTAATGAATGTTTCTAACGTGAAGGTGAGTATCTTGTGCGGCAATTAGGATTATTCGTGAGTCTGGTTGGCTATTTAGCAGCACTTGAGGCGTTCAAGGCGAGTCTTTGCAGACTTGAGGCGCGGGTGTAGCGCTCACCGGGCCTATGGTTTGGGGATGTGTGTTGTGGTCGCACTTGAAGTGTGGTAGCTGTTAATCACGGCGACGGAAAAATGACATTTTTAGGGTGATTTGGCAAAAATGCCGATGCAGGTGTATATACATTGAGAAAAAAAGCTTACCTTTGTAGCTTGAAAGCAACGAAAACATTGCAGATTTGTATATATTTATTTCATTATCGCACTGAACTAAATGAGGCTTTTACAAGATAAACTCGCAAAGTACACAATTCCGCAGCAGGCCAAGGCAGCCGGCATCTATCCTTATTTCCGTGCAATCTCGTCGGAGCAGGACCCCGAGGTGATCATCAACGGCAAGAAAGTGCTGATGTTTGGTTCGAACTGCTATTCCGGTCTCGTGAACGATCCACGCATAAAGGAGGCAGCCATTGAAGCTACGCGCAAGTATGGCACCGGATGCGCCGGCTCACCCTTCCTCAACGGTACCCTCGACCTCCACAAGAAGCTTGAGGCGCGTCTGGCTGAATATATCGGCAAGGAAGATGTGATGATCTACTCCACAGGTTTTGGCGTGAACCTTGGTGTAGTGTCAACACTCACCGGCCGCGAAGACTACATACTCTGGGATGAGCAGGATCACGCCTCGATTATCGAGGGGCGTCGACTGAGCTTCTCAAAGCAGTTGAAATATAAGCACAACGACATGGAGTCGCTGGAGCAGCAGTTGCGTAAGTGCGAACCCGACAAAGTGAAGCTCATCGTCACCGACGGTGTATTCTCTATGGAGGGCGATGTGGCAAATCTGCCCAAGATGGTGGAGCTTGCTAAGAAATATGACGCATCGGTGATGGTAGACGAGGCACACTCGATAGGTGTCTTTGGCAAGGGTGGCCGTGGCACATGCGACCACTTCGGCGTCACCAAAGACGTTGACCTCATCATGGGCACATTCTCCAAGTCATTTGCC
>CAZAME010000080.1:0-7656 GCA_964486445.1 uncultured Bacteroides sp. | reverse complement strand
TATGCTCCGCGAGCAGCAGAAGCAGCAAGGTAAACGACGCTGATACAGGCTTTTGCCTCCACCGTATACCACATGCCGCAGTCCCCGGGAATCATCGGGCGACTGCGGTGTCGTTAACGGATGTTTATGCCAATTAACTAATTTTGTCGAAAAATCGGTTTAAACTTTCGGCGAGGTCAATTGTCTTATCTGTTGTGAGCCTTTTTTGCTCATATCGACAACGTTTCACAATATATTATTTCAAATAAAAATCACCTTCACCGCTAAATGCGCATCTTCAAGCAACTCAGAATTATTGCATCGGTGCTTGTGGCTATGCTTGCCACAGTCTCTGTGCATGCCTACAACATCACGGGATCAGTCATTGACGAGAACAAGGAAATGTTGCCGGCAGCATCCTTGAAGCTCTTCACGGCAAAGGATAGTACATACGTTGGTGGAACCACCACCGGGGCGAATGGTAAATTCACACTCACCGGTGTCGCCGACGGGCGATATAAGCTTGTTGCCTCGTATGTAGGTTATCACAATTCTATGGTTGAGGTGCGAGTGAAGGGCGCAAGTGCGTCGGCAGGGGTTATAGAGCTTATGCCGAGCGACGTGCTGCTCAAGGAGGCCACCGTAACAGGCATACGCACACCGATAAAGGTGATGCAGGACACTGTGGAGTTTAATGCAGATTCATATAAGACCCAGCCAAATGCTGTGGTCGAGGATCTGCTCAAGCGTTTGCCGGGAGTGGAGGTTGACAGTGACGGAAAAATCACGGCCAACGGCAAGGAGGTCACAAAAATACTTGTCGATGGCAAGGAGTTTTTCTCAGACGACCCTACAGTGGCTTCGCGAAATCTGCCTGTGGATATGGTAGACAAGTTGCAGGTGGTGGATCGCAAGAGCGATCTGGCTCGCATAACTGGCGTTGATGACGGAGAGGAAGAGACTGTGATAAATCTCACGGTAAAGAAAGGAATGAAGAACGGATGGTTTGGCAATGCTGAGGCCGGTTATGGCACCGATAGCCGATATGCCGGAAACTTTAATGTCAACCGATTCTGGAATGGGAATCAGATTACTTTCCTCGGATCGTTCAATAATATCAATGAACTTGGGTTCAATGACGGTACGGCCGGTCGTTTCCGTCGCTTTGGAGGAAGCACAGGCTTGACTACATCGCAGGCTTTCGGCATAAACTTCAATGTCGGAAAAGACGAGATCTTCCGAGTAGGCGGTGATGTCATGTATTCACACAGCGACCGCGACACTCGCGAGAAGCGCGATCGCCGATATCTGTTGCCAGGAGAGGAAAGCACGCAGAATTCCGAGAAAATTGCTCGTGACAAGGGGCATAACGTGCGTGGTGACTTCCGTATTCAATGGAATCCTGATTCGTCTAATACTTTTGAGTTCCGCCCCAATATGTCGGTGAATATCAATCGCTCAACTTCCGACGAGTCTTCTTTTACAAACGGAGGTGTCAACGGGGCGACTCCCCTGACACGTAGTATTAATCAGGCTGCTAATAAGGGAAATTCTTTTGAGTTTGGCGGCAGATTGATCTATAATCATAATTTCTTGTCGCATCCAGGTCGGTCTTTCTCGGTGTTCTTTGACTATCGTTTAAGCAATGTGCGCGAGCGCAACCGCACTTATTCGCTCAATGAAATGATGCAACTTGAGGACCTTGATGCCTATGATCAGTATGCCAATAACCACACATGGAGCAACACCGTCAATACGCGAGTGACGTGGACAGAGCCTCTCGGAAATGTTAAAAACGGAAATTTCCTCACTGTGGCCTATCGTCTGCAATATCGTTGGAATAATGCCGACAAGCTGATATACGACTTCCCTGTGGAGTTTCCAGACGGTTGGGACATGCCACCGCTCATCTCCGATGAAGGCACTCTTGACAGCAATCTGAGCAACCGCTTCCGCAATTCATTTATGAATCAGGATATTCGTGTAGGCTACAAGCATGTGAGTCGCACGGCTACAATTGATGTGGGCCTGTCGCTCACTCCATCGATGATGCAGTCGTTTGACCTTATTAATCCCGAGCGTAACATCGGACGCAGATGGCAATGGAATTACGCGCCATATCTGCGCTATCGCTATAAGCTTGGCAAGAATCGCTCGCTCAATTTAGACTATCGCTCAATGGCGCAGCAGCCTTCGATGGCTCAATTGCAGCCTGTGCCCGATATGACCGACCCTCTGCGCGTTGTTGTGGGTAATCCTGATCTGTCGCCGACGTTCACGCATCATGTGCGCCTTCGTTTCCAGAATTTCTCGCCTGAGCGTCAGCAGTCGTTTATGGCTATGCTCTTTGGTTCTGTGGCGCAGAACAGCATCGTGTCGCGCACAGACTATAATCTGGAGACCGGTGGCCAGACCACATATTATGAGAACGTGAACGGTGTATGGAATCTGCGCGCTATGACAATGTTCTCAACCCCGTTGCGCAACAAGCATTTCACGTTCAGCAATCATTTGATGGGCTTCTTTAACCGCACGGTTGGTTTCAACAACAGTGTTCGCAACACGAGCTCGTCGTTTAACCTGCGAGAAATGTTTAGCTTTGCATGGCGCCCGGATTATGCCATGCTTGAGCTTAGACCATATTATTCGTTGCAAAACACCCACAACACCGTGAAGTCCGCCGGATCGATGACTGTGCACTCGTATGGCGGTACGTTCAACGCAACTTACTATACTCCTTTCGGACTGGTTCTCAATTCTGATTTGTCGTACACCGCTACTTCGGGATATTCTGCCGGCTACGATACACGCCAATGGATGTGGAATGCGTCGGTGTCATATCAGTTCTTGCGCGACAAGCAGGCTACGGTGACTCTTAAGGCATACGATCTTCTGCAACAGCGTAGCAACGTGAGCCGCAATGTCACCGCTAACTATATCGATGATGTGCTCTACAACTCGCTCACCCGCTACTTCATGATTTCATTCTCCTATCGCTTCAATACTTTTGGCAAGGGCAATGAGCCGGCCAACCGCAATCAGGATAGTTTCGGACACGGTGGGCGTGGCCGTATGGGACCTCCTCCCGGTGGGCGCCCCGGTCCGCCTCCTGGCATGTAAAAAATTGATGCCATGATAGGATTGTCGATATTTACCACAACCGAGTTCTACGTCACTATCTTCGTCATTTCGGCGGCGATAGTGGCGTTTTCGGCTATGCCACGTCGGCGAGGAGCAGTGCGAGAGTTGCTTTTGGGTGGAACGCTCAAGGCTGCTGATGCGAGTGCGCCGTCAGTGGCACTAAAAGTTACGGCCGGAGGGGAAGTCCTTCTGTTGCGAAGAGGTTTGCAAGGTGTCGATGCCGGTGCCGACAGTGTGTCGCTTGCCGTGGAGGTAAGCGATGGCGATATCCGCATAACAGAGCGGATACACGCCGGTGCTTTTCCTGACGATGACGACTACGCATCTGCCCAGTTTAATCTCGGCTATTTCGCACCTCTGCGCTATCATGTGCGATATGACTCTCCCGACACACAGCTATCGGCAGTGTTCTCGCTTACTGTCAGGCCTGGTATAGTTGTAGATCGAAATTTGGCGAAATAGCCTGAAAATTGGGCAAATTGGCTACAGCGACATGTTTCTGTATACAAATTGTGTTAATGTGGTAATTATTTCGATAAAAAAGTGTTGCCGTTTCGTGACTTATTTGTAATTTTGGCGCGGAAATAAATTTGAACACGACTCTTGCCGGGCAATCCGGGCGGTCGCGACATAAAGAAACCGCGCTATGATCTTCTCAAAAATCGGTGCCGCCCTCATTACGGCTCCTCTCCTTTTAGCCTGCTCCGGCAAGACTGCAGCCCCGGCAGTTGAAGCTGCCGCTGACAGCACTTACAATGAATTTGCTGTTTTCAGTGGCGACAGTGCATTCAAGCATGTAGCTGCGCAGGTTGATTTTGGCCCGCGTGTGCCCGGAAGCGATTCACATGCTGAGTGTTCTCGGTATATAATTGGCACTTTGCAGCGATATGGTTTGGATACCGTCTATACGCAATCGTTTGAAGCCACAGCGTATACCGGCGATGTGTTGCCGCTAACGAATATCATAGCTAAGTATAATGCTGCTGCTCCGCGCAGGGTGCTTTTGGCTGCTCATTGGGATACGCGCCCGTGGGGCGATAATGAGTTGGCCGGAGAGGTGAGACAGCAGCCCATTCCCGGCGCTAATGATGGTGGATCGGGTGTAGGGGTGCTTCTGGAGTTGGCGCGAGTGCTCAGTGCGTCGCCTGCCGGTGATGGCATTGGGGTGGATTTTGTGTTCTTCGACGGTGAAGACTACGGCAAGTCGAGCGGTTGGGGCAACGATGAAGACACGTGGTGTCTCGGCTCGCAATATTGGGCCGCTCATTTGCCTTATGCAGATGGTGCCAAGCCTGAATATGCAGTGGTTGTTGACATGGTCGGTGGCAAGAATGCACAGTTCTATCGTGAGATTACGAGTGATGAGTATGCCAAAAGTGTTGTCGACAAGGTGTGGGATGTGGCAAAGCGAAGTGGCAAGGGCAGGCGGTTTGTCAATTCTGCAACCGGCCGCATCATTGATGATCATGAGCAGATCAACAATGCCGGCATACCTGCCATAGTCATTATCGAGAGCAATCATCCCCGCACGCATTCGTTTAATCCGACATGGCATACCCAGAGCGACAATATGAGCAATCTTGACCGCAATACGATGAAAGATGTCGGCCAGACTCTGTTGAATCTTATTTATGAGGAAGGTAATGCCGCGCAGTAGTCGAACTTCGATATTGTGGACAGATATAAAGCGGATGACGGCAGATGGTCTGGCATCCGCTTTTCCTTTAGAGGTCGTGAAACTTTAGCGCCCGCGAGGCGTTGTAGAATGACAATATTCACTAACTTTGCATCCGCAAGAAACAAAATAATCAGCAAATGCAGACAATCAACGATATACAAGACGACATCATAGCAGAGTTCGCCGACATCGACGACTGGATGGACCGATATGCTTATATTATTGACCTTGGCAACGCGTTGCCGCCGATAGCAGAGGAATACAAGACTCCGCAACATCTTATCGAAGGTTGCCAGAGCCGCGTGTGGCTCAATGCAGAGCTCCTTGATGACGGCACGGTGGAATTTACAGCCGACTCCGATGCAATAATTGTTAAGGGTATAATATCACTGCTGATAAAGGTGCTCAATCATCAGACTCCCGATGCTATCCTCAATGCCGACCTATATTTCATAAACGACATAGGTCTGGCCGAGCATCTGTCGCCTACACGCTCCAACGGTCTGCTGGCTATGGTTAAGCAGATGAAGGCTTACGCGTTGGCTTTCCGTGCCCGCCAAAACATGCAGTAGGGTTAACGCAAAGCCGAGAGCGGGCGGCGCTCAAAGGCGTCGATAAAGCTGCCCGGAGTGGCGTTATAGATTTTCACACCGCGCGAGTCGGCATAGTTGCGGATGTCGAAATAGCTTTTAAAGGCTACGGCAAAGCTGTCGAGTATCTGATGCAATGGATATTTGAGGTAATCGGTGGTTATGCGTTTTACCTCGCGGTCGTCTTCCTTGTAGAAATGAGGTTGCACCGACACCACCTCGTTGCGCTCGTTGACGCTGAGAGTGCGTGTCCATGAGTGGTCGGCGCCGGCAACATATATTGTGCGGTAGCCCATGAGCATCCCCACCATAATAGCCGGAATGAGCACATTGCGAGGGCGTGGCATGCCAAGACCGCGCGAATAGGCAAAGCGCCTGAGCACATTGCTGCCCTCGATGCCGACAGCGTTGAAACTCTCTACGCGCACATGCTGCGAAGCAAGCACATCGGCCGGGAGCGACTTTGCAAACTTGTGAGGCACAAACAGGCGCATAGGCCAGTCGACTTCGGCAAGATTCTTCATCAGCCGGCGCACATTCACATCGTCGATATTTACAAAGAAGTGCGGATCGGCAAGGATATAATATTTTGGTCGGAGCGAGCGAAATTCGGGAGCATTGGCCGCGAAATTCACCGCCATAGTGGGAAATCGCTTCAGTATATCGCTGTCTTCTGCAATGGCCGAACTAAGCGAAGGGCCATTCCCCATCACCACAAGAGGCACGTCGGGGTCAGCGCAGGCCAACACTGAGGGGCGCCGCGACAGCAAAGCCATCTTTACCACACCTTTAGCCGACTGAGCCGCCGCATTTACTATGGAACCCATGTTTAGAGCCATATATAATAACCGTTAAGCGATTTAAAACACATACAAAATTAAAAAAAATCGGCCAAACATAGCCGACATATCCGAAAAAGTTATTACCTTTGCAACGCAAAAGCCCAGGTGGCGGAATGGTAGACGCGCTCGTTTCAGGTGCGAGTGCTGCGAGGCGTGCAGGTTCGAGTCCTGTTCTGGGCACAAAATCAGCGAGTTAAGATTGTGATAATCACAAACTTGTCTCGCTGATTTTAATTTTAACTGGCAAATTACTGGCAACTGCTCAATATTCAACTCAACTTTTGCCAGCCGATACGCATAGAGGTTATCGGAGCTTAATATCTATTCTCCCTCTATCTTCCCTGTCCTTTGGCTTTTGCGTTCAGGGATTTTTTCATTTCGAGGTAAGCTCGTTCGGGGTGAACGACCGAACTTGAAACAATTGGTTTTCCTGGTCGGCTTTTTGACCATTAAGTAACACCCTGCAAGATGACAATATAATGAAATATCAACAGAAAAGGCATCACTTGAGGATGCCTTTTCTATATTTGAGTTGCTTATCCACGCATTACTCTATTAATGCGAGATGCCCAATTGACATCATGAGGTATTCTATTTAAGCATAGTTTGCCTTCGAGAATCTCTCCCTTGGTGAGTTGAGAGGTTTTCTCCCATCCCTCATATGGAAGCACATATGTTGCATTGCCATAGTCAAGGCATTCGAGAAGAATGATTTCACGCTCTGGATATACATATGCGCAGTAGCCATTAAAGCCATTGGTGCCAGCAACGATGTCGCCAGGACCATAGGCTTTTAGCATCTCGAGGCCAGATTTGTAGGTAGGTATACCGCGTGATTCACGATCCCTAACAACCTGTTCGATTTTCTCTTGCTTCTCCTCGATGGACGTACCTTCTGGAAGCATCACCCAGTTACCTTGCGTAGTTTTTGGCTCCCAAACCATAACCTGAAGGTCTTTGGTGTAGAACGCTGCATGACCAAAGCATTCAAGAAAGATGTTCACTGTGTGACAGTTTATCCCTTCGTTTTCCGGTATGTATTGAAGTATGGGAGAAATTATGAGTAATTCACCATCCTTTTCTACAAACTCCACCGGCACCTTGGGAGCTTCGACTTGTTGACGCTGCCACATCCACAAGTGCCAAGTCCCAAGATATTCGCCGGTTTTACGAGAATGCCGACGCTGTCTGACCTCAATCTTCGGTAGATTCTTTAGTTTCATCACTTTTCCTTTTGCATTGAACTTAGAGATTGGCCCAACGCCATAAGGGACTTTTCTCACACCTGATTCAGCCTTGAGTCCCAAATGGCTCAGAATTTGCTCTGGGACATTAGCCGCTCTGACTCCTACATAGAAGTCGATATCGGTACAGTATCTACTGAGATACCCCTCGATATTAAATATGCGTTTCTTGTTAAGCATAC
>CAZAME010000079.1:0-7735 GCA_964486445.1 uncultured Bacteroides sp. | reverse complement strand
CCAACAAGATCGATAACCTCACCTACGCAATCGACGAAATCGGTTTCTCAATCGTTCAAACATTTGCCGCTACTCACTAATTCCGTATTTCCTTACAATTAACACAAACCACTTAATTAAAAGGTAAATATGGGAAAAGTAAAAATTAAAAGAAAGAGTACACTCATCGACATGACCGCGATGAGTGACGTGACTGTTCTTTTGCTTACTTTCTTCATGTTGACTTCTACCTTCCTTGCGAAGGAACCAACGGTGGTAAACACTCCGTCTTCAGTATCTGAGGAAAAAGTGCCGATGGAAAACCTCGTCACCCTCCTCATTTCGGGCGCCGACGAAAAGGCAGGCCCCGAAGCCGAAGGCAAGGTATTTATCTCCTTCACAGGTTCGGCCGACTCAACGCTCATCCCCACGGAAACACTCCGTCTGGCAATGCTTGACGCCGCCGTAAAAATCTATAATGATAAAAGAGGCAAAGACCTCAATCTCACTCCGGCCCAGAAGAAGGTCTTCACCGAGCTCAATATGTTTGGTGTGCCCTTTGAAGTTCTCCCCGAGCTTCTCGACCCCAACGTATCGCAGTCTGTGCGCGACAAACTCCAGGGCGATATGGCTAATCCCAAGGTAGGTATCCCCTATCAGATGGGTGACCCCAACCGCAACAAGGAGCGCTTCGGCCAGCTCAACGACCTTCAGATTTGGTTTGAAGCCATCAATCAGGTGTCTCAGTCTACTCACGACGAACTCACCAACAAGTTTGCATCTGATCCTGCTAAGGCAGCCTCACTCGCCGACCTCAAGGGCGCTCTGCGCACCGGTAAGGCTATCGCAGTGAAAGCCGACCGCAATACTCCGGTTGCAATTGTGGAAGATGTCTTCGATAACCTCCAGACAATGAACCTCAACAAGTTCACTCTGATGACCGCTCTCAAGAGCGAGGATGAACCGTCAAACTAATAAAAGTAAAGATTCGCAATGGCACAAATTGAACAATCCGACAAGGGCGGCAAGAAGAAAAAAGGCGCCCAGAAAAAGATGGCAATCCATGTGGACTTTACTCCTATGGTTGACATGAACATGCTCCTCATCACGTTCTTCATGCTGTGTACGACCATGATCAAATCACAGACTCTGCCTATCATCCTGCCGACCAACTCCAAGGAGGTGACCGACCAGGACCGCACACAGGTCGACAAGGCATCTGCTATCACTCTTATTCTTGACACCGAGCGCGATGCCGAGGGTAAGCCTGTGATCGAAGACCCCAAGACCGGCAAAGTGAAGCACGTGATCTACTACTACTTCGGTGCTCCCGACACAACTTTCACAACCAACGATTACCTCAAGGTTGAAGGTTTCATGGGTAACGTCAACAAGAAGGCTCAGGGCATCCGCGCCATTCTTGCCGACAATAACAAGACCGTACTCGAAAACTACAATGTCCTCAAGCAGCAGTGGCGTGACGGCGAAATCACCAAAGAGAAATTTGACTCTCTGGCTCGCAAGAACGCATCTGACTCGCTGATCAAGGATCGCCCGACCGTGCTGATCAAAGCAGGTCCCGACGCTACCTATGAGGCACTGATCTATGCTATCGACGAGATGCAGATCAACCAGATTTCGCGTTACAACATCGAGCACCCCAACCGCGTAGACTCTCTGCTTATCAATCACTATAAAGCAACCCATTGATAATTTTGATGTCTGATTTATTAACCCATTAAACAGAAAAGAATTATGGCAAAAGACGTAGATCTTTCATCAAAAGAATGGCGCGATATAGTCTTTGAAGGTAAAAACAAAGACTTCGGCGCATACGAAATGCGCTCGGGTTCAACCAAGCGTCACAACCGTGCAATGATCATCGTGGTCATCGCCCTCGCTATCATTCTGGCATTCCTCATCGCCTATATGAACGGTGTGTTTGCCACTCCCGATGAAGCTGAAACTGTATCGGCTGTCGACGTGGAGCTCACCACTATGGATGTGCCTGACGAACCCGAAGAAGAGGAAGAACAGCAGCAACTCGATATTCCCGAGCCCGAACCTGAAGTACCGCAGATTGAAGAAGACGTTAAGCAGCAGCTGCTCACAGAAGCAGTGATTGTTGAAACTGTTGACGAAGACAAAAAGATGCAGGATCAGGAGAAGATCAAGGAAGACGACTCAAAGATTTCTATCAAGAATGTAACTGACGGTGCTGAAGACTTCAGCAGTCAGGATCAGCTCAAGAAAGAAGTCGTTGTAGTCGAGGAGCCCGTAAAAGAAGAGAAGGAACCCATCTTCGACGCAGTAGAGCAGATGCCTACTTTCCCCGGTGGTGATGCCGCTCTCTACAAATTCCTCAGCGATAACATCGTCTATCCCGCAGCAGCCGCTGAAGAAGGCGTTTCAGGCCGCGTGACTGTGCGCTTCGTTGTAACAAAGAGTGGTAATGTTGACCAGGTGACTATCGCACGTGGTAAGCACCCCGCACTCGACAAAGAAGCTATTCGCGTAGTGAAGAAACTGCCCAAGTTCATCCCCGGCAAGCAGAATGGTAAGAATGTGAACGTGTGGTACACACTCCCCATCAACTTCCGTCTGCAGCAGTAAGAGAGTTCGCTTTTGAATTCCAAAATATCTCAATCAAAGAAGCTGTGCCTAAAACGAGGCACAGCTTCTTTGCTATATAACGATGTCGTTGTGCACCACTAAGCAACAAGCAATTTATATTGCTAAATATTGCTATTATTTCTTTGCTATTTTTCTATAGAACCAATAACCGGGCTATCATATATTTTTAGTATCTTTGCGTGAATGTCTGTGTGCATATCACACATGCATTTATCTAATCACGTAATTGAATGTGTATATGACGTCAATGAAGAAACTGATTACAGGTGTTTTGTGCGCTGCTATCATTGCCGGAGCCATACGTGGCTTTGCTGCTCGACCTCTGCCAGTAGTAAATCACAACGGCGAAGCCTGCTACGAATACCTGGTGCGCAAAGGCGAAACCATATTCTCTATCACTCGCCAATTTGGTATTGACAAAGAGCTATTCCTGAAATATAACCCTGAAGTTGCGGCTGATGGTCTCAAAGCTGATAAGCCAGTATACTTCCCCACCGATGCTGTTTCAGATAAAAAGATAGTGCCGATGACCGTAGAGCAAATAACAACCGAAGGGAGCACACATCTTGTGCAAAAAGGCGAGACTTTATACGGCATATCGAAACGCTATAATACCACAGTAGATAAACTTGTGGAATTGAACCCAACAGCTGACAAGGGTATAAAGCACGGTCAGGTATTGATTCTGCCAATAAGTGAAAATGTGGCACCATCTACCCCATCCCCTACACCTACAACGAGCTATCCCAACGTTTCCGAACAGGATGAAGCAAACAGCGAAGTGTCCTCCGCCTATTCCGAAGATGTTGCCACCGATGACACATTTGCCAATTCTGATGAAGAGGCAGAAGTTCGAGAGTATTCGATAGCTTTGATGCTTCCGCTGATGCTCAATGCCCCCGAAGATGACAAGAAAGCTGCAAAAACCGGTGCCAACTACACCGCTTTCCTTAAAGGCGTGCTACTCGCGGCAGACAAACTCGGCCGCTACGGCGATAAAGTGACTATATATGCATTCGACACCGAGGGCAGCGACGAGCGGGTGCGCACACTTCTTGCTGATGAGCGAGTGCGCGGTTGCGATGTAGTGGTGTCGCCCGATGCGGCATCGCAAATATCCATGCTTTCAGCCAACAAAGATACTGAGTATGACGTATTCAATATCTTTAATATCAAAGATGCAAGTCATCTGAATAATTCACGCATCATACAGGGTAACATCGACCATATCAGCATGTATGACAAGGCAATCGATGCTTTGATGCAGCGGTTTGCCGGATACACGCCTGTTATCCTCATGGCCGAGGGTGGCCGCAATGAGAAGCAGGAGTTTGTAAATGCCGTTAAAGAACGTTATTCATCAACTCCAGGCATGCCTCAGGTTCAGGAAATCACATTCAGCGGTAATCTTAAAGATTCAGATCTCGCAACTCTCTCTGCCGATACAGAAAAATATGTATTTATCCCGGTAAGTGGCGCTCTGGCAGAATTCAACCGAGTGCAAGCAGCCCTGTGTAAACTTAAAGAATCGGCCGCCGACAGCCGCAATGTCAAGGTATTCGGCTATCCCGATTGGATTGCCTTCCGCCTCGATCGTCTTGAGAAACTCCACAGCCTTGAGGCAACAATATACTCGCGCTTCTATGATAACCCCAACGACGTGGATGCCAAGACGTTCGCACGACAATTCCAGCAAAACTTCGGCACAGAAGTGCGCGACATGGTGCCAAAGCAAGAACTTCTCGGCTATGACACAGGTTGCTACCTGATAGAAGCCCTGCGCCGTGGCGAAGGCGATATTACCTCGTCTCCGCTTCGCTACACCGGCCTGCAGTCGTCATTCGATTTCACACCGGCCACCGACGAACAAGGCATGATCAACAAGGCTCTATACATCATCAGTTACAACACCGACGGCAGTGTCGAGCACGAAGTACTCTGAGATTAAATCTGCACAACGAATGAGAATCAACAACATACTGCGCTCAATCGCACTGCTGCTGCTGATGATGATGGCAGCCACAAGCATTAGCGCTCAGGAACATTATAAACCTCATGTGGCTGTGGGCGGCCATGCCGGCATGACAATGTCGAGCATGAGTTTCGTGCCGTCGGTACAGCAAAAAATGGTAACCGGCCTAACTCTCGGCGCTACATTCCGATACGCCGAAGAAAAGAATTTCGGACTCATCGCCGAGCTCAATATCGCGCAGCGAGGCTGGGCCGAAGACTTCAAAGGTGCCGACTTCAAATACAATCGCCTGCTGACGTACATAGAACTGCCCCTGCTGACCCACATACACTTCGGCGGTCGGCGCTTCAAGGGATTTGTAAACCTTGGCCCACAGGCAAGCTATTTGATAGGCGACAATATTTCAGCAGATTTCGACTACCGTAATCCGACACAGGTTCCCGGGTTTCCAACTCAAAACCGCATGCTCGATCAGTTGTGGATGAAAGTATCGAAAAAATTTGACTATGGCATAACCGCCGGTGCGGGATGTGAATTTTATGTGCATCCGCGACACTCCCTCACTTTTGAAGTACGCTACTACTTCGGCATAGGCAACATTTTCCCCGACAAAAAACGCGATGTATTCAGTGCCTCGCGCGGATCTTCCATCATAGCCACATTCGGCTACTATTTCCGCCTAAAATGAGCGACTTTAACACAGACATAGCACAGGCCATCGACACTCTGCGCCGGGGTGGAATAATACTCTACCCCACCGACACCGTATGGGGCATCGGGTGCGATGCAACCAACACTGCAGCAGTCGCAAAGGTGTATAAGCTCAAGAACCGAGCCGACAGCAAAGCCTTGATAACCCTCATGGCCGACACCGACATGATAGAGCGTCACTTCGACGACGTGCCTCCTGTGGCTCTGGATATAGCGCAACTGAGCACCTCACCGGTGACTATAATATACGACAACGCACGACGCCCACTTGCTGCTAACCTAATGGCCGACGACGGCAGTGTTGCAGTGCGCATACCATCATGCTCAGAATTCAGCATGGAACTATGCCGTCGCTTCAAGCGCCCTATAGTGTCAACATCAGCAAATATGAGCGGGCAACCGACCCCGGCTACTTTCAGTGAAATCACCAAAGAGATTATCGGCGGCGTAGACTACGTATGCCAAACAGGGCGCCATGACCAGACCCCCCACCGGCCATCGTCAATAATACAGATTCACCCCGACGGTAGATTCAAAATCATAAGAAAATGACTGAATCAGCCCGACAGCGCATAAAATATATCGCAGCAGACTATATTGCCGGCAATGTGGCATGGGTGCTGTTCAACGGTGTCAGGTATCTGACACTGCCGAGCGCCTACACCACACACAGCTCTTTATGGCAATTTATGGCATCGCCTCAGGTTGTAGCCGGCCAATGCCTTGTGCCGCTGCTGCTGATACTGCTCTATGCCCTGTCAGGCTACTATAACAGGCCATTCTTCAAATCGCGTGTCGACGAGTTTGTCAACACTGTCACCTGCACATTCGTAGCAATGCTCGGCATATACTTTTCTATGCTGCTCAACGACAACATTCCTGAGCGCTTGCGGGCCTACGAGTTGCTGCTGATACTGTGGGGATTGCTGTTTGCCACAACATTTGCTGCACGCAGCTTACTGACCTACAGCTTGCGGCGGGCAGTAAGCGACGGCAGCATATCATTCCCGACAGCTATTGTCGGCAATTATGATTGCGCTCTCAACATGGCTGCACGTCTGCACAACCGGCCGGCGCGCGGCATGCACACCGTTTGTATTATCCTTCCACCCGGCGCCGAGAATAATCTGCCGGATAAACCGCAAATACCAGTCTATACATTTGAGAAAGCGGCAGAAGCATGCGATAAACACACCATACGCCACATTGTGCTTGCCGACGACAAAGACATCACCATTGAGCAGCAGCTCAACATCATAGCCGCGCTTTATCCACTTGAGCGATCTATTTTCATAAGCCCTGACTTCAGGCAGCTGATGACTATGCGCCCACGACTGAGCGATGTCGCAAACGACCCACTCCTCACCGATGTATCAGGTGCCGACATCAGCGCTCTGACCACCAACCTCAAGCGCACAGGCGATATAGTGGTGTCGGTGTGCGCCCTGGTAGTGCTGTCGCCACTTTTGGCAGCAATCGCAATCGCAATTAAACTTGACTCTCCGCACGAACCGGTGCTATATCGCCAACCCCGCATAGGATATCACAAAAAGACATTCAACATCGTGAAATTCCGCACAATGCGCAGCGATGCCGAGACTGGTGGTCCGGCATTATCGTCGGCTCATGACCCTCGGGTGACTGCACCCGGGAGATTCCTGCGACGATACAGACTCGACGAACTGCCTCAGTTCTGGAACGTGCTTTGTGGGCAGATGTCACTCGTAGGGCCACGCCCGGAGCGGGCTTACTACATTGAGCAGATAATGAAACAGGTGCCCTATTACTCGCTGGTGCACAGTCTGCGGCCCGGCATAACATCGTGGGGCATGGTCAAATATGGCTATGCTGAAGATGTGAGCCAAATGGTCGAGCGCTTGCGCTACGACCTTGTTTACGTAGGCAACGTGTCATTTGCAGTAGACATGAAGATCCTGCTCAACACAGTCAACACAGTTTTTGCCGGTCGGGGCAAGTAAGTCAGCACAATTATTAATATGTAATATATAACAACCATTATATATGTCACAGACAGCCGAAACAGACAAAAAAACGACCTCATCATTCCGACAGCGTCTCAACGAGCGAATGATTGCGCTGGCAGTTTGGCGAGAGCGTCATGTCACCGAGAAAACCTTTGTGATGATTCTCGCTCTGATCGTTGGTCTGTTTGCCGGCGGCGCTGCTATCTTGCTGAAATTTCTCATACACCTCATCTCTTCGAACCTGACGGCCGGCATGGAGGTCAACGAAGGCAACTGGCTTTATATCCTCTATCCATCGATGGGTGTGGTGATTGCAGCGCTTTATGTGCGCTATGTCGTTCGCGACAATATCAGCCATGGTGTGACCCGTGTGCTCTACTCCATTTCGCAAAACAAAAGCCGGCTGAAAAAGCACAATATGTATACGTCGATCGTGGCGAGCTCCATCACCATC
>CAZAME010000078.1:0-7822 GCA_964486445.1 uncultured Bacteroides sp. | reverse complement strand
AGAAGTTTCTTGCCGTCAATGTCGTATTGCTTGGAGGTGACAGCCAATCTTTGATTGAACTTCTCTGAGCGCAGAGTGCCAAGAAAATCCTGTTCAAGTTTCTCGATGTTGTCCACACCTTGAATCTCGAATTTCTTGCCGGACTGTTTCACTCCGAGCACAATCCATCCGCCGGAGGTATTGGAGAATGCGCTGACGCTTTCCCAAACATTCTTCGGCAACTCAGATTTTGCGGTCTTGACCTCAAAATCTTCCCATTCTATGTCGTGTAGCTTTGCTACGAGCTCATTTTTAGTCATTTCAACTACAAAGATAAGAAAAAACGGGTAATAATTTGGTATTCTTGACCTTCTATTTCTTTTTATGGTGAAGTTGCGCAGGAAATAGCGATTTTTTACGTAACTTTGCGGCTCAAAAATATTTCGTGACACATATTTAATTTATTCAGAATTAATAAACGCATACAGGCATGGATCCTTTTGAACCTACCCCCGAGCAGCCTTATACATCGTCGCCCCGCCCTTCGCGCATAGCGCAGAAGATGGGCCGACCGGCATATACACCAGATGATAATGACGACAATGAAGCTCCGCGCAAGCCTGCGCCGGACAAAGGTAAACGCCGGCTAATTATCATAATAGCTGTGGTGGCGGCTCTCATATTAATTGTCGGCGGCATTATAGTCTTTAAGTTTGTGAAGAATTCGCAGGATGAGGCGCAGATGAAGATTGAGCAGCTTGAGCTGGCAAACCAGCAACTGGCTCTGCAGAATGAATATGCGGCTCTTGACTCGGAATTTCAGGGTTATGAAAATCAGACTCGTGCAGTGACCGACGACTCAGTGAAGCGCGCCCTGCAGGAGAAATATAATGCGGCTAAGTTGCGCGTAGAGCAACTGTTGCAGGAACTCAACAGCGAGAAGGCCAAAAGCGCCGAGCAGATCAAACAACTTCAGGGTGAGATTGCTACCCTCAAAGGCATCCTGCGCCACTATGTTGAGGAAATCGACCGACTGAGCAAGGAAAACGAAGCTTTGCGCACCGAGAATACTCAGGTGAAGGAAGAGAACCAGCGACTGAGCAATCAGGTAACAGAAACCTCGCAGCGCAACGAGCAACTGACCGAGCGCATGACTCTGGCCGAGAAGCTCAATGTGACCGGCGTGTCGCTCACGGCGCTCAACTCAAAAGGCCGCACAGAAAAGAAGGTGAAGAAAGCCAAACAGCTGTGCGTAACCTTCACAATTCCGCAGAACAACTCGACACCGGTTGGAGAAAAGACCATATTCCTGCGCATTACTTCGCCCTCGGGTATGTTGCTCGGTAATGCCGGCACTTTCCCCTTCGAGGGAGGTTCGGTGGCCTACACAGCACGTAAGACGGTAGAATATGCCGGCGAGGAAATCAGTGGCATCAACATTTATTGGGACGTCAACACAGCACTTGACGCAGGCGAGTACACAGTGGAACTATTCGCCGACAACTATCGCCTGACCTCGCGCAAATTCACATTGAAATAAAAAATAAAAACAATATCAGGTGGAAAATCTTTGGCACGACATATATGCCTCGATAAATGCCATAGAGGTCAACACCATAGGCTCGGTCTACAAGCTGGTGCTGAGTATGCTGCTTGGCGCAGTTGTGGGTTATGAGCGCAAGCGCAAGGGACAGACAGCCGGGGTGCGCACATTCTCGCTGATAGCGATGGGTGCTACACTGGCAATGATCCTCAGCATCTATGTGCCCCAGGAATATTTAGGCCTTAAAAACGGCGACCCGGGCCGTATAGCCGCGCAGGTTGTCACAGGTATAGGTTTTCTCGGTGCCGGAGCAATAATACAGATGAAAGGGTCGGTGCGCGGCCTTACCACTGCTGCCGGAATATGGATGGTGGCTGCCCTTGGTATGGCTGTGGGCGTGGGCATGTATGTGCTCGCTGTGATAGCCACAGCTCTGATATTATTTATACTCATGCACCTCGAGCAGATAGAGCGCAAACTGTCGGTTGGCTCAGAGGCCCGCATAATCAGAGTATCGGTGAACGCTATCATCGATGACATAGAGCCATACCGCGTGGCTATGGCGGCGCACCACGTGAGTCTCACCGGTTTCTATCTCGATTATGACTACACCGCCGGCACAACAAAACTCTCGCTTGTGGTTCTTGCCAAAGACCCTGTTGATTATATCGCATTGTTTGCCGATATGCGACAATTGAATCCAACAACAGCACTCACTGTTACCAGTCAGTTATGAATATTGAAAGCCTCATATCAGACCTCGCCTTTATACTTATTCTTGGCGCGGTCGTCACAATTCTTTTTAAATGGATCAAGCAGCCTGTGGTGCTCGGCTACATCGTGGCCGGCTTCCTGGCAAGTCCGCACTTTGAGTATCTGCCATCGGTCACGACCGAAGACAATATAGAATTCTGGGCGCAGATAGGCATTGTAGTCCTGCTGTTTAACCTCGGCCTTGAGTTCAGCTTCAAGAAACTTGTCAATGCCGGCGGCACGGCGGCAGTGACGGCGCTCATCATAGTGGCAGGAATGATGTGCTGCGGCTTTGCCATAGGCTCGGTGCTCGGCTTCACGCGCATCAACTGCTTGTTTCTTGGAGGCATGCTCTCGATGTCGTCGACTACAATCATCATCAAGGCGCTCACCGACCTTGGCATGCGTCAGCGCAAATTTGCCCAGATAGTCTTCGCCGTGCTCATTGTCGAAGACCTGTTTGCCGTGCTCATGATGGTGGTGCTGTCATCAATTGCCATCAATGATAGTGTGGAGGGGGGCGAGCTGCTTTTTTCCATAGCAAAGCTTGTATTCTTCCTCATCATCTGGTTTGTCGTGGGTGTGTATCTTATACCCACCATCCTCAATGCCTGGAGGCGTTTCCTCAACAGCGAGTCGCTGCTGGTCGTGTCGATGGGTCTGTGCCTCGGCATGGCTGTGTTCTCGGTTTATTGCGGCTTCTCGCTTGCATTGGGCGCCTTCGTCATGGGCTCAATTCTGGCCGGCACATCGCTCGCAGAGCGCATCGAGAGGGTGACGACGCCGGTGAAGGACCTGTTTGGCGCAGTGTTCTTCATCTCAGTCGGCATGATGGTGCAGCCTGCAATTATAGCTCAATACTGGTGGCCGATACTTGTGCTGTCGGCGGTGGTAGTGCTCGGCATGATTTTCTTCGGTACGGCTGGCATGCTCATCACCGGTCAGCCTCTGCGCATAGCCGTTGAGTCGGGCTTCTGTCTCACACAGATAGGTGAGTTTGCCTTCATTATTGCAACGCTTGGCATGAGTCTTGGCGTGCTTAACACCGAGATATATCCTATTGTGGTGGCAGTGTCGGTGATAACAACTTTCACGACGCCATATTTCATAAAGATGTCGGACCCCACGGTGGCCTTCCTCGAGCGAGTGCTTCCTCGCAGGCTTCATTTCCTGATCGAGCGATATTCAAAGGAGGCACAGCATCAGGCCGTCAATACCAACGGCTGGGGCGTAGTGCTTCGCCGATATGTGTGGCGCACGGTGCTCTACAGTTGCGTGCTGATTGCACTGTCGCTTATCGCGCATCAGCTGCTGTGGCCTTGGTTGAAGGAGATTATCCCCGACTGGAGCCGCCTGCTTTGCACGGCATGTACGCTGGCGGTGATGTCGCCATTCTTGCTTGCGCTGCTGCTGCCTACCGCGCCTCCGGCCGCCGATAAAGACGAGAAGAAAGTGCTGGGCGTGGGCATACCGCTGATAGTAATGTGGTTTCTGCGCATGCTTGTGGCTCTTGCCTTTGTGGTATATGTCATTGGTGCCTATTATTCTATAGGCTCGGGTGTGCTCTTTGGCCTTGGCGTGCTATTCTTGTTGTTTACAATGTTGTCGCGCGGCACACGCAGGCATCTGAGTCTTATCGAAACGAAATTTTTCAACAACCTCAACGAGCGCGAACTGCGCCGCTCGGGCTCAAATAACAATGTTGTCAGCGACCTGCAGCTTGGATATGCGCATGTCGGCGCCGGATGTCCGTTTGTAGGCGAGCGCCTGCGTAACACCGGTCTACGCAGCCGTTATGGGGTGAATGTAGTGAGCATATCGCGCGACGGAAATATATTGAATCTACCAAATGCCGACACTCGCATCTTCCCCGACGATGTGCTTGGTCTCGTAGGCACAGACAAGCAGCTGCAGACTGTGCTGCCCGTGGTGGAGGCATCGGCCGAGCCGGCATCAGGCAACAACGAACCATATCAGTTTACAAAATTCCTGCTCACTGAAGACTCACCTTTGGCCGGAGCCACCGTTGCCTCTGCATCGCTTACAAGTGCTCACGGAGTGATACTTGTGGCTCTGATGCACGATGGGGCATACGTGAATGTCAGCCCCGAGACAAGGCTGTCTCCCGGTGACATGCTGTGGATAGTTGGTCCGAAGAAAAACGTAGCCGCCCTGAAGTAGTCATCTGTATCAACGCCATGCCAAATGCCTAACAATCAGCTATCCGACACTACCATAAGCCTGATCACCTGCTATCCTGGCAGTGAAGTGTATGAACTCGAGGGGCACACCGCCTT
This sequence comes from uncultured Bacteroides sp., assembly GCA_964486445.1. Taxonomy (GTDB): domain Bacteria; phylum Bacteroidota; class Bacteroidia; order Bacteroidales; family Muribaculaceae; genus CAG-873. The sequence goes on along the minus strand of CAZAME010000078.1, from coordinate 3,250 downwards.
GCGCGTGCAGATGCCCGACGGCACGGATGTCACGGTTAACTATGGACTGTTTGACTTTAATTCGCCAAACTTTCTTTATAGATTCGTGAAAGGCGAGACTGACTATCTCTGTGGGGCTGTGCCCACGCAGTATTTTCTGCAGGCATACTCTGCCGCCGGCCGAAAGGTGGTAGAGCAGACTATAGACCTTACGCCGGCTGAAACAGCGCAAGCCGTTGAAGCCCTGCGCGTCAATCTATTGCCTGAAAATGCCACATATCGCTACAACTATGTTAAAGACAACTGCGCGACCCGACCGCTTGCAGTTATCGACCGCGCAATTGACGGAGGCATAAGTTTTGCAAGCGCACCGGCTGATGGTAGCACATTCCGCAATCAGATGCGCAGCTTTCATGCCAATTACCCGTGGTATCAGTTTGGCATAGATATGGCATTGGGCAGCGGCATCGACTATCAGCTCACCGGCACCGAGGAGGCTTTTGCACCTATGAATCTAATGCAGATGATGCAGACCGCCACACGCACAGACTCGCTTGGGCACTCAGTGCCAGTGGTAAAGAGCACCACCGTGCTTGTCGATGGCCCTGACACCGGCGCCGCCGAAGGCCCTACTCAGGCATTGTTGACACCGTGTGCGGCCTCGGCAACAGTGTTTATACTGGCTGTGATAGCTTCGTGGCGACAGCTCAGAGGACACCGATGGATGCCGCGTATCTTCGACACGCTTTTTTTTGGAGCGCAGGGACTGGCCGGCCTGCTGCTCACTTTTCTGATTTTTGTGTCGGTGCATGAGGCCACGTCGCCAAATTTGTTGTATATGTGGCTCAATCCGCTTGCTCTTGCGGGAGCTATTTTCGTTTGGTTAAAATGTTTCAAAAAGGCACTTTTGTGCTACCATTTTATTAACTTTGTACTTTTAATGGCGATGTCGCTGCTATGGTGGTGGCAACCACAGAGTGGCAATCTTGCCTTCATACCGCTTATCGCAGCCTCAGCCTTGCGCTCGGGCTGTTATATCTGTGTAAATTGGCTAAGGCCACGTCGCCGTCAACATAAAGAATAAAACTATAGGATGTCTCGCAAAGACTCATACATACAACTGCGCCTGCTGCAATTGCTGCTTGCCTCGATGGTGTCAATGACATTGCCGGCAAGTGCGGCTTCGCCACGTGCGGCCACGTCGACTCCCGCCGACGCCGATCGCCCGGCTCTGGTGCTCAATCTTGTGGTCGACGGCCTTGACCGCGAGTATATCGAGCATCTGATGCGCTACTTCGGCGATGGCGGCTTCCGCAAGCTCTTTGGCGAGGGTGTGGTTTTTAATAACGTAGACTTCGGCACATCGCTCAGCACCGACGCAGCCACGGCCGTGCTTATGACTGGCGCGTCGCCGTTGGTGACGGGTATAACGGGCAATCTCATCTACGACGCAGAGAAGCAGCGGCCATATCCGGCTCTGCACGACCCGTCGACACTCGGCAATTACACCGACGAGACATTTTCGCCGGCTGCTTTGCGCGTGTCTACGATCGCCGATGAACTCAAGATTGCCGGTGCGGGCATCCCGCAGATATTCTCGATAGCCCCCGATGCCAATCAGGCTATCCTCATGGCCGGACATGCCGGCAATAATGCCGTGTGGCTTTGCGATAAAAATGCCAATTGGGCTACGTCGACCTTCTATCGCGATGTGCCAACGGTGCTGTCATATCGCAACAGGCTCAAATCGTTGTCGGCACGGCTCGACACAATGACATGGAGTCCGTCGGCGGCTACAGTGGCCCTGCCGCTGATTCCCGAGTGGGTGCGGCAATATCCCTTTAAGCACCAGATGGGTCGCGACCCGCAGTGGAAAGTCATAAAATTTAAAAATTCACCGCTATATAACACCGAGGTCACCGAAATGGCGCGTGAATATCTGTCGCAGCTCGGCCTCGGGCGGCGCGGAGGTACCGACATGCTGTCGGTGGGCTACTCGCTCGAACCCTTCCTGTTCACAAAATATGCCGACTCGCAGTTTGAGACTGCTGATGCCTACATTAAACTCGACCGCGATATAGCCGGCCTGCTTGGAGATATCGACAAGACCGTTGGTTTGTCGAACACTCTCGTTTTGCTCACGGCAACCCCGCCGGAGCCAACCACCCGCCGCGAAGACGAGAAATGGCGTCTGCCCTACGGTGAATATTCGCCTCGCAAGGCCATATCACTGCTCAACCTCTATCTGATAGCGCTCTACGGCAATGGCGAGTGGGTGAGTGGCTATTATGACCGCTATTTTTATCTCAACCGCGATCTCATCAAGGAACGTCAGCTCGATCTTGACACCGTGCAGCAGCAGACGGCCGATCTGCTCAAGCGTATGGCCGGTATCACCGATGCTTACACTATCGGTGACATTATAGACGGACACGCCGGAGAGAATCCAGCGGCCCTGCGCCGTAATACCTCGGTGGTTACTGCCGGCGATGTGATGGTGGAGATAGCCCCCGGATGGGAGGTTGTGGATCTCCCATACACCGATGTATATCAGCTCAACGACATAAGCATAGTCACACGCGGCGTGAGTCCAACGGCATCGGCCGTAATACTCGCTCCGGATGTGCAGGCGCGGGAGATAGACACACCTGTCGATGCACGCTCAATAGCTCCGACCGTGTGCCGCCTGCTGCGCATACGCTCGCCCAATGGAGCGTCGCTTCCTCCGGTGAAACTCAAATAAGAGAAAGACCGGGCTTTGATCTGACAGACGGAAATATCAAATCTATCTCTCTCCATCATCAACATCCATTTAAAGAAAAATATAAAAAACTACTATATAATATGTCTTTATCCACCTTTCTAAGCAAGGTCTTCGGCAATAAGTCGCAGCGCGACCTCAAGGCCATCAGACCTATCGTAGACAAAATCAACGGCCTCGGCGCCGAGATGAGCGCCCTGAGCAACGACGAGCTGCGCGACCGCATCGCCGCCGTGCGCGCCGACATCAAGGCTGCCACCGCTCCGCATGAGCAGGTTATCGCCGAGAACAAGGAGAAAATCGAAACTATCCCCTTTGAGCAGCGTCAGCCTCTGTGGGATGAGATCGACAAGCAAGAAAAAGAAATTCTCGACATTATCGAGGACAAGCTCAACGAGCACCTGCCCGTGGTCTTCGCAGCTTTGCGCGAAACAGCCGCCCGCTTTGCAAACAACGAGGTGATCGAGGTCACCGCCACACAGATGGATCGTGACCTGGCAGCCCAGGGCC
>CAZAME010000077.1:3335-7941 GCA_964486445.1 uncultured Bacteroides sp. | reverse complement strand
TTTATGTATCGACTGGTCGACACACTCATCTAGTCGATGGGCGAAGCATATCCCGAGTTGCCACGCCAGCGCGACCTCATCATGAAGGTTATCAAGGAAGAGGAAGACTCCTTCCTGCGCACCCTCGAAAACGGCATACGCATGCTCGACGACAGCATTGCAGCCGCTAAAGCTCAGGGCAAAAACGAGATTTCCGGTAAAGAAGCCTTCACGCTATATGACACCTACGGCTTCCCCCTCGACCTCACCCAGCTTATCCTGAAGGAAAACGGCATGACGCTCAACCAAAAGGAATTTGATGTGGAAATGGAGGCTCAGAAATCGCGTGCCCGCAACGCTGCAGCCGTAGAAGCCACCGACTGGGTGACTGTGAATGACGGCGAGCAGGAATTTGTGGGCTACGACGTAGACAGCTGCGACGCCCGCATCCTGCGCTACCGCCACGTGAAGCAGAAAAATAAAGAATACTACCAGATAGTGCTCGACCGCACTCCTTTCTACGCTGAAATGGGCGGTCAGACAGGCGACCACGGCACACTCACCTCTCCCGACGGCGAAGTTGTGGAAATCTATGACACCAAGCGTGAAAACGGTATGGGCGTGCATCTCACCACAAAACTTCCCTCCGATGTCAACGCCACTTTCAAGGCTGCGATCAACAGTGAAGACCGCATAGCCACAAGCTGCAATCACACCGCCACTCACCTGCTGCACGAAGCTCTGCGCGAAGTGCTTGGCACCCATGTAGAGCAGAAAGGATCGTATGTATCGCCTCACATGTTGCGATTTGACTTCTCGCACTTCTCTAAACTCACGCCTGAGGAAATAAAGAAGGTGGAGCGCCTGGCAAACAAGAAAGTACGCGAAGCCATCGCCCGCGACGAGCGCCGCAACGTGCCCATCGCTGAGGCTATGGAAATGGGGGCTATGGCTCTCTTCGGCGAAAAATACGGCGAGGAAGTGCGTGTAATACGCTATGGAGATTCAGTGGAACTCTGCGGCGGCACACACGTCGACAACACCGGCCGCATCGGCATGATAAAAATCATCAACGAAAGCAGTATTGCCGCCGGCATCCGCCGCATCGAGGCTATCACAGGTGCTGCTGTTGAAGACGCCATGGATGAAGTATCCGGCATACTTCGCGACATCAAAAACATGCTTAACGCTCCCGATGTTGTAGGCGCCCTCCGCAAAACTGTTGAAGAGAATGCCGACCTCCGCCGTCAGGCTGAAGAATACATGCGTGAGCGTATCGACAATATTGCCCGCCAGATTCTCGAAACAGCAGAAATCATCGACGGCGTGAAAGTCGCCACCATGCGCGGAATGCGTCTGCCTGACGTAGTTAAGGGTGTAGCATTCGCCGTGAGAGCATTCTCACCCGAGAAAACAGCTTTTATCGCCGCAACTTGCGATGCATCCGACAAGCCTCTGCTCACGGTGATGTTTACCAACGATCTCACTGAAGGTGGAGCTCTTAATGCTTCGAATGTCGTGCGCCAGGCTGCCAAGTCCATCAAGGGCGGCGGCGGCGGTCAGCCCGGTTTCGCCCAGGCAGGCGGTAAGGACAAAGACGGTCTGTCGGCAGCCTTCGACACAATGATAAACTCTCTCAAACACTAAAAATGAATAAAATCTTATCTCTCCTCATATCAATAGTACTCTGCATGTCTTTGTGGTCGTGCAGCAGCAACCACGACTCGCCTACAGAGCCGACACATCGCACTGTGCTGGTGTATATGGTTGCTACAAACAACCTGCACTCTGGAAATCAGGGTGATGAAGACGAGGACTATGACCACCTTGACCTTGCAGAAATGCAGGAGGCTGCCGCGGCTGGCGGTCTTCAGGGAGGCCGTCTGCTTGTATATCATGCAATCACTGGCTCCGACGCCCAACTGCTTGAAATCACAGACAAAGGTGCCATAAATACCCTCCACACCTTCACCGATGACAATCCATCTGTGTCATCGGCCCGCATGTCAGATGCTATTGATAAAGCTAAATCGTTTGCGCCTGCGCTCGACTACGGCATAGTATTGTGGAGCCATGGTAGTGGCTGGCTTGAAGACGGGCTCGAACCGGCAGGACAAAAACGCTCATTCGGACTTCAGGGCACTGCCGCCACAATGAACACCACAACCCTTGCACGAGTGCTCGAGGGTCAGGGATTTTCGTTCATATACTTCGACTGCTGCCTGATGGGCAGTGTGGAGGTTGTCTACGAACTACGGCATTGCGCCCCATACATCGTAGCATCCGCATCCGAGCTTCCTGTTTATGGCATGGACTACACGCTCAACGTTCCTTGCTTTTTCCGCCACGGTGAAGCCGATCTACAGACAGCAGCCCGCAATACATTCAACAGCTACAACAACCGCAGCAATCAGATGATGCGCACATGCACAATCTCGGTAACCGAGACAGCAAAACTCAATGATTTAGCCTCTGCTATGCGCGAAGTCTTTGCCTCAGTAGATTTTCCGGCAACCTTGTCAGGCACACCACAGAAGTTTATAGCATCATCGAGCTACTATTATGACCTTGGCGATTATCTCGACCGCTTGCCCGCCGATCAGGCAGCAGTAGAGAAAGCCAAAAACGCTCTGAGCAATGCTGTGATAACCGCATATAACACCGACTATCTTTGGCAAGGCACTTGGCAGCAGGTGCGCATAAACAAGCACTGCGGTTTATCGACATTCATAATCAACCATGAAGCCGACATTACCCGCAAGAATTATTTCGACCTCCGGTGGTATGCCGATGTAGTGCAGGCGATGACCGCTAAAGACTTAGACAACAATCAATAATCAAGCACAAATAATTACCCGATAGATAATTTACAATGAATCCACTAAGTTTACTGCTGCAGGCTCCAGTCGCAATCCCTGATTCAGTTCCCACTGTAGCCGAGGAGGTCGGCATGCTCAAAAACATGTCTTTCGACACTATGTTCGACAAACTCATAACCACGATGGTTAGCCTCGCCCTGTCGATTGCAGCAGCAATTGTGGTATTTTATCTTGGCCGATTCATCATAGGTCGTATATATAAGTTTGTAGAGCGAATCCTGACCGTGCGCAAGGTCGACACATCATTGACCACCTTTATATTGTCGCTGTCGCGCATATTGCTGTATTTCATACTCATAGTCACGATAGTAGGCATTCTCGGCCTGGAGACATCATCTTTCATCGCAATCTTTGCATCGGCCGGTGTGGCATTGGGTATGGCTCTGAGCGGCACCCTGCAGAACTTCGCCGGCGGCGTGCTCATCCTGTTGCTCAAGCCATATAAAGTAGGTGACTACATCGAAGCTCAAGGATTCTCCGGCACGGTTAAAGAGATACAAATCTTCAACACAGTCCTCACCACCGGCGACAACAAATCAATAACCATCCCCAACGGCGGCCTGTCAACAAGCAGCATCAATAACTACAGTCGCGAAGACTATAGGCGCGTCGACATACCGGTGTCTATAGCCTACGGCGACAGCGTGGAGAACGCCCGCAAACAGATACTTGACATCGTAGCAACCGACGCGCGCGTAATCACTGAAGAGCAGACAGCAGGTCGCGGTGCAGTGGTGTATGTAAACGAACTCGGCGCTTCGTCGGTAGACCTGATAGTGCGCGTGTGGACTCTTACTTCGGACTATTGGGGAGTCTACTTCGCGCTTAATGAGAAGTTCTATACACTGCTGCCGGAGAGAGGAGTCAACTTCCCCTTCCCGCAGATGGATGTGCACATCGTCAAAGACTGATTATTCGCGCCGACAATTATCGGCCTCTCCTATCTTTAAACCGCAGGCACTGTCGACTCACACAGTGCCTGCGGTGCATTATTTATATGTATAAAAAAACTTAACTACGCAGGAAAACACATATATTTTGGCTATATTTGCATATTCTCAGCCTCAGAAGTGCCTATAGACAGGCATCAATGCAGGCTGTCGCCATATACCGCATAGTGTAAGTTGTTTCAGCACTTGCATTTGCGACCAATTACACTCTATACCTCTCCCCCTCTCTCTCCCGGCACTGTCGATAGACAAGAGCGTCTTGTGCCGCACCCGCAAAGAAATAAAAAAAGAACAACATAAATGATAAGTAAATGGAATTACTTACCCCTAACTACAGACGAACAAAGATTAGAGACAGGCTTGGCTGCCAAGTTTGCCTCTTGTCCGCCTATTAGCGAGCTATTGGTGCAGCGTGGCATTCACTCTGTGGAGGAAGCGGAGAAATTTTTCCATCCTGCACTGAGCGATATGCACGATCCGTTCCTTATGCCCGATATGGACAAAGCTGTAGACCGGCTTAATCAAGCCATGGGGTCTAAACAGAAGATACTCGTATATGGCGACTACGATGTCGACGGCACGACTGCCGTGGCTCTTGTCTACAAATACCTGAGAAACTTCTACTCTGAAATCGACTTCTTCATCCCCACCCGATATGAAGAAGGCTACGGTATCTCGCGGCCCGTCATCGACGATGCTGCTGCCGACGGCGTGAAACTCATCATCATACTCGATTGCGGCATCAAGGCAATCGACGAGATCGCATACGCCAAAACACTGGGGATCGACTTCATCATC
>CAZAME010000077.1:0-3325 GCA_964486445.1 uncultured Bacteroides sp. | reverse complement strand
TCTGCGACCATCATGTGCCGGACGACCAGTTACCCCCCGCTGCAGCCATTCTCAATCCTAAACTTGAGGGTAGCACATATCCGTGCCCGCATCTGTCGGGGTGTGGCGTGGGCTACAAGCTCATGCAGGCTTTTGCTTTGTCAAACGGCCTCGACACTCATGAACTTGAAGGCATGCTTGACCTTGTTGCCGTGTCGATCGCAGCCGACATTGTGCCCATGGTCGACGAAAACCGCATCATGGCTTATCATGGTCTCAAGCGCCTCAACTCAAACCCCAATATGGGATTGCGCGCTATTATCCGCACATGCGGCCTCGCAAACCGCGAAATCACTATATCTGACGTGATCTTCAAGATCGGGCCACGCATTAATGCCAGTGGCCGTATGCAGAGTGGTCGCGAAGCTGTGGAGTTGCTTGTGTCGCGCGACATCAAAGACGCCAACCGCCGATCACTTGCCATCGACCAGTATAATAAAGACCGCAAGGAGCTTGATAAACGCATCACCGAGGAGGCAAACGCCATTCTCGAGGCACGCGGCGAAATGGACTCCGACAAAAAGTCTATAGTCATATACAACAAAAACTGGCATAAAGGCATAATCGGCATTGTGGCATCACGTCTGACCGAGCTTTATTACAAGCCATCGGTAGTGCTCACTCTTGCCAACGGACTGGCTACAGGTTCATCGCGCTCAGTGCAAGGCTTTGATATATATAGCGCCGTCGACTCAGTGCGTGATCTGCTCGAAAACTTTGGTGGCCACACCTATGCAGTGGGGCTATCGCTTAAAGAAGAGAATATACCCGAATTTACCCGCCGATTTGAGGAGTTTGTTGCAGCAAATATACTGCCTGGACAACTCACACCGCAGATCGACATCGACGCTTATCTCACCTTCGCCGAAATAACTCATGAATTTGTGAACACATTACGCAGATTCAACCCATTCGGTCCCGGCAACCAGAAGCCCATATTCTGCACCCGAGGAGTCATGGACTTCGGCACAAGTAAACTCGTGGGCCGCCAGCTCGAGCACATCAAACTCGAACTCGTTGACGACACATCGGGCAAGGTGCTCAACGGCATTGCCTTCAACGCGGCCGAGCACTTCGACTATATTCATTCGGGCCAACCATTTGACATCTGTTACACACTGGAGGAAAACAAGCACCACAATGCGCCACCAACAGTGCAGTTGCTTGTGAAGGAAATACGCACATCAGCTCCTGCAGAATCATAAAACCGCCATCGCACAGATTGACGAAATACTCAAACGCTATTGGGGGTATGACGACTTCCGGCCTCTCCAGCGCGAGATCATAGAGTCGGTGCTCGCAGGCCACGACACCCTCGGACTGCTGCCAACCGGCGGTGGGAAGTCGGTGTGTTTTCAGGTACCCGCACTTGCTTTTGACGGACTTACTATTGTAGTCACGCCCCTGATATCGCTAATGAAAGATCAGGTAGACAATCTGCGGCAGGTGGGTGTAAATGCGGTGTTTATTCACACCGGCCTCTCTCGGCGGGAAGTCTCTTTGGCCTACGATCGCTGCCGCCTTGGGGTCGCCAAAATGCTCTATGTGTCGCCAGAGCGAGTGCAGACTGAGCGCTTCATAGCCGAAATGCGCCAATGGGATGTCAGCCTGATTGTGGTTGACGAAGCTCACTGCATATCGCAATGGGGATATGACTTCAGACCAAGCTACCTGGCAACCGCAACCGTTCGCCAATATGCGCCCGACGCACCGGTGTTGGCTCTGACTGCATCAGCCACTCCGGAAGTTGTCGACGACATACGCCTGCGCCTTGAATTCAGACCTGGCCACCAATCCTTCGCCAGATCCTTCGCCCGCGACAACATCAGTTTTCTCGTGCGCCGCGGTGCCGACAAAATCGGCACTTTGGAGAAGATCCTCAGCAACACATCAGGCTCGGCAATAGTATATGTGCGCTCACGACGCAAAACTGCTGAAATTGCGTCGGCCCTGCAGCAGATGGGATTCACGGCCGATTTCTACCATGCCGGCCTCAGGGTGGAGGATAAAAACGACAGGCAAAACAGCTGGAAAAACGGTGATACTCGTGTTATTGTCGCCACCAATGCTTTCGGCATGGGTATAGACAAGGGCGACGTACGCACTGTGGTACACTATGATCTGCCGTCGTCGCTTGAAGAGTACTACCAAGAGGCCGGTCGTGCGGGACGTGATGGCAAACCGGCATACGCCGTGGTTCTTGCATCATCGGCCGACAAAGCAACCCTGCGCCGCAGACTCACCGATGCTTTTCCTCCGCGAGAGTTCATAGCAGAAGTATACGACAAACTTTGTGTGTATCTTGACGTGGCAGTGGGTGCCGGTTATGAGTGCGTGTATCCGTTTGAGGCCGAAGCCTTCTGCCGGAGGTACTCGCTTGAATCCAAGCAGACCCGCAGTGCCCTGACACTACTCACACAAGCCGGATATATAGACTATTGTGAAGACGTGCACCTCGGCGCCCGGGTGACTATCGTGGCTGACAAGCGTGAGCTCTACAATCTGCAAGTGTCAGCCGAAGCCGACCGTGTGCTTCAAGGACTCTTGCGCAACTACTCAGGCCTGTTTGCCGACTATATCGGCATCGACGAAACATGGCTTGCCAACGACTTGTTGCTCACACCCGACACTGTTTATCAATCGCTACTCGAATTGCAGCGAGCCAAGGTCCTGCACTACATTCCACGCAGCGAAACCCCTTACGTGCGCTTCGTCACCTCGCGCGAGGAAAGCCGCTATCTTGTAATATCGAGAGATATCTATGAACTGCGCCGCGAGCGTATGGCCGCCCGACTTGAGGCCATGAGCGACTTTGTCTTCGACGAAGACAGTTGCCGTGTGCAACGCATGTTGTCATACTTCGGACAACAGAGCGCACCGTGCGGCAAATGCGACTACTGCCGCATGCAGCGCACAATCAAAACAGCATTGTCGGACAACGAGGCCTTAAAACGCCTGCGCGCATTTACATCAACACATGGCCGCTGGGATATAGCTGCTGCTTCTGAAGCCACAGGCGTATGCGGTCAACAGCTCGACAGATGCCTGCAGATTCTCACCGACAACGAAAAAATTGCCCCTGCAGACCACTTCGGTCGCGAATATCGCACTATTTGAGTCGGTTTTCACCCTTTTAAACACTTTTTTAACGCATTCCGGCCGCACGGAATGGCGTTTTATTTGTTATATAGTCGTAGCATTTAAATAAAAGACGCAATTTCTACATCCCTTGTCCTTTTTATCGAGTAGTGATACTGGATACTGAGGCTCTCATAAATAAATAGTT
>CAZAME010000076.1:0-7982 GCA_964486445.1 uncultured Bacteroides sp. | reverse complement strand
GTGAAGAACGATCTGGGGATTTTCCCAGCCGAGTTCTTTGGCGTAGGCAACAGCACCCTGAGCCATGTAGCGGAGCAGGGTAGCGTTGGCATAGTTGCGGGCACCCTTAGATACCTGCAGGATTACGGGAGACTTTTCTTCGGCTGCTGCCTTGATGATGGCCTGCAGCTGCTCCATGTTGTTGAAGTTGAAAGCGGGGATAGCATATCCGCCCTTGATTGCCTTTGCAAACATCTCGCGGGTGTTCACCAGGCCAAGTTCTTTATAGCTTACCATAGTTTGTTGATAAAAATATTATTGGTTATATCTGATATTGCGCTATTGCAGGGGCAAATTTACAAAAAAATATTGTATTCGCCGCGTGCGTATGCTTCTATTTGCAATCTTTGTTTTTGAAGCAGGCGTAGCCGTGGATAGTGCCTACAAATAGAGCGCCGCCCACGATGTTGCCCAGGGTGGCAGGAGCCAGGTTATTCCAGAGCATGGCGCACACCGACGTGTCGGCACCTTCAAACATGCCGCAAGGGATAAAAAACATGTTGGCGACGCAGTGCTCATAGCCCAGGGCCACGAAAGCTGCAACCGGCAGCCAACACCCCGTCACTTTATCGGTCAGGCTATGACCTGCAAGAGCGAGCCACACGGCCAGACACACGCACCAGTTGGCTCCGATGCCGCGCAGAAAGACCGTCAGCCATGGCAGCGAGCATTTTGTCTGTGCTATCCCCACGATGGCCTTGTGGTATGGGTCGGCTGTCGTGAGTCCGCTCAGGTATACCAGGAAGTATGCCACTGCGAGGGCTCCGGCAAAGTTGCCTATCCACACCAGTGTCCAGTTGCGCACAACCGCGCCCCAGCCAAAGTTTTTGCGGCATAGCGCGGGAATCAGCAGTGCGTTGTTGCCGGTGAAGAGTTCGGCACCGAGCACAACCACGAGCACCAGGCCGATGGGGAATACGAGGCCGCTGAGCAGTCGTTGCAGTGAGGGATTGGCTGCTGTGGCGCCCGGAAACCCGTAGCCCACGATCAGCGATAATGCTCCGCCGAGGGCTATGAAGGCTCCGGCGGCAAAAGACAGCATTGCCAGGCGTGGCAGCGCGCTGCGTTGCGAAGTGAGAGACACTTTTTTGCAGCCTATGCCCACGGTGGCTTCTGCGATTTCGTCGGGAGTCTTGATGTTCATTTGCTTTTGGTTATTGGTTTTATAGATGTTATTTCGAAGTTCTCGCCGGGAGGTATTATAGTAGCGGCAACCCTGCCACCCGGAGTTGTGAAAAGTCGGCGGGCTGCAATAGCCGAGCGCCCGTCGGCTGACGTTATTCTGTATTTTGTGGCCGTTATGGCATCAGCCGGGGCGAATACTGCGCCGTCTATTTTGGTGAAAGGATATATCTCGTCTTTCTCGGCGGGTATGTTCAGGCTATCTATCGCTGAGTATTGCGCGGCTGATAGTGCGGTGAATCGCTTGCGCGTGCCGCAGCGCGATATCCCGAGCAGACGCCACTCATAGTCAGCCCCATTGGCTGTCGGCACCTGTGCGTAGGCCCACGGAGCCAGCCATGCCGGCGATGGACTGTAATCATATCTCACTGTGCCTGTGGGTGATGTGGCGTAATCCTCCACAGCCTGCTTTATCGCTTCATAGTGCCGCCGGTGCTCCATGGCGGCTAAGCCCTGATGCACGGCGAGCAATGCAAAAATCAATGCGCACGCAATTGCGGTCTTGCGCCCTGCAGGAACAAACAACGGAGCTGCAGCACGCATGAGCAGGACCCCTGCAAATAATTCAATGGCAGTGAAAGCCCGCACTGCTGTGTGTGCGACCACGCCAATGCATAATGCCAGGCATAGCATTGTCACAAACACATAGTTGGCTTTGATAAACGCCAGGGTAGGGCGACGCTTGAGCGCCATGCCGGCGATCAGGGCCGCAATGGCAAGCCACAGCAGTTTTAGCTGTAGCAGAACGTCGATGTAGCTACTCACCAGAGTGGAGGCTTGGGCAGCTCTAATCCAGTTCCCAGGTGATGCGAGCATTATGATTGCGCCTATCCACAAGGGGATCACAAGCCATCGCACCTGTGCTGTAAATTTTTTGATATTCAGTAAATAATATATGCCGAGCGCTCCCGACAGCGGAAAAGAGAATGCTTCGTTGCTCCATCCGGTGAGTAGTCCGAGCACCGCCAGGCCTATGTTTATTGCCGTCGAGTGGCGTAGTCGGCCGCTGTCGGCTTCGGATAGCAACGCAAGCACGCCAAGTGTTGCCGTCAGAGGCCATAGATAGTTGAGCGACAAGTTTATGGAGGTCCACAATCTCGCCGGAGTTGGAAACATATAGAGAAAGCATATTGCCGTGACAAGTGCCGGCACTAATAATTCGCGTCGTCGGCGTGGCAGTGCTACACGCATAAACAAAAGCATTGCCACCGCCAGCATCACTACATTTACAACATAAAATGGTTTATACGCATTGTAAGCCGACACCGTCTGCTCTATGAAATGCACAGGTATACGGCCGTTGACGCAAAAGTAGTGATTGATTTGCGATTCCACTACGTCGGAGATTGACTCTACTGGCTCGAGGTCGTTGAAATTGAAGTAGTTGTCCCCCGGTTTTAAGTCAAATTTATAGCAGTAGCGCAATTCGTCACCTATCAGCAGGTGATTGATCGTGCGGCTGAATACCAATAGTGCCGCCGCTATCACCACTATTGAGGCCCAGAGCGATTCTTTGCGCAGTGCGTCAGGCAGTTTCATCGGTTTTGTCGCTTTTGGGTGAAACCTTTTTGCCGTCTACTTCACGCACGAAGTATGGAGGCCGGTGCTTGACTTCAACGAATATTCGCCCCACATATTCACCGAGGATGCCAAGCGTGAGCAGCTGCACACCGCCCAAAAATAGCATCACAGTCATTATTGTGGGGAATCCGGCCTGAGGATCGCCATATATCATTGCCTTCACCAGCACCCATAGCATATAGACAAATGCGGCGGCCGACACAACTAAGCCCATGAGCGTGGCTATGCGCAGAGGGGCGGTGGTGTAGGACGTTATGCCGTCGATTGCCAGGCTCAGCAGCGAGCGCCAGTTCCACTTCGTTTGCCCGGCTTCGCGATCGGCTTGTTCAAATTCAAAGCCTTTCTTGCGGAAGCCGACCTGGCAATACAGCCCCTTGGTGTACCGTTGGTTTTCGCGCATGGTGCACAGCGCGTCAATGCAGATGCGGTCGAGCAACCTGAAGTCACCGGTATTTTCAAGCACCGGTATTCTGGTCGTGCGTTGCAACAGATTATAATATAGTAGCGAAAGCTTTCTCCGCAGCCACGGTTCTTTGCCGCGCTTGCGTCGCACGCCATAAATGTCGTCATATCCTTGCTCCCAAAGCTCGAGCATGCGCGGTATCTCTTCCGGCGGGTGCTGCAGGTCGCTGTCCATTATCACCACGCAGTCGCCTGTGGCATAATCCATGCCGGCGAGCATAGCCGTTTCTTTGCCGTAGTTGCGCGACAGGTCGGCATATCGCCATCTGTTGTCGCGGGCGCGCATTTGCATGAGCATCGGCAGTGTGGCGTCGGAGCTGCCGTCGTTTACGCATATTACCTCCCAGTCATAATCAAGGCCGCTGTCCATCACGGCGTTGAGTCTGGCAAAGAGCGCGGGCAGCGACTCCTGCTCGTTGTAGCAGGGTATAAGCACGGTTACAAGCTTCTTCCGACCTTCCATAGCGCTACAAAGTTAAGCAAAATTTTCATCATTGGCGGAAAAATGTGTAAATTTGCAAGCATAATCATTTTACTACACTGATGCAAGAAAAAATCGTGATTCTCGATTTTGGTTCGCAGACCACGCAGCTTATCGGCCGCCGTGTGCGCGAGTTGAACCAGTATTGCGAGATTGTCCCCTACAACAAATTTCCATACGATGACCCCTCTGTCATCGGAGTCATTCTTTCGGGCAGCCCCTTCTCTGTCTACGACGATAAGTCATTTAAGCCCGACTTGAGCGCTATCCGCGGCAAATACCCCGTGCTTGGCATCTGCTATGGCGCCCAGTATCTGTCGTGGGTATCGGGTGGCTCGGTTGAGCCTGCCGGCTCGCGCGAATATGGCCGTGCGCGCCTCACCGGTGTTGATGCCTCCGACCCGCTTATGCATGACATTGCCGACGGCGAGCAGATCTGGATGAGCCACGGCGACACTATCACCTCTGTGCCCGATTCCTTCCGCATCATCGCGTCGACCGACAAGGTGCGTGTAGCCGGCTTCAAGGTCGATGGCGAGCCTACCTGGGGCGTGCAGTTCCACCCCGAGGTATATCACAGCGAGTGCGGCACCCGCATTCTGCGCAACTTCGTCGTTGACATCTGCGGCGGCAAACAAGACTGGAGCGCTGCATCATTCATCGAGACCACCGTGCAGTCGCTCCGCGAGCAGCTCGGCGATGATAAGGTTGTGCTCGGCCTCAGCGGTGGCGTTGACTCGTCGGTTGCGGCTGTGCTCCTTAACCGTGCGATAGGCAAGAACCTCACTTGCATCTTTGTCGACCACGGCATGCTGCGCAAAAATGAGTTCCACAACGTGCTTCGCGACTATGAGACGCTTGGCTTGAATGTGATAGGCGTTGATGCGTCGGCTGAATTCTTTGCCGAGCTCGCCGGTGTCACCGATCCCGAGCGCAAGCGCAAGATCATAGGCAAAGGCTTCATCGATGTGTTTGACCGCGAAGCTCATAAACTCAAGGATGTTAAATATCTCGCTCAGGGCACCATATATCCCGACTGCATCGAGTCGCTGTCCATCACAGGCACCACCATTAAGAGTCATCACAATGTTGGCGGTCTTCCCGAGAAGATGAATCTTAAGCTGTGCGAGCCCCTTCGGCTGCTCTTCAAAGATGAAGTGCGGGCTGTCGGCCGCGAGCTTGGCATGCCTGAGCACCTCATAACCCGCCATCCTTTCCCCGGCCCCGGTTTGGCTGTGCGTATTCTTGGCGACATCACACCCGAGAAGGTGCGCATCCTTCAGGATGCCGATGACATCTTCATCACCGGCTTGCGCGAGCACGGTCTCTACGACAAGGTCTGGCAGGCGGGCGTCATCCTGTTGCCTGTTCAGAGCGTAGGCGTTATGGGCGACGAGCGCACCTACGAGCGTGCCGTGGCTTTACGCGCCGTCACCTCCACCGATGCCATGACTGCCGACTGGGCCCATCTCCCCTACGAGTTCCTTGCCAAGGTCAGCAACGACATCATCAATAAGGTCAAGGGTGTCAACCGCGTCACCTACGATATTTCGTCTAAACCACCGGCAACTATCGAGTGGGAGTGATCCTGGTGTCACTAAAGTAAGATAAGCCATAAACTATATGGCGGGCCGGCGGGACTTAACCTGTCGGCCCGCTCTGTCAAGAGAAGCCTATATATAATTAAAGGTATTTTATAATAATGTATATAAGGCGCTACATGCGCTCTCGGTTTAATAAAAATAACGCGTATAGTTAAAAATGTACGCCACGTTGCGATGTTGACATTTATTAACAGTCGTAAACAAAAAATGTAGGAAAAAACTTATATATTTGCATCTGAAATAAAATAGTGCACTCTCACCATGATATGACCTTATGGCCATTAAACACAGTAACCCAATCATTTCCACAGTAATCCCCTGTGCGCAAGGTGCCGAGGCGACCTTCGCAAGCCAGGTATAACTGCCTCATCTATAATAAGACAACAATTTTTTTACCTTATATTCTTTTATTTTTAGCAACACGAACTAAACGATTTTCGCTTATGAATCGCACAGTGACAAGACTCTTAGCCCTGATTCTGCTGTTGTGTCCTTTTGCGCTTGTAGCACAGAAGAGCCTCATCACAGTGACGGGTACTGTCGTCGACAACACAGACGAGCCTCTGTACGGTGTTTCTGTACTCGTTAAGGGTACAACTACCGGTACGGCTACAAACATCGACGGCGAATTTTCAGTAAAGGCCGCCGTTGGCGATGTCCTTCATTTTTCTTACGTAGGTTGCAAGGACCAGGATGTTACCGTTACCGGTACCGCTCCCATGCACATTGTCCTTGAAGAAAACACTACTATTCTCGACGAAGTTGTGGTAACCGCACTCGGTATTCGTCGTAAGGAAGCTTCACTCAACTATGCTACTCAGGAAGTAAAGGGTGAAGACCTTATGCGTGTGCAGGATGCCAACTTCGTAAACTCTCTCTCCGGTAAGGTTGCCGGTGTTTCTATCCAGCAGAGCGCTGGTGGTGCCGGTGGTTCTTCCAAGATTCTTCTCCGTGGTAACAAGTCAGTTATGGGTAACAACGCTCCTCTGATTGTTGTCGACGGTATTCCTATGACAAACGAAGTAGGCAAGGCTGCCGGTAGCAAATGGACTTCTGATGCTTCAGAAATGACCTATGCAGGCACAAGCACTTCGGGCGACGCCCTCTCGCTCATCAACCCCGATGACATCGAGAGCATCAACGTGCTTAAGGGTGCAAACGCTTCTGCTCTCTATGGCTCAGCTGCTGCCAACGGTGTGCTCATGATTACCACCAAGAAAGGTAAGGAAGGCAAGATCTCTGTAACTGTTAACTCCAACGTTACCTTTGAGAAGCCCCTTATGACTCCTAAATTGCAGAAAATTTATGGTGCTTCAATCGAAGGCTCTACTCTTTCGGTGTCTTCATGGGGTAAGAAACTCTCCGACATGACCGAGGCCGATCTCAACTTTGCCGGTGCAAAGCTCACCAACAAGGCAAGAAACAATGTAGACAACTTCTTCGAAACAGGTACAACCTGGAACAACTCGGTGTCTATCTCCGGTGGTACTGAGAAAGTTACTTCTTACTTCTCTTTCTCAAACAGCAACGCCGACGGCATGGTGCCCAACAACACCTACAACCGTAACACCTTCAGCTTCCGTCAGGGTTATAACCTCTTCGACAAGAAACTGCATATTGATGTTGCCATCAACTATGTTTATGCCAAGACCAACAACCGCCCCGGTGGTGGTACTGTCATGAACCCCCTCTATGACCTCTATACCACTGCGCCCAACGTTGATATGAATTACTATCGTGATAATTATCAGGTCATGGGTAGCTGGGATACTAACCACATCAGCTTCTACAACAGTGGTGGTCAGTATATCTCAGGTGTGGCTACATTTACCGATATGATTCAGAACTGGGCCTATCCTCTGACTGCATCGCGCAACAACCCCTACTGGATTACCGGTAAGAACAGAAGTGTCAATCGCGATGAGCGCGCCTATGGTTATATCTCAGCTAACTATGAGATTATCCCTGGTCTTAACATTCAGGGCCGTTTGAACCTCGACCGTGCTCGTCAGGAAGGCGAAAGCCACCGCTATGCTACTACAGCTAACCCCGCTGAGTTCGAAAAGTTCGGTATCTTCAATCAGGATAAGTACACCAGCACCGATATCTATGTCGACGCTCTCTTGAGCTACAACAAGACTTTCAAGCAGGACTGGGATGTTAGTGCAACATTAGGTTGGTCAGGCCACACCACTCATGGTACTCACCAGAATATCTATGGTAATGCTACATACTTAGCTAACGGTATGACCAAGCTCCCCGATCTTTACAACTACTTCTATCCCACTATCCAGTGGATGGGTAATCCCACTACCTACTCAAAGACTTCAAACTGGGATAAGGGTCTATTCGTAACCGCACAGCTCGGTTGGAAGGAAATGTTATTCGTCGAAGGTTCTTACCGTCAGGACTGGTATCGCGCCTTCCGTCAGTTTAAGTATCGAATCGATGCTGCAACAGGTGAGAAATATGATACTGGCGTTCCCGATAACTATGGCTATTACTCTGTCGGCGTCAGCACTCTTGCTCACAAATATATTCCTCTGCCCGAGGTTATCACTTACTTGAAACTCCGCGCTTCTTACTCTGAGGTAGGTAACTCAATTCCTAACCAGGTGTTCGCCAAGATTTCT
>CAZAME010000075.1:0-7998 GCA_964486445.1 uncultured Bacteroides sp. | reverse complement strand
TAAGAACACGCGCAAGGGCTTCTACAAAAATACCACCAATATCCCGCTGACAACCGGAGATATGGTTGCTGTGGAGGCTTCGCCCGGTCACGACATAGGTTGCGTGACCCTCACCGGTGAACTGGTGAAGATACAGATGAAGAAAGCCAACGTGCGCCCCGGCACCGAAATCAAGCGTATCTTCCGCAAGGCACGCCCTGCCGACCTTGAGAAATACGAAGAGGCCCGCTCCCGCGAAAACGACACAATGATACGTGCCCGCAAGATTGCCGAATCGCTGCATCTTAATATGAAGATTGGCGATGTAGAGTATCAGGGCGACGGTAACAAGGCTATCTTCTACTATATTGCCGACGAGCGTGTCGACTTCCGTCAGCTCATCAAGGTGCTTGCCGAGACCTTCAAGGTGCGCATCGAGATGAAGCAGATCGGTGCCCGTCAGGAAGCCGGTCGCATAGGCGGCATCGGTCCTTGTGGCCGTGCTTTGTGCTGCTCGTCGTGGATGAGTAACTTTGTGTCTGTAGCTACATCGGCAGCCCGATTCCAGGATATTTCGCTTAATCCTCAGAAACTCGCGGGCCAGTGTGCTAAGCTCAAGTGTTGTCTGAACTTCGAGGCCGATACCTACGTCGAGGCGGTGAAGCGCATGCCTCCGCGTGATGTGCGTCTCGAGACAGCCGACGGCACATATTATCACTTCAAGACCGATATATTCAAGCGCACCATCACCTATTCGACAGACAAGTCGATGGCCGCCAATCTGGTCACAATTGATGCCGCCCGAGCTTTTGAGGTTATAAATATGAACAAGGCCGGCGAGAAGCCACTGAAACTTGAGCCGGAATCAGCCGATAAGACACCCGAGCGTAAACCGCTTGGCGATATTCTCGGAGATAATGATCTCACTCGCTTCGACAACAAGAAAAAGAAGAAGCGCAAGAATAAGAAGCCCAAGGCCGAGGGGCAGCAGTCTGAAAAGTCCGAAGACACCGATTCAAAGCCTAAGACAGACAAATCATCGACTGTAGACAAGTCGGGAGGAGCCGACCGCAAGCCGCAGGGACCCAATGATCGCCGCGATCGAAACAATCGCCCCAAACGTCAGGGTGGAGACCGCCCGGGTTCGCCGAAACCTAAGGGCGACCGACCCGTCGAGAATCGTAAGAAGCCGGCACGGCCGGCAAATGACCGGTATGCCAAACCCGCAGACAAGGATGAATAGAATTGTCGCTGCACTAATATTAATACTGCTGTGTCTGGGAGCATGTGCCCCCGGACACAATAGTTATAGCCACTTCACTGTGTTGCCGTCGGCCGGGTGGGCATATAATGATACTATCACGTTTACTCCCGATTTTGCCGACTCGGTGACAACCGGCCGGATAGCATTGGCTTTGCGGCACTCAGCTACTTATCCCTATGCCAATATATGGCTTGAGGTAAGTTCGCCGGGCAGTCCGCTCGACGGTGTGCCGGCTATATGCGATACGCTTAACGTGCGTTTGTGCGATCCCAAAGGTCGATGGCTCGGGCGGGGGACAGGCGTGAGTTTTCAGTTGTGCGACACGCTTCCGCGCCGGTATACTTTGGCCGACAGTGTGCCGGTGAGACTTCGCCACATCATGCGTGTCGATACTTTGCTCGACATTGAGCAAGTAGGTCTTATATTCCTTCCTGCTGATGAATAAAATATAAGTTATTGCTATGACTGACAGACTGATGTTGCTTGCAGCAGATGAGGCTGCGCTACGCATGGATAAAGTGCGTGCTCAGATGGTTGCCTCAGGCATAGAAGCTGTGCTTGTGCGCGACTTCTCAAATATATATTACCTCACCGGCCGAGTTTTCGACGGCTATGTGTATATGCCCTTGACGGGTGATGCGCTCTTTTTTGTGCGCAGACCCGTGAATCTCAAGGGTGACAATGTCATTAACATAGGCAAGCCCGAGCATATTGCTGATCACATCAGCGGTATGGCCCGGCCGGCGCTCGAACTCGACACCCTCGCCTTTTCGGCAGTAGGCAGGCTGTGCAAGGCTTTGGATATCACCACGCCGGAGAATGCGTCGTCGTTGTTGCGGAGTGCCCGCTCGGTGAAGACTCCCTATGAAATAGATTTGCTGGCTGCCGACGGCGTGCGCCACGAGCGTGTCTACAGCCTTGTGCCGCGACTTTATCGCGAGGGGATGACAGACATAGAGCTGCAGATTGAAATAGAGCGTGCCGCTCGCCTCGAAGGATGTCTCGGACAATTTCGCATAGCCGGCGACTCCATGGAGTTGTATATGGGAAATGTGCTTGCCGGAGATAATGCCGATGCGCCGTCGCCATACGATTTTGCTATGGGCGGTGCGGGGGCCGATCCTTCGCTTCCTGTAGGTGCCGATGGCACTGTTATTTGCCCGGGTATGGCAGTTATGGTGGATATGAACGGCAACTATAACGGATATATGACCGACATGACGCGCACTTATGCATTGGGCACATTGGCCGAGAAAGCTCTACATGCCCACGACGTGTCGGTTGAGATTTGCCACACGCTTGCTGCCGAGGCTCACCCCGGAATGAATGCCAAGGACTTATATGGCCAGGCAATGGAGATTGTGGAGCGCCACGGTCTGCAAGACTATTTTATGGGGCACAGGCAGCACGCCGGCTTCATCGGTCACGGCATAGGTATTCAAGTTAACGAGCTGCCCGTGATAGCGCCTCGTTCGCGCGATGTTCTCCAGGTGGGCAATGTCATAGCTCTTGAACCAAAATTTGTGATTCCCGGCACAGGTGCAGTAGGCATAGAAAATACTTATGTGCTCACAGCAGACAATGGTCTGCAGCCGCTCACTCATTCTCCTGAAAATATAATCTATCTGCCCCGATAATGTGTGGTAACGATAACATGAATACCTCGACCTCGCTGGCAGGGCTCATAGACAGCAGGGTGTTTCATTTGGTGGGTGAGACTGCCGACTCGCTCTCGCGCCCCTGTTACGTGGTTGGCGGCTACGTGCGCGATCTTGTGATCGGGCGCCATAGCAAAGATATTGATTTTGTGACTGTGGGTGCCGGAATAGAGGTTGCTCAAGCCGTGGCAAAACGTCTCGGCCGCGGAACTCATCTGGCTGTATACCGCAACTTCGGTACTGCTCAGGTGAAGCATCGCGATATTGAACTTGAGTTTGTCGGTGCCCGCCGCGAAAGCTACGACCGCAACTCGCGTAAACCGGTGGTTGAAGACGGTACACTCGAAGATGATTTGTCGCGCCGGGATTTTACTATCAATGCCATGGCTCTGTGTGTCAACAAAGACGCCTTCGGACAACTTGTAGACCGTTATGATGGCATGGGCGACATTGAGCGACGCGTTATCCGCACTCCTCTCGATCCGGATATCACTTTCTCCGATGATCCGCTACGCATGATGCGTGCCATACGATTCGCCACCCAGCTTGATTTCAATATCTATCCGGAGACTTTCGATGCAATTCGCCGCAATGCCGCGCGCATAGAGATTATCTCGCGGGAGCGCATTGCCGATGAACTCAACAAAATTATGCTTTCTCCCAAGCCATCGATTGGTTGGGCACTTCTCGACAGCAGTGGGCTGCTTGAATTGATCTTTCCTCGTCTCAGCGACTTGAAAGGAGTGGACCGCAAGGGCACACGCGGGCATAAAGATAACTTCTGGCACACGCTGACGGTGCTTGATAACGTAGCGGCTGTGAGCGACAATCTATGGTTGCGTTGGGCCGCTCTGCTCCACGACATCGGCAAGCCTGTGGTGAAGCATTATGATGCACGTCTGGGGTGGACTTTTCATAATCACGACTTTGTAGGCTCGAAGATGGTCCCCGAGATTTTCCGGTCGCTGCGCCTGCCGCTTAACGATAAGATGAAGTATGTGCGTAAACTCGTCGAACTGCACATGCGACCGATCGCGTTGGTAGAGGACATCGTCACCGACAGTGCTGTGCGCCGCCTTGCCAACTACGCCGAAGATGACCTCAATGATCTCATGATACTTGCCCGGGCAGATATAACATCGCGCAACGAGGAGAAAAAAGCCCGTTTTCTCAAGAACTTTGATATTGTTGAAGAGAAGTTCCGTGATATAAGTGCAAAAGACCGCGAGCGCAACCGCAAGGCAATTATCAGAGGTGACGAAATTATGCACATTTTCGCGTTGCCACAAAGTCCTATGGTAGGAGTCTTCACCAAGCGGTTGTTGCAGGCACAGCGCGACGACGAGATTGCGCCTAATCGGGCAGCAGCGCTTGAATA
Source organism: uncultured Bacteroides sp. (assembly GCA_964486445.1). Classification (GTDB taxonomy): domain Bacteria; phylum Bacteroidota; class Bacteroidia; order Bacteroidales; family Muribaculaceae; genus CAG-873. Next base: position 3,719 of record CAZAME010000075.1, on the reverse strand, counting down.
TGTGTATGCTCTTGCGCGCGAACTTGGTGTAGAACCCGTGAATCCGCCCTTCGACATCTCCGACGAACCGGCCTCAGATGCCTGCGGAGAATAATCCTCAGTAAAACATCTCATACATTTGATATAAAATATGTATTATGTGAGCAAGCGCATAGAGATCTCAGCAGCGCACCGACTCGATCTCTCATATCCGAGCAAATGCACCCGGTTGCATGGTCATAACTGGATTGTGACAGTGCACTGTCGTGCAGCGGAGTTAAATGCCGACGGCATGGTCACTGATTTTTCACATATAAAGGCTGTTGTGAAAGACACCCTTGACCATGAATGTCTCAACGATGTACTCAATTTTAATCCTACTGCCGAGAATATCGCAGCATATCTCTGCCGCAAAATACCCAACTGCTATAGGGTAGAGGTAATGGAGAGTGAAGGAAACACAGCTGCTTACGAGCTTGATTGATAACGCCTATGGAAGCTGAAAAGCTATATCGTGTAAACGAGATTTTTTATTCGTTGCAAGGCGAGGGATTCTACACCGGCACAGCTGCGGTGTTTCTGCGTTTTGCTGGATGCAACCGTGCCTGCAGCTTCTGCGACACCGACCATGCCAGGGGTGAACAACTATCGTTACCGGAGATTCTATCGCGCGTGGTGCCATACGCTGCCCGTCATATCGTGGTCACAGGTGGAGAGCCGGCGTTGCAACTTGACAATGAGTTGGTAGATGCCCTGCATGCTGCTGGTTTTTATATCCAGGTAGAAACAAACGGGTCGCTCCCTCTGCCCGAAGGGGTCGATTGGGTGACATGCTCTCCCAAAATGCCTCCGTTGCTGATACAGCGTGTTGATGAGGTGAAGGTAGTTCTTACAGAGGGTTGTGATCCTGATTCTGTAGCCGACAGCGTGCCGCCCGCGATGCATTATTTCGTGCAACCATGTTCGGGTCGCAACATCGACTGCGCAGTTGACTATATCCTTCACCATCCCTTGTGGCGTTTGTCGTTGCAAACTCACAAACTTATTGACATCAAATAGCCGTAGGCTGTGCTTTTTTTGTAATTTTGTAGTAAATAAATCTTTCACTACCTCACACAAATGGACTTTTCATTCAATCCTACTATACAGGTGATTGTGCCTGCCGCGATAGCACTGATGGCAATGGTCGCAGTGTTGGTGCTTGCTTGTTGCCGGCTGTTGCGCGTGTGCCGCAAGATAGCTGCTGACACTGAGGCACCTCTGCCGGCAGTAGAGGATTTGCCCGATGTGTCGGTGGTGGTGTATGCCTCCGACGATGCTGAATATCTGAGCAATCTTTTGCCGGCTCTGCTCGCTCAGGATTATCCGGCGCCTTTTGATGTAATTGTAGTGAATGAGGGGCAGGCCGACGCTGCAACTGAGATCGTTAGTCTTCTTGCAAGAGAGCATCGGAATCTGTATCTTACTTTCACTCCCGACGGTGCCCGCAATCTGTCGCGCAAGAAGCTTGCTCTGACAATTGGCGTAAAGGCCGCTCGCCATAGTGTAATTGTGTCGGTCGACGCCGACACGGCTATCCCATCAGATAAGTGGCTTATGCGTATGGCCGGCGACTTCGCTTCGCGCCGATGTGAGGTTGTTATCGGTGTAGACAGGCCGGATATTGATAACGACGATATGCGATGGCGACACTTCAGAGCTTTTGACAGCTGTGTCGACACCGTGACTTATATTGATGCTGCCTTGTGCGGTCATCCCTATCGCGGAACATCGCATAATCTGGCATATCGACGCGAACTGTTTTTTGCAAACAAGGGTTTCTCTCGGTCGCTCAATCTGCGTAATGGCGACGACGATGTGTTTGTGAGCGAGATAGCCACAGGTGCAAACACCTGTGTGCAGCTTGCTTCCGACGCGATAACGACGGCTCTGAGTGTGAATCCGCAACGCAGTTTTGCCGATAATAAGCGCCGCCGCATATTCACTGGTGGCTTTATAAGCAAGCGTAGTCGCCGGGTCACAGGATTGTGCTCGACTCTGCTGTGGATATGGCTTGCCGCAGCGGTGTGCGTCAGCCTGTTAGGATTGCCATCATTGCTGCCCTTATGTTTTGCGCTTGCTACGGCTATTGGGCTGTGGACACCGCTTGTGCTGCTGTGGCGTCGTGTTATGTCGGCGCTTGGCTACGGTAAGGCCGGTTGGGCATTGCCACTGATGATCCTTTTCCGCCCGATACACACGTTTGCAGCACGTTTGCGAGCCTCGCGCGGCAAAGTTCACAATTATACCTGGGGATAAGAACATTTCTTGTGGGGCACGCTCTTAGCCGATTGAAAATCATCTGGTGTGCCGCAAATGCTTTGACAGGCTGCTATGTGGACCGGAGTGGTTCCGCAGCAGCCTCCGAGGATACAGACTCTGGTTGAGGCTGTCGCTTTAGCTATCTGTGTTACAAATTCTTCCGGTGTAATGTCGTAGAGCCCGGATGAGTTGGGTAGCCCCGCGTTCGGGTGAAAACTCAGAGGCATACCTGCTTGCGCGAGTTCTGGCAGATATTGCCCAAGTGTGATGGGGCCATAACCGCAGTTAAGCCCTATGCTAAGCAGCGTGCGGCATTCCGAAGCTACGGCTATGAAGTCTTGTAGATTTTCTCCTGATGGCAACCGACCTTCGGGAGTGAGTGTTGCCGACAGCATCACAGGCACCTCGCGCCCCAGATTGTTCATAGCCTCAGCGACGCCGTTTATTGCTGCCCGGGCGTTGTGTGTGTCGTAGATTGTTTCTATGAGCAGTGCGTCGACACCATTGGCTATTAATGTTTCTGCCTGAGACGTATACACAGCCTCTGTTGTGACCGGGCATATCGATCCGGCCACCCATATTTTGCGCGACGCGTTCGATGCCGCTTCAACAGCCAGTTGCACTGCGGCCCTGTTTATGGCTACGACGTCGTGAGATGGCATTGCGGCATCGTTGGCGCATAGTGTATTGGTCGTAATTATGTCGGCTCCTGCGTTGATATATTCTCGATGAATACGGGCTATGACCTCAGGATGAGTTAAGCACAGGCTGTCGGTACTCCCCGTGCATTCCGGCACAAGTTGTCTGGCAACAGAACCCAAGGCACCGTCGAGTATCAGAGTTCTGCCGGAAATTGCGGCCGACAGATTATTGTCGAATGAATTGCACATGCGCGTGTATATAAATGCGACGCTTTGGGCCCGTGTAGGGTGCAAAACGTCGCATATAATGTTTGTTGTGTTGCGAGCTATCGCGCGACTATCATGCGGGAGGAAGGATAGCCTCGCTGGGGCAAACTTCTGCGCAAGAACCGCACTCGATGCAAGTGTCGGGATCGATGTGATAGATGTCGCCTTCGGAGATAGCTTCAACGGGGCAAACGGGCAGACAGGTGCCGCAAGCCACACATTTGTCGGTGATTACGTAAGCCATGGTTAATGAAAATTTGGTTGGTTATTACATGTAATATTTAAATACAATGCAAATGTAATGCTTTTTTTTGAATTGCCGCCTGCCGAGCGTAGCAAATATTGCATTGTCGTTGTCAAAAAAATAAGACAGCAAGACCGCACGCTGATGCTCAGGTGCGGTCCTGTTGTTTTATGATGCCGGAGTGGCAGAAACTGTATTATTCAGCTTTGCCAGCGCTACCGAGCACGTTCTAATTTTGTGCTTGTAGAGCTTCTCCATTTCGTCGCGAGCCGGGCCGAGATATTTGC
>CAZAME010000074.1:5038-8095 GCA_964486445.1 uncultured Bacteroides sp. | reverse complement strand
GTACCTTGATGATGAAGCTACCGAAGCCACGGAGATATACGTTGTTGCCGTTGGCGAGAGACTCCTTAACTACTTCCATGAATTTCTCGATTGTCTCAACAACGTTGGCTTTGTCGATACCTGTTGTTTTTGCAATCTCATTTACAATGTCGGCTTTTGTCATTGGTGTAGGTTGTTATATTTTTAAACAATATTGAATAATTGGCTTATTATTGTCGGCGCATACCGAAAAATCGTGCTAAAATTCAATAGGTATGCGTGTTAGTGCCGGAGTTTAGGCCGGCGGCCGAATTCAGCAGTGCAAATATCGTAACTTTTTTTCAAACACAGGCTATCTTTAGCTAAAAATTTTTGTTAACTGTCAATATTTTAAGCGTGTGAGGCGTGAAGTTGTCTCATTGGCCCGCGGCGCGAGCTGTGGCAGATATGTCAGTTAACTTTTATTAATTGTTTTAGTGGATATAATGACCAGGAATTTTCCTTTTTGGGAAAACTGAAATTGGGCAAAAATTAGTAATTTTGCGCCATAATTTGCGCGAGGCCATATCCCTCCTATATATTATTTACATATATAATATAATCGATGCCACAGGCAGCGACTGCCACAGGGCGCGGGGGTGATGCCGGCGACAAAAATGATGTAGAAAAAATCAATAACTGTAAGCTTTATAACAAATCAACAAGATGAACAGCAGACTTATCCGCTTAGCAAGCGCATGTTTGGCAACGGCAGCAGTGGCTGCGACTGTGGCTTCATGCGGCTCAAAGGACAACAATCAGCAGGCTCCCCAGGCACCCACCGTGGCGACAATGGTAGTGGAGCCGGTAGTGAGTGAGCTCTCTACTTCTTATCCCACAATCATCAAGGGTAAAACCGACATTGCCATCCGCCCTCAGGTGTCGGGTTTCATCACTAAGGTGCATGTTGATGAGGGACAGAAGGTGCACAAGGGTCAGACTCTCTTCACCCTCGACCAGGTGCAGTTTGAGGCTGCCGTAAATCAGGCGCAGGCGCAGGTGAATGTGGCAAAGACCGCCGTTGAGACCGCTCAGCTCACTGTTGACAATAAGCGTCATCTGCTCGATAAGAATATCATCAGCGACTATGAATATCAGATGGCCGTGAACGCTCTGGCGCAGGCAAAGGCTCAGTTGGCACAGGCCAACGCTGGCCTCGTGAATGCCCGTAAGAACTTGGCCTACACCGTGGTGACAGCTCCCAGCGATGGTGTGGTAGGCTCGATACCCAATCGCGAAGGTTCGCTGGCATCGCCGTCGTCGGCCCAGCCCCTGACCACCGTGAGCGACAACTCTAAGGTTTATGCTTACTTCTCGCTCAACGAGAAAGACATCTTGACTCTCACCGACAACGGCCGCTACAGCCTCGACGAGCGTGTGGGCAAAATGCCGGCCGTGAATCTGCGTCTGGCCGACGGATCAATATATCCGCTTGAGGGTAAGGTTGCAACTGTGTCGGGCGTGATAGACAACGCCACCGGCGCAGCAACAGTGCGTGCGCTGTTTGACAACCCCACCGGACTGTTGCGCAGCGGCAGCACAGGCTCAGTAGTAATCCCCAATCGCGCCGACTCGGCTCTGACCGTGCCCATGAAGGCTACCTTTGAGGTGCAGGATTTGCGCTATGTCTATGTGCTCGACGACTCACTGCGCACACACCAGACCCGCATCAAGGTGCTTGACATCAACGACGGCAAGAATTTTGTGGTACTCGAGGGTCTGAAGCCCGGCGACCGCGTAGTCACTGAAGGCGTAGGCACAAAGGTGCGCGACAACATGATCGTGAATCCGGCACCTGCCGCTCAGGCAGCCGCCGAGGCTCAGCAGCAGTAATGCCGCGTCGTTAATCAAGGAATCATAAAAAGTATTCACCCAGACTTTTACAATGAAACTCGACACGTTTATTAACCGTCCGGTGCTATCGACGGTAATTTCGATATTTATTGTGTTGCTGGGTCTGCTCGGCCTCTTTTCGCTGCCGGTGACCCAGTATCCCGACCTTGCGCCGCCTACGATCTCTGTGACGACCACCTACACAGGTGCCGATGCGCAGGCTGTGCTCAACTCGGTGATTGCGCCTCTTGAAGAGTCGATCAACGGTGCGCAGGGCATGACCTACATGGAGTCAACCGCCACCAACACCGGTTCGGCCACCATCAATGTATACTTTGAGCAGGGTTTTGACCCCGACATGGCTGCCGTAGACGTGCAGAACCGTGTTGCAAAAGCTCAGAACCTTCTGCCTGCCGAAGTGACGCGCGTGGGTGTGATCACGCAGAAGCGCCAGACCTCGATGCTTGTGGGTGTGTCGCTGTCTGACCCCACGGGCAACTACACCGAGGAATTCCTCGAGAACTACATGAAAATCAATATTGTGCCCGAGTTGCAGCGTGTGTCTGGTGTGGGCGACGTCATGGTGATGGGCGCCGACTACTCGATGCGTGTGTGGCTCAAACCCGAAGTCATGGCACAGTATGGTCTGATGCCGTCGGATATCTCGGCTGCCCTGGCCGAGCAGAACCTTGAAGCTGCTCCCGGTGCCTTTGGCGAGCAGGGCGAGACCGCCTTCCAGTACACTGTGAAATATCGCGGTCGACTCACGACTCCCGAGGAGTTCGGCAACATCGTGGTGCGTGCGTCGTCTGACGGCGATGTGCTCTATCTGAAGGATGTGGCCGATCTTGAACTTGGTCGTGTGACTTACGGCTTCCACTCGAAGTACAACGGCAACCCGTCGGTAATGTGTATTGTGTTCCAGACCCCAGGCTCAAACGCTACCACTATTATCAACGACTGTCTTGCTTTCGTCGACAAGGTACGCAAGGATCTCCCGTCAGGTCTTGAGATCAATGTGCCGATGAACAACAACGACTTCCTCTATGCCTCGATTCATGAGGTAATCAAGACCCTGATCGAGGCATTCCTGCTGGTGTTTGTGGTTGTGTATCTGTTCTTGCAGGACCTTCGTTCCACCATCATCCCGGCCGTTGCAATACCTGTGGCGCTTATCGGCACATTCTTCGTGATGAAGCTTATCGG
>CAZAME010000074.1:0-5028 GCA_964486445.1 uncultured Bacteroides sp. | reverse complement strand
TTCTCCATCAACCTCATCACCCTTTCGGCTCTCGTGCTTGCGATTGCGATTGTGGTCGACGACGCGATTGTGGTGGTGGAGGCCGTGCATGCCAAGCTCGATGTTGGCTATAAGTCGGCCCGCCGTGCGTCGATCGACGCGATGAATGAGATTGCCGGCGCGCTGGTGTCGATCACGCTTGTGATGATGCTGGTGTTTATCCCCGTGTCGTTTATGTCGGGCACTTCGGGTGTGTTCTACCGTCAGTTCGGTCTTACTATGGCAATCGCCATCTTCTTCTCGGCAATCAACGCATTGACACTTTCGCCGGCGCTGTGTGCCGTGTTCCTCAAGCCTCCTGCCGACCATGAGGGCGAGAAGAAGAACTTTATACAGCGTTTCCACGCGGGCTTCAACACTGGCTATGACCATCTGCTTGCCCGTTATCGCAAGATGGTGAGCTTCTTTGTGAAAGCTAAGGCGCTGGCATTCGGCATCGTTGCAGCGTCGATAGCCGTGCTCGTATATCTGATGTCTACCACGCCCACCGACCTTGTGCCTAATGAAGACACCGGCACCATCTTCGTGATGGTGAACCTCCCTCCGGGCTCGTCGCAGGCGCGCACCTCCGAGGTGCTCGACCAGGTCGACTCGCTGATATCGCTGGTGCCCGAAGTTGAGGGCCGTCAGCTCATCAATGGTTACTCATTTATCGCAGGCCAAGGCTCAACCTACGGCACATTCATCGTTCGACTCAAGCACTGGGATCAGCGTAAGGAAGACAACCAGAGCTCGCAGGCGGTTATACGCCAGCTCTACGGTCTGACGTCGCAGGTGACCGACGGTAATGTCGTGATCTTCGCGCCGCCTATGATTACCGGTTACTCGGTGACCAACGGTTTTGAAATCAAGATGCAGGACCGCACCGGTGGCGACATCAACAAATTCTTCGCAGTAGTCCAAGGCTTCCTGGCGCAGCTTAATCAGCAGCCCGAAATACAGATGGCATATACAACCTTCAACCCCACCTTCCCGCAGTATATGCTCGACGTTGACGTTGCCAAGGCCAAGCAGGCCGGCATATCGCCGACGGTGATATTGTCGACGCTCCAGGGCTACTATGGTGGTATGTACGTGTCAAACTTCAACCGCTTCGGCAAGATCTATCGCGTGATGATGCAGTCGTCGCCCGATGCGCGCGTGTCTCCCGAGACTCTCAATGCCATCAAGGTGCGTAACGGCAACGAGATGGCACCCGTGTCAAACTTCGTGAAGCTGTCGCGCGTGTATGGCCCCGACCTTCTGAACCGCTTCAATATGTTCCAGAGTATTTCTGTGACCGGTCAGCCTGCCGAGGGCTTCTCGTCGGGCGACGCCTTGGCCGCAATACGCCGCGTGGCCGCCGAGACACTCCCCCAGGGTTATAGCTATGACTTCTCCGGTATGACCCGCGAGCAGGCATCGTCGAGCGGTTCCGACACCGCAGTGATCTTCGGTCTGTGTCTGCTCTTCGTGTATCTGTTGCTGTCGGCTCAGTATGAGAGCTATGTGCTTCCGTGGGCAGTTCTGCTGTCTATACCCTTCGGTCTTATGGGCACATTTATTTTCGCCAAGATTGGTGACATCTCCAATAACATTTATCTGCAGATCGCGCTGATTATGTTGATCGGTCTGTTGGCGAAGAACGCCATCCTCATTGTTGAGTTTGCCCTCGACCGCCGCAAGACCGGCATGAGCATTGTCAATGCGGCTATATCCGGTGCTTCGGCACGTTTGCGCCCGATTCTGATGACATCTCTGGCGCTGATTATCGGTCTGCTGCCTCTGATGTTTGCCCATGGCGTAGGCGCTAACGGCAACAACGCCCTTGGCGCAGGCTCTATCGGTGGTATGCTCATAGGCATGATTCTGCAGGTTCTCATCGTGCCCACGCTGTTTGTGGTCTTCCAGAGCTTGCAGGAGAAGATTTCGCCCCTGCAGTGGAAAGACACCGACAACGGCGCTATCGAGAGTGAGATCGAGCAGTATTCAGTAAAAAATACAAAGTAACAGACTCCACACCACATTATGAACTCCAGAATAATGTTAGCAGCAGGTGTTGCGGTTGCCCTCACAATGGGCAGCTGCAACATCTACAAAAAGTATGATACACCCACGTCGTCGGCAATCACAAGTGAATATGCCGAGGCTCTGAAGGCAACCCCCGACTCGGCCGCCTTCGGCAATCTGAGCTGGGAGAAGGTTTTCACTGATCCTGTGCTTGCCGGTCTTATCGACCAGGCTCTTGCCAACAATGTTAATCTGCGCAATGCTCAGCTCAATGTGGGCATCGCCAACGCGCAGCTGCGCGGCGCTCGACTGAGCTATCTGCCGTCGCTGGCCTTTGCTCCCAACGGTGCCGGCGTGTCTTACGCCAAGTCGGCCCTGTCGTGGACCTATCAGCTCCCCCTGCAGTTGAGCTGGGAGATAGACATCTTCGGCAAGCTCCTCAACAACAAGCGTTCGGCCCAGGCTGCCGTATTGCAGAGTGAGGCATACGCCCAGGCCGTGCGGTCGCAGATTATCTGTGGCGTTGCCAACACCTACTATGCCATTTCATCGCTTGAGGCCCAGAAGAATCTCATGACTACAACTTCTGAACTGTGGCGCGAGACTGTTGATGTGATGGCTGACCTCAAGGAAGCCGGCCGACTCACCGAGGCCGCCGTGGTGCAGAGTCGCGCCAACTACTATGGCATTCTGTCGTCGCTCACTGATATACGCACTCAGCTCGATCAGCTCAACAACACTATGTCGCTGTTGCTCAATGTGCAGCCACGTGAGTGGAGTATTCCATCGACTGTAGAGCTCAACGCGCCCGAGATACTGCGCGACGGTGTGCCCATGCGCGAACTTGCATGCCGCCCCGACGTTGCCGCCGCTGAGCAGTCGCTCGCTGTGGCTTACTATGCCACCAACTCAGCCCGCGCTGCGTTCTATCCTGGTCTCACCATCAGTGCCGGCGGAGGCTACACCAATCTGTTGGGCAGCTTCGTGCAGAATCCCGGCGATTGGTTCCTTCAGCTTGCCGGCTCGCTGACAGCACCCCTGTTTATGCGTGGTCAGAATATTGCCCGTCTGCAGGCTACAAAGCTTCAGCAGAAGCAGGCTCTCAACAACTTTGAGTACACGCTGCTCAAAGCCACTGCCGAGGTCAACGACGCTCTCACAGTCTATGCCAACACCGGTGAGCAGGCCAAGTATGTGGCCGCACAAGTCGAGAATCTCGAGAAGTCTGTCGACTATACAACCGATTTGTTGCGCTACAGCGGCTCAACTTCCTATCTCGAGGTGCTCACAGCCCAGCAATCGCTGCTCCAGGCTCAGATACAGCAGATTTCCAACCGTCTGTCGCGCGCGCAGTCGGTTATCTCGCTCTATCAGGCTCTTGGTGGCGGTCGCTGATTATATAAATGATTTATATAACATATCCAAATAACTGATATCATGATTAGCCCGCTATCACACGTTGACCCCTCTGCCAAAATAGGCAAAGACGTCATTATCCATCCGTTCGCTTATATCGACGCCGATGTAGAAATTGGCGACGGTTGTGAGATAAAGCCCTACGCCAGTGTCCTCTCCGGCACCCGCATGGGCAAGAACAACAAGGTTTACCAGGGTGCCATCATCGGTGCCGATCCCCAGGATTTCCGCTGGAAAGGCGAGAAGACCTACTGCTACATCGGCGATAACAATGTCATCCGCGAGCAGGTCATCATCAACCGAGGCATCCACACCGAGGGCGGCACACGCATAGGCGACGATTGCTTCATTCTGGCAGAGACACATATCGGTCACGACTCGCATATTGTGGGCAAGTGTGTGCTCGGCAATGGTGTGAAGATCGCCGGTAATGTGCTTGTCGACGAATGTGTAATCCTCTCGTCGGCTGTCATCTTGCACGAAGGTGCACGCGTGGGCAAGTGGTCGCTGCTCAAGGGCGGCTGCCGAGTGTCGTCAAACGTTCCCCCGTATGTCATCATGGCCCACAACCCTGTGAGCTATTATGGTGTCAACGCCGTGCTGATGCGTCGCGACGGCGGTTTTGCCGAAAGCGACATCGACGATGCAGCCAAGGCATATCGCCACATCTATCAGTGCTCCACGAGCACCTACAATGCCCTGCGCCGCATTGAGGAAGACCTGCCCGACTCGCCCGTGCGCCGCGCGATTCTCGGCTTTGTCCGCAGCTGCGGCATGAAGCTCGCCGGCGTCAACCTTCCTGTCGATTGATTTCCCAAATCCCCTCATAAACATCTACGCCCGCCACAGTCCAACCGTGGCGGGCGTAGGTGTTTTATAACCCAAGTTCTTTGATTTTCTTTTGCAGGATGTCAATGTCTATTGTGGAATAATCTGCTTTATCGTATATATCAAGCAAATATATATTGCCGAGGTGCTCGCTGATGAAAGCAGTGTAGGTGATTATGCGTGCTCCGCCTGATTTTCCTCGTTGTTTCGAGGTTATAGCCATTCGTATCTTACGTATACCGGGTGTGAGTTCCACACCTTGCGTTGGGTCATTTTTTAGCGATTCTGCAAAAGCTGCAAAGTCTTGTTTTATTGATTTATACCTTTTTGATAGAGTTTTGAGGCTTTTAAGAAATCCTGGAGTGATACTTATATTAAAGTTCATTGAGCACGTCGTCTATAGTGTAACCTTTGATCTTACCTTCTTGCATTAGCTTTACTTCATTAAGTCCATTCGTAATACGCGATGTTATTGAGTCATCTTCAGTAATAGGTATAATTCTGAAGGTGCCTATACGCGAAGTAAGAAGTACCGATTCTCCCTTTAATGCTTTGTTTAAAAATAGGGTCTGTTTTGACCTGAAATCACGTGCGCTGACAATTTCCATAATCTTAATCAATTTATATTATTGCAAAGATAACAAATGGATGCCATATTGGCATCCGAATTTAGATAAATTAACAATAAATGTATTGTAATATATTGCTGTCCGATAAAACTCGGTAAATGCAAAGATGTATGGCTCGACCGCTGAT